>JAXMAC010000135.1:0-7134 GCA_046350595.1 Candidatus Brocadiaceae bacterium | reverse complement strand
TTATATTCTATCTTATTTATATTAAATAATTGTCTAGACAATGGGGTACACCTTAGTTTGCCTAATTCAAAAAGAAGGATTACCTCGCAGTTGCTCGCAATGACGTTTGCATGTCAACCTGTAAAATGTTCACTATATACCCTTGAATTACCATAGATATTTGTGAGATAATGTTTAACAAAGAGGTCTCAACCCTGAAGGTTTGAGTTATTCTTGGATGTGGATTACTGATACCTCAAAAATCCGCTTAATTGAAGGCGAAACCAATACCGGTGTGGGAGGACACACCGGAACATCAAGTTTTATGCTGGTTCAATCTTGCAGACTGAATCAGCGTAGTGGCAAGGCGTGCCTTGCCACTACATGGTCGTTTGAATCTCCTATACATTAAGATTAATACCCACCCCTGAATCCCCTCCCAGGAGGGGACTTCTTTAATCCCTTCGTGAGAGGGGGTTGGGGTGTGTAAGGCGCTAGCAGAAAGTTTGAAATTCTTATACATTAAATGAGGAATCAGGCGGTATGTCATTGTTTTCAGACGAAAAGAAAATATACCATCGTATAAAAATCCTTTCGGATGCATTTTTATTATCCTCAAAACCCATGGATTATAAGTCCGTTTTGAGGATGGCCGCCAGACATTTCAAGGTGTTTACTGAAGCAGACGCATCGGTCCTTATGTTAAATCGCGAAGGCGACCTCGTGCCGGTTTGTTCCCTGGGAATCCCCTTTTCAAAGATCAAGGATGTCAGCCGACCATCATCCACACGACTGAAAGACCTTATTACCCGTCCCATCTTTGATGTACGCTACACATCCTTTATGAATACACCTCTTATCCATAAGAAAAAACTCATAGGTCTCTCGGCAGTATTTAGTACCGTCCCAGAGAAATTTCTCCTTTTTGAGCAGGAAAAATTTGAGATCCTTTTCCTTACCATGCTGGCAAGCCACATCACAGTAAGCATTGAAAATGCCCTCCAGGTGAACTTAATTCAACTTTTGGAATGTTCCAGGTCTGAATGGGAAAAAGCACTTGATACCATTGATGATTTAATTACCATCCATGACGCTGATTTTAACATTATCCGGGCGAATATGGCCGTAGCCAGGAAATTCAACGTGGATATCAGGGAAATCATAGGCAAGAAGTGTTATAAGATTTTTCATGGTACGGATGAACCCTGGCCAACGTGTCCACACCGCAGGTCGTTAGAGACCATGAAAAAATGTTCCGCAGAGATCGAAGACCCCCACATGGGCGGCATTTTTCAAATCACATCATTTCCCCACCTCGATGAAACCCGCACGTATAGGGGAACGGTTAATGTGGTTAAAGACGTGACAGAGTATAGGAAAATGATGAATCAAATCATAAATCTCAATTCGTAATTCGTAAATCAACCCTGTCGCTCTTCATCCGTCTTTTCAGAAGGCCAGTAATAGGCATCCGGCGTATTCCGGGCGCCAAAGATAGCCGTGCCAACTCGCACCATGTTTCCCCCTTCTTCAATCGCTATCTGATAGTCATTCGACATCCCCATGGAAAGATACTTCATCTGGACTCTGTCAATATCTTCCTTAACAATCTTATCGTTTAACTCCTTAAGCAGCTTAAAACACTTGCGGATCTTTATTTCATCCCGGGTAAAGAGGCCAATGGTCATGAGACCGAGAATATTGAGCGTTTCATACTTCGCCGCCTGCCTGACTAGTGAGATGGCCTCCTCTGGCGCTATGCCGTATTTACTCTCTTCATACGAGGTATTGACCTGGATCAGGATATCCAGGGAACGCCCTTCGTGCTGGAGACGCTGGTCAAGCTTTTCCACAAGCGATAACCGATCCACGGAATGGATCATATGTGCAAATTTAAGGACGTCCTTTACCTTGTTTGTCTGGAGGTGGCCGATAAAATGCCACCGGACACGTTCATTTTTTAATACTTCATATTTTTTCAGCGCCTCCTGCACCTTATTTTCCCCTATAATCTGCCCTCCGGCCAGAATTGCCTCGCGTATCCGTTCAGGATCTACCGTCTTGGTGGCCATGACAAGGACAATATCTTCGGGTCTTTTGCCAGCCTTCTGAGCGGCGCGAGCGATGTTTTGTTTTACCTGTTCCAGATTCTCTTTAATCGGCATATACTCTCCCAAAACTTTTTTTTTTTTTAAATTATTTTAGCTTAATTATACCTAATCCCACCGAGTCTTAAAACCCCGTAGTGGCAAGGCGCGCCGCCCCACTACTTAAAATATTTTTCTGAAGAATGTCAAAATATTATTTGTAAGATACTCAAGGGGTCGAGGAAATATCCTCGGCCCCTTAAAAATTCACGGTTATGGCTGATCAATCTGGTCTGCACCGATGTTTTGGTCACCTTTTGAGTTTTCTTCCCAGGCTCCAACGAACCCCGGTGTAGTGTTTGAGACATCAGAAGCAAGTGAAATGTAGTCGCCCATATAAATGGGGTTAGCGACGATATCATTATAATGGATAGGGGCAAAGCTTTTTGTTGTTATCTTGCTATTCGTCCACGTTGCCCCCGCATTTGTTGATTTAGCATAATAGACGTCAATGAGGAAGTTGCGAGAATCCTTCCTACGGTCGTAGAACAGGACACCAACAGTTCCGTTCTTCTCAACTGCAAGGGCGGGCATGAACTGGTCAACTTTCTTCGTAATGGGATCGTCATTTACCCGTTTTGGGGCCGACCATGTATTTCCACCATCTGTAGATTTGCTAAACAGGATATCACCAAAACGGTATTTGCCCTCGATACCGGCCGGATCACCCTGACTTTTATTCCTGCCGTCATGCCAGGTACAATAGATATTACCTTTGGTTGACGAAGAGGAATTGTCAACGGCAAGACCCTGTAAATCCGGGCCTGAACGGAAAAGACCCTGAAGAACATCACCAACCCCTACATAAGTAACCCTAGAAACAACCTTTGCGGGAGAAAAGCTCGATCCTCCGTTCGTAGATTTCCGTATTTTTATACTACGAGTTAACTCGTCTGCGCTGTACGCCTCCCATGCCACATAAACTTCGCCATTTGGTCCCACAGCAACTTGCGAGCCCTGAACAAATGGGTCTGCCGTGTTCGAATTACCATCACCGAGCACTTCTTCGATTATCAAAGGCATTGCAGACCAGGTTGCGCCTCCATCGGTAGATCTGACAAATTCTATTGCTACCCTTCCGGCTGCGACCGAATCGTCGAAGTCGGAATACGTCACATAGACGTTATTATTAGACGGGTCCACTGTCATCCACGGCTTATCCAGGAAATGGTTACTTGCGCTTTTCGAGGCTGCCATCACAGCGCCCCCAAAGGTATTTCCTCCATCCATAGATTTTGATACAGAAATCCCGCTCAATTCAACTGTTGCAGCCGGTATTGGTGACGCCTTTATTTCTTTCGTGTCTATTGCAAGACTGGCGTAATAAAATATTGAGCTGTTTTTACACTTAAGCACCGGATCTCCAAGCAGATCACGGTATGTGACGCCCGTAGGAAGCGGGTCTGCAATAAATATCCCCTTGTCTTTAAACGTAGCCCCTTTATCGGTTGACACGGAATATCCATTGAAGCTCAAACTTCCACTGGGACTGGGACTCGGCCCAAACAAAGTGCTCATGTAGGATCCTGAGTCGTTAAAGCCACAGACGGCATTGTTTCCATACCAGGCAACACTGGTTTCGCTTTGCGTACTTCCAGCCAAACGCGATATAAAGTCCGAGGATGCCTTATTATTATTTACGGCTACCGGCGCCAGTTCATTTCCAGGATAATCCCCTTGGTCTAGCTTTACAGATCTTTCCAAAATAGGTCTCAATTTATCTAACTGATCCTCAAGGTTGAGAATAAATTGGCCTCCCGACGATAAATGCCTGGCATTTTTTCCCAGTCTTTGTTTCAAATGTTTACCATAATTGGCCATGTTTTCAAGCCTTGCCGTAGGATTTTCCGGAATATATTGCGCCCACACAGGGGTAACGCTCAATAATCCGCCTATGCAGGTTACGCCCATTAATACCGCCTTTGTTTTTCGCAGCATCTTTTTCTCCTTTATATAAAATTTAAATTAAGTAACACCATGCCAATGTTTTAGATCAAAAAACTTTCTTTGTCAGTATTCTCCTTTTTAAAATTTAAGGATATCAAGATTCCAGTTAATATAGCAATTAACACACCATTTTTATACAATTTGGAAAAAATAATATATTATTCATAATGATAACAATAATGAATAGTTACAAAATAATGAAATATACAAAAGACAATTTGTTCTATAACTATATCCTAACATTTAGACACAATATCTGCTTATCTGGACTCCAAAAAGATCCAGGATAGGGATATCGATTCACCAACTCTGTCTCTAAATCTGGCGAGATAATTGCACTCTGGATATCTGTTGATTTTTTGCTATTATATTTTATACCAGATTTATTTCTTTAGTCTATATTCTTTTCCTGCATATTATCTTATTATGAATAAATATTTATACGTAGCAATGTCTCTCGATATTGACCCCGACGCCAACGTCGCCGTTGAAGGCCGACACGATGCGCTCTCTGCTCCCCTCCAAAGCGGAGATGTACGCGTTGAGGCATGTAAAAAAGGATTGCACAAAATACTCGAATTGCTGGATGTTTATGCTATCAACGCCACCTTGTTTTATGAGGCACGAACGGCTCAGATGCTCATTGCCGATGGAATGGATTTGCCTGAATTATCCCAAAACCATGAAATAGCCTGCCACTCGCTGAAACATGAGGACTATCTGGGAAAGGTATCCGGCTTGCCCATGAAAGAAGACGCCGTTCAGGAATCCATTGCCGGCGCACGAGGGATTCTGGAGGGTATTTTTGAACGCGCCATCAGGGGATTTCGTGCGCCATATACAAGGGTTAACCAAACGGTGATAAAAGTATTAGAGCGCATGAACTTTCATTATGATTCATCTGAAACAATCAATCTGGGCACAGCATGGAAGGGGAAACCATTTCCCCTTAAAACATTTGATTCAACTATTATCGAACTTCCCCTACCCGCCTTTCCTGATGCACGGGGCAAAAAGATGACTTCTTACTTATGGGCAATCTTCGAGGGAAAAAGGAATGCACAGGAGTATATTGACGCCGTTATGCGGGCAAAAGAAGTTGCACGAGACGGTCTCTTTGTTTTTGCGATTCATCCCTGGCACTTATGGATAAACAGCCGGGGAGAAACATTCACGGAAGAACAGGTTGCCAGGAATTTAAAGAATTTTGAGTCCATCATTTCCCAATTAATACACATGAAAGGAATTAAGATTATTCGGATGGACAAATATCTGGAAAAAGGGTATTGAAAATTGGATGCGCGCCGGTAATTTTATTATTGTAATGTATAAGAATTTCAAACGATCATGTAGTGGCAAGGCACGCCTTGCCACTATGCTGTTATAGAAGTTGCCGAAGGCCTCATGAATCGCTAAGGAAATTTAAACTTTTTGTTCTTCTACAAACACGCCTCTTAATGCGTTTTTTTTACTGCCAGCATCTCGATGTTTCTGGAGCATATTTCTTTGAGCTGCTTTCCGGTAAAAACCTCGCCAATCGGCAATAAACCATTTCCCGTATGTATATCAATTATATGAATAACATTTTTGTACTCTTTCACAGCCTGGTCAATGAGGGAGGAATCCTTATATAAATTTCCCAGATAATAATGCGGCAATACCGACTTTTCGTCGAGATAAATCGCTTTTTTAAAGGCAGTGACTGCTTTCGCCTTGTCCCCGATCTTGTAATAAATGATCCCGGTGAGGGCGTATGCCTCTCCGGAAAATTCATCTATTTTCAATACGTCCAGGCCTTTTTTTAACGCCTTATCGTATAAACCCATATCCGCATATATCCTGCCTGCAAGCAAATGGGCATTAACATTGCCAGGTTCCTCACTGAGCACACCTTCAATCTCGCCTAACACTCCATCGGCATCAGCAAATCCGGAAAGTTGCGTCCTTTCTGTTAGCCATTGAGAGATATCCTTTTTCTTGTTTTGCTCACCACGACGGGTTAATACGTTTTCTCTCCGTTCCTGACTTACAGAAACACTATCCACATCAATCTTCTGTTGTTTTTGAAGAGGAGCAGCCTTTGTACGTGAAAATCTTTTTCGGGTAATATCTTCCGGAAGTTTTTCTTTTTGCCGAGGTTTGTCAGAGAGAGGCATGGCGGCGCCCTTCCCATTTTTCCGGTAAAAAAATACCCCGCCGACTTCTTCGAGCTTAAAATCGTCCGATATTTGCCAGAGAGACTCGGAATGTCCCAGAAACAGATAACCGCCTTCCGTCAGCATATCATACAACCTGCGAATAATGGTTTTCACCGTTTCAAGCCTGAAATAGATAATCACATTCTTACAAAAAACAACATCAATACTGTTCTTTTCAAAAGGAAAGTAAGCCTCGGTGAGATTGAGCAGGTCAAACCGCACGCGTTGTTTGACCTGATCGCTGAGACAGTATCGCCCGTCTTTCCTGGTAAAATACTTATTCAATGACCCTGTATCGATTGCCCGCATACTACCCTTCGAATAAACACCTTCTTTTGCCATATTTAAAGCAGCGGCGCTGATATCCGTCCCAAAAATTGATACGTTCATACCGGCAGGAAAGAAATTCTCCATAATTGCCATTGCTATGGAATACGGTTCCTCGCCTGTTGCGCATCCGGCGCTCCATATCTTTATTTCCTGACTCCTTTTTCTTTCCAACAACTCAGGGAGAACATGGTGGAGGAGCGTTTTCAATTGCCTTTCATCCCGAAAGAAGAACGTCTCTTTGATCAAGAGAAGATCGAGCAATTCTTCAAATTCTTTTCCGCCCGCATCATTATTTATGATGAACGAATAATAAGCGTCGTAATCAAGGATACCCAGCGCATGCATCCTGGTATCCAGATTCATTTTAAATGAAGCCTGCTTACTATCGTCAATATAGATACCTGAACGATTCTCTATAAATTGCCGAAATTTATCAAAGCCTGTTTTTGATAAGATGTGGTTGGTTATCACATTTTGTAAGTCTTTTACAACCCCATTCCCCCCCTATCAGGAGGTAAAGTTTGTTCATGAGA
>JAXMAC010000134.1:5325-7551 GCA_046350595.1 Candidatus Brocadiaceae bacterium | reverse complement strand
AGGAGGAGAATCTTTACTTTCCGGATGGGCAGATTCGTGAAGAAGTCTATGAGTACGGTTCATTTTTGCAGAGCAAGATGTATCAGGCCGGTATTGTCTGCACAGACTGCCATGATCCTCACAGCACTCGCCCGCGGAAAAAAGGCAATGAACTATGCTGCTCATGCCATCAGGCAGAAAAATATGACTCGTACGAACACCATTTTCATAAGATGAATTCTGCGGGCTCGCAATGCGTTGAATGTCACATGACGGCCCGTACGTACATGATTGTCGATGTTCGCCGGGATCATAGCTTCCGTATTCCACGACCTGATCTGTCGAAGAAACTGGGTGTACCAAATGCATGCAACAATTGTCATAAAGACAAGTCACCGGTATGGGCAGCAGAACATTTCGGGAAGTGGTACGGTCAGCCAAAGTCGGGAAGGCATTACGGTGAGATATTTTGGGATGCACGCCGGGGCATGCCCGGTATGGACGTTGAACTTGTTCGCCTGGCTCAAGATCAACAACAATCGCCAATGGTGCGCGCAACTGCTATCTCACTCCTGGGCAACTATCCTGGCGAAGCATCGTTACAAACTCTTGGAAAAATGTTGCAGGATGTCAATCCACTGATTAAGTCATCAGCGGTCACTTCATTGGAAACCCTGCCTCCAAATGAACGCGTTCCCTTCCTGCTGCCGGTGCTACAGGACCAGGTACGGCTGGTACGTATGCTTGCGGCGCGCTCCTTAGCCGCTGTATCGCCGGATTTTCTGACAAAATCAGAGTTGCAACGGAGAGATGCTGTTGTCAACGAATATGAAGAGACGCAACTGCTCAATGCCGATTATCCTGCGGCACACATGAACCTGGGGAATCTCTACCTCGAATGTGGTGAGTACGATCGTGCCGCAGCTTCGTACAAAAAAGCGATCGAGATCGAGCCAGCCTTCATCCCCGGATATATCAACCTCGCAGATGTTTATCGCGCGCAAAACCAGGATAAAAAAGGAAGGGACATCTTACAGCGTGCCCTCGGCATTGCGTCAGAATCCGCTCCTGTGCATCACGCGCTGGGCTTGTTGATGATTCGCACCGGCGAACAGAAGAAAGCGCTACCTCATTTACGCAGGGCTGCTGAACTTGCACCGGAAAATGTTCACTATAGTTACGCCTATGGTATTGCATTGAATTCGTTTGGAATGTCTGTGCAGGCGATATCGGTTCTTCAGAAAGCCTTGAATCATAATCCGTACAATGGTGATTTGCTGATTTCGCTGGTTACAATTCACCGGGACAGAGGCGAGCCTGAAAAAGCGTTGAGATATGCTGTTAAATTGATAAAAAGTTATCCCGCGAATCAAAATTATCAACGATTAGAACAGCAATTAAGATCCTTAACTGTACGGCAAGGAAATAAACCAGATAGACAGAACTAAGAACATCTTTAAAACGTTGATATCGAATGTGCCTCAAACTATGGAAAGATGTCACCGCAAAGATTGAGATTAAATTAGGCCTTCGGCGACTTTCAACAGTGTAGTGACAATTCATGAATTGTCACTACATGGTCGGTTTGAAATTCCTTAACATCAAGTTGAGCACGGACAAGCATAGTTTGTCCGTCTCACTCTTTTAGTTGAAATTCTTATACTTTAAAGTAAAATAGGTAAAAAAAGGATAATATAAAAATAAACAATAGATAAATATTATGAAAGGATGAATGGTTATGAACACATTTTGGAAGTCATGCATAATAAATGCGATACTGATTACGATGATAGTGCTATCCGTCGCAGGTGCTGAGGAAATTCAGGCTGTTGCGGACACGCCCAAGGTGAATATACAAGCATCGGAGACAGCGACTAATCAATCCACCGGCGAAATGCCGCGCCTTGTCCCGTGGCTCGATTATACCGGCGGTCTATGGCACAGCGCGGGACTAACGGGAGACTGGGCTGGCACCCGACAGCAGTTGATGGATAAAGGCATTCGGTTCGATATGAGTCTTATCCAGACGCTTCAGGGAAACTGGACGGGTGGAACGGATTTTGATTATCCTTACCAGGGGAATGTGCGATACGGAGTGAAGCTTGACACGGGTAAGGCCGGTTTATGGCCAGGTGGCCTGTTCGTTGCCCGTGGAGAAACCCGGTACGGAAACAGTAATAATCTCAATACCGGAGCGTTGATGCCCGTCAATACGGCATCACTCTTCCCGGTACCGGAAAAGGACAT
>JAXMAC010000134.1:0-5225 GCA_046350595.1 Candidatus Brocadiaceae bacterium | reverse complement strand
TGGAGTGACAGACGTCGTATCCAGTTCGAACAAAACCCATGGGAGGTTATCAATGCCATCATCACTGGATCAACCGCCGGTCTGGAACGGAAGAGTCACGACTGGTCATTTATATATGACTTCGATCAGTATTTGTACACGATTCCCGGAAAACAGTCGCAGGAATTTGGTCTTTTTGGCCGATTCGGGTTAACAGATGGCGAAGTAAACCCGGTTCAGGAATTTTACAGCATCGGACTCAGTGGCAAGGGACTGATTCCGGATCGTGACAACGATAGCTTGGGGGTTGGCTATTACTATCTTGCCATCAGTGATGAACTCCCCCGAATCATTGAACGAAGGACACACGATGAACAAGGCATGGAACTCTATTACAATGTCGCCATAACCCCATGGATGCACATTACACCTGACCTCCAGGTCATCGAACCCGTCAGGGAAAATGTGAATACAACGGTTGTGGCGGGCGTGCGGATGAAGATCGACTTCTGAGAACAAATGATGGGGTGCTTATGGCAAAAGAAAACACACCCGATGAAAAGGAACGCTTAAAACATTTCATTGAATTGGCAACAGCAATCATTATTTCTCTGGCAACTATAGCTTCAGCATGGTGCGCATATCAGGGAACACTATGGGGAGGAATTCAGACATTCCGTCTCAGCGCGGTTAATGCTTTGGGGCGTAAGAGTTCAGAACAAACCATACGCGCCGGACAAATACGCACGATTGATGGAATACTCTTTATAGAGTACCTCAAAGGTAAGGAACGTCACAAGGACTTCCTTGCGGATTTTTTTTATAATCGTTTCAGACCCGAAGCGAAGCGCGCAACCGATGCCTGGATCGCTACCAACCCATTCCAAAACCCTCAGTCGCCTCCGCATCCTTTCGTTATGGACGAATATAGCCTTGAACCAGAGCAGGAAGCAAAACGCCTGAGCGAAGAGTCTGTGCAAAAGTATGAGGAAGCAAGGCAGGCCAATGAGAATTCTGATAATTACATCATGATTACGGTACTATTTGCATCAGTTATGTTCTTTGGCGGTATCTCAACACAGTTTGAAACCCCCAGGTACAGAATCACGCTCTTAATCATTGGCGGGATAGTGCTCAGTGTTGCCCTTGGAATATTAACGACCTACCCCGTGGCACTCGAATAGACCGTCTGTGTCACGTGTATCAAGAAACAAGCATGAAGGGACAAAAGGTAATGACAAAATATCATGAAAAGAACAGTCCCGTTACGAAAAATGAAAAAAACATGGCATTTTTCATCTTAATGGTGATTGTTGTAACGTCGGCGTCTCTGGCTTATGGAGATGCGGAAGTTGACCGAAAATATGCATCTTTAGTTAATGAAGCGCAGGAATTCGATGAAGGAGAGGATATCACAACAATACCACAACGTATCGATTTCCGTTATCAGTTCAGGGCACTCTCCGGTGATAAGGACAGAAACACCTTTACTACCCGTATTGAAAAGCCTTTTCGATTGAGAGATAAATGGGAGCTTGGAACTCGCCTTGACCTTCCCGTGATATACAGCGAACAGACAAGCCGTGATAATCCTGATGGTGAGTGGAGGGCCGGCGCAGGAGACGTGCTGATACAAGGTGTCTTAATCCGCGAGTTTGATAAGAATAATGCATTCGGCTTCGGCAGCCAGTTGATCCTTCCAACGGCAACCGAGGATCAGATGGGTAATGGCAAACTGCAATTATCGCCAACGGCTGCGTGGAAGATGGCAATGAACAGTGTAAGCGAAGGAAGCCTTTTTGTACCTCTTGTTCGCTATGCGTTTGATATTGGAGGAAGCGACAGCCGTTCACACATAAGTGAACTGCAGGTGAATCCCATATTCCACTTTCCACTGCCCGATGGATGGTCTGTAAGGCTCTGGTCGTCTCCTGATTTCAAGTATGATTTCAGACTCAACGAGTGGTTCATCCCTGCAGATGTTGCTGCATCGAGGAAACTGACAAGAAGAGTTGGCATAGCATTCCAGCTCGCAGCACCCATCTACCATGGTGATAATTTCAAGAGCTACGATTGGAAGGCAGAGGCGAGATTGGGGTTTTACTACTAAATTAGGTCTGGTTTTAAAAGACAAAAACCCAACCTAATTTAACGTATAGTAAGTTACAAAACAGAAAACAATATCTATGTAATTTTTGGAGATGCTTTTTTATAGCATAACGTGTATGAAAACAGCCGTATCTTTTTCCATTCGGTTATTATTTGCCGTATATCTGTTATTTACCGTTCATTATACCCTCGCAAGCGAGTGGGATATAGGAGAACACGTAGAGGAGATCGATGCATGTGATAGTGTTATACTTCATTACGACGGAAAAAGCTGGAAAACACAGAAAAGCGGCACCAATTACTTTTTTTCCGGTATATGGGGGAATAGAAAAGATAACATGTATGTTGTAGGAGTTAACCCAGCAGGTCTCTACGATCATTTAACACAGTAATAGGCAAATGTTGGGTTTCACAAAACACAACAGTTTTCATTGTTGGGTTTCGCTCCGCTCTACCCAACCTACCGAGCACCACCAATTGTACACTTTTGGGTTGAGAAACGAAACCCAACATTATATTATGTGAGATTGCTTCGGGTTGTCGCCCTCGCAATGACAAAACGAATAGCTTTTTGAAATTACGCTGAGTAGGGTGGATTAAGCGAAGCGAATCCACCATATCATAAAATTTTGACAATACGAAATCAAACCGAAGGAGAAACCTATGAGAATACTCAGAACTATTTTTGGTATTCCTTGCCTTGCTTTAGCTGTATCGGGTATTTTTTCTTCACCGATGCGTTTAGAAGCTAAAGAAACTACCAAACTCAAAGACGCAGAAATCCTGGGAACAGTTACCGTTGGTAAGAATCCTGTACGGATACTCTTTGATGGAACACATATTTGGGTCACGAATGTCAACAGTGACACGGTAACAAAGTTGCGGGCAAGCGATGGGGTAACGCTGGGTACTTTTAAGGTAAGCCCGGGACCAATAGATATGGCATTTGATGGCGCAAATATTTGGATTACGAATGGTGGCAGTGGCAAAATAACAAAATTACGGGCAAACGATGGGGCTATCCTGGGTACATTTGAAGCAGGGAACTTTCCTTTTGCAATCGCTTTTGACGGGACTGACGTGTGGGTAACAAATCAAAGTGGAAACACGGTGATGAAATTTCGAACGAGTGACGGAACAAAATTAGGTACGTTTGATGTGGGTACAAGTCCACGTGATATGATATTCGATGGGCAGAACATATGGGTCGTAAATTCAAGCAGCAACGACGTAACAAAGTTACGCGCCAGTGACGGCGCTGCATTAGGGACATTTCGGGTGGGTTTTGGACCACGCGGTATTGCCTTTGACGGGGAAAACATATGGACGGCAAACTTTAACAGCGCTAACGTAACGAAGCTACGGGCGAGTGATGGGGCAAAATTAGGCACATATCGTGTCGGTGACAATCCACGGGGTATTATTTTTGATGGCAAGTATATGTGGGTGGCAAATTATAGCAGCAATACGGTAATGAAATTGGACATCAACGATGGCTCTGTTTTAAGTACATTTGATACAGGCACGGGACCTATAGGAATTGCGTTTGATGGTACCTATCTTTGGGTGGCGAATTATTTAAGTAATACAATGATGAAGACGAAAAGAAATGAACCTGATTTAATATTAAAAGGAAATGAATGAGCAACAAAATCATCGTTACCTGAATAATAAATACTTCTTTTTTTATATTATTTTTGTATATTGTAATGATTATTATTTAGATATTTAAGCAATATCAGCAAAAATATTTTTATCATTAGTTAATTAAAGTTCTTTAATAAGAAGAGGGGATTGTTTTTTATAGTGAAGGATTGTTTTGCTTTGCTTCGCTTCGCTCGCAATGACAACTTTGTTTTTACATTCACTATACGTTTTTGAATGACTAAGCAGAACAGGAGGGGGGCGACACGAAAAAATTACAGGTAGAACACAAAACGTTATATTAAAAAAATTACAAAAGGAGGAATGCCAATGAAGACAAGATGTAAAAGTAAACTTTTGTGGGTGGGATTTGTGGCGATTATGACATGCGCCGTTACTGCATCCGCGCAGGATAAACCGGCGGACAATATGCAAATAGTTGTCGAGAAGGTACGCGCCGACAAGAAGCTCCTTGTTGCGGACAACATGCAGCTTACGGAGACTGAAGCAAAAGCCTTCTGGCCTGTCTATACTCAGTATCAGGATGAACTGTTCCTTCTCCGCGTACGTACCTCGAAATTGATCAACGACTTTAGGGATGCCTATGACAAGATGACCGACGATACTGCCAGGACGCTGGTTGACGAGTATATGAATATCGAGTCGCTTACGCTGAAGCTCCGCAAATCCTATCTCCCCAAGTTCCGCAAAGTATTGCCCGAGACCAAAGTGATGCGCTACTACCAGATCGAGAACAAGATACAGGCGGCACTTTTTTATGAATTTGCAGCAAGTATACCGCTTATAAAATTAGAAAAGTAATCATTCAAAAAGGAGACTATAGCTATGAGACACATTCGCTTAACAGGCATTCTTTTTATGCTTATATTTACTGCTGGTACATTTGTTTGTGTAAATTCTGCCAGTGCGGCTACCTCATCAGAAATCGATCGTGATGTGAAAAGCGCCCTGGAACAACTGTATGTGAAGTCTTCTTCCGCTAAAGCGCTGGGGGAAAAGGCAAAAGGCATCCTTGTTTTTCCGCGCATTGTCAAAGGGGGATTTATTGTGGGCGGGCAATATGGTGAGGGCGCCCTCCTCAAAAATGGAACCACAGCCGGATATTATAATACCGTCCAGCTTTCATATGGACTGCAAATCGGTATACAGAAATATGGGTATGCCTTGTTTTTCATGAGTGACTCAGCGATGAGTTGGCTCGACAAGAGTGACGGCTGGGAGCTTGGCGTTGGTCCCAGCATCGTAGTTGTGGACATTGGTGCTGCAGGGGCGGCTACAACCACAACCTTACAATCAGAAATATATGCGTTTTTCTTCCATCAGAAGGGATTGATGGCAGGCATTGGCTTACAGGGCACGAAAATCACGAAACTTGACAAGTAGTGCTTCTTCCAGCCCTAACGCAGACGAGTTAGAATACGTAGCGCGGGTGGTGTCCCCCGCTGGCGGGGGTTAAGGGGGTGGACATCCCC
>JAXMAC010000133.1:0-8654 GCA_046350595.1 Candidatus Brocadiaceae bacterium | reverse complement strand
TTATATTCTATCTTATTTATATTAAATAATTGTCTAGACAATGGGGTACACCTTATAATTAACCTCCTTTACAAATTTAAAAAAAATTATACTTTTAACTTTGTCTGTCAACAAATCTGCATCTCTGCATTAGGACAGTTTTTAAATTTTCAAAAGCCAAATGACCTTTCTCATGAATATGAAGTCGTTAGTCTAAAACATCAAAAATATTAACTATCTTAATTTGTTCATCAAGGGGTGGAACTTTCAAAACACGAGATTACATTATTTGCTGTGCATTTATGTTTAATTTACTAATGTCAGGCGTTGCCATTAACTTTAAATGTTTCTGAGTGGAGAGAAGAATGATTCAACTACTTATTTTCTATGATCTCTCCACGCCTCGTTAAGTTTAGACAATTTTAATTTATATACAAAAGTTGGAATAGGCGGACTTTGAATCAAAGCACAATTATAATCATCCATAACCCTTATAACTTCATAATCTAACGAATTTCCCTTTTCATTATGAAGATTATCACATTTACTTAAAATCTTATCGCTTAATTTAGATAAGTTAGAAAACTTTCTATAGTGAGAAGAAAAATCTCCGGATACGAAAAAAACAATCATAAGAGTTATTACTTTTGCCGCTAATGCACTCTCAGATTTTGAAACATTCGATTGAATAAGAAAATACATAAAACTAAATACTAAAACAAAGCCAAGCAATGAAATAAGACCGAATAGTTTCGCACTTATATCTGACAGATGTTTAGTAAAAAAATGCAGATTCTGCTATAATATCTGCAAGCCTATTAAATCCAGCTTGCAAAGGAGAATCATAGTAAGGTGGAATATATAAAGGTTCTTGATTGTCGATACTCCCTAGTTCTACCCTTAATTGTGCAATTTCAAGCTTTGGTGGTTCTATACCTAACCCATCGACTAATAAAAGCAACCTCCTAATTTTTTCTGCACGATTATAGGAGGATGAAGCTTTTTCACGTACTAAAAAAATAATGACTGGGATAATCAATGTTCCAAAACCCACTAACATTGAAAACGTGCTAGTGTTTACTTGCATAAATAACTTAAATATTGTAGACTCTGTTTTATTTCTTACAAAGGGGGTCTACAATGGCAAGAAAAGCACCAATACCTTATTATATTGCTCCGAGAATGATTCCACATACTTTATGAGTGGGTCAATAGTCGGGGCATGGAGTGGAGGCTTGTTGAACGCGCCAGAATCATTAAAAAGTTACTGGAGGGGGAACAGGTGCAAAAGTGGCCAGAGATATAGGGACATCGCAAAATACTGTTATAGAATGGAGGAAACGTTTTATAACAAACGGATAAAAGGCTTGTACGATCTGCCTGACTGGCAACCTCCGAAATATGATAAGGAGTTCCGTACACGGGTATTGAAAACAGTAGAGCTACCGCCGCCAAAAGGACAATCAAAGTGGGATGGTCACTCTCTTTCGCGCCACTTGGGAGTATCAGACGACGCTGTCTGGCGTGTTCTTCGCAAGGAAGGCATTTGTCTTGCCCGCAAAGAAGCTGGTGTGTCAGCACCGACCCGGAGTTGGGCCAAAAGCGGCTGATATAGTTGGCTTATACCTTGCTCCGCCAGAAAATGCCTTGGTGATTTCCGTTGACGAAAAGCCAAGCATTCAGGCTTTGGAGCGGACTACAGGTTATGTATGGCCCAGTAACAAAAAAATTGTGCGTGGACTTAAAAGTACCTATAAACGTCATGGAACACTGAACCTGTTTGCAGCGCTCAATGTAGCAACGGGGGCTATTCATACACAAACAACAGAATTAAAAAGACGAGGAGAATTCCTGGCATTTATGGATCAACTACTTTTGGATTTGCCGGATAGTGACAAGAAGGAAATCCATGTCATCCTTGACAACTCCTGTATTCACAAGCGAAATGAGAAGGGCTGGCAGCACATCCGAATGTTAAGTTCCATTTTTACTCCGACTTCTGCAAGTTGGCTCAATCAGGTGGAGATATGGTTTGGCATTCTTTCCAGAAAAGCCTTGAAGAACGCCAGTTTCAAAAGTATAGATCACTTGAGAACTGCAATAGCGGAATTCATTGAAGCTTATCAGCCTAATGCCAAACCTTTCGTATGGCGTAAAAAGCGGGTTCGGGGTTCACAACTAAGAAATACTATAAGAAACTTATGCAATTAGACACTAGTTAACAAGCCTTCGCTCCAGTTCCCTTTCAACAACGGACTTTGTAATACCGAGGAAGTCAAGGGGTATAAATATCTTTCATTGCCTGATCTGCCTGCTCAGCAAGGACAGCAGGCAAAGTTTTCTGAAAATTGTGTTGTTTTGAGGTAAGTTTGTGCCTTTTGTAGGCGTCGGTTTGTATCTGATGCAGCAGAACATTGCGACTCCATCCCATCTCTGCTGTCATACGGAGATAGTATTCCCTTTCTTTAAGACCTTTAACCTTTGACAGAATAAGCAGATTCTGACCCCACGGAATTTCTCCAACAAGTTGTTGGAGATTTTTGTGATCCTTATACTCAAGGTAAAATTGTCTCATATACCACAAATTCTGTGCAGAAAATCCTGCCATTCCTGGAAATTCTTTGCACAGGTCTCGTGATAATCTTTCCACCACAGATTTGCCCCAACCTTCTTGTTCCTGGCGTGAAGCTATTTCACGACCGATATTCCAGTAAAGCTCAATGAGTTCCTTGTTTACTGCACGATATGCGTTAATACGGCTTTCCTGGATACGCTTTTTTATCGTTTGCAGCAAATCAGCATAATCAGGTGGCTTCAGGCTTCCTTTCCTTCTACTATTACCTTTCTTTGTCATAAGCATGATTCCTTTTCCCTACCCGTAGTAGCAAGGCGCGCCTTGCCACTACAATTTTGTTTCCAATTCTGTAGGGATGTATTGCAATACGCCCCTACTTCGAATACCACATGTTTACCTTTATCTTTCAATATATCCCGCAAATATCGGTCTCACCTTGCCTATTAGATTGCGCAGGTTAGTATAGGGAATCAGATGTTCATACTGTAACCTGCCGACAACAATAGCGGGGTGAATACCAAGTTCCTGGGCAAATGAAATAACAGCACTTCTTGAGAAATAAGGTCTGGTACGATTAATAAAACCTCTAAAGAGGTTCGCAGGGATAAGGAGGTCACCCGCAGCCTGATTGACACCTTTTTCAGCTTCACTTTCTGGCTCTGTTATATTGCTGTCAATAAAGCGTGTATTATCTTTAGAAGTTTCCAATATATGCACCAGTTCATGCATCAACGTAAACCAGAAATTATCAATCCTATCCATCCTGAGTGAAAGGACGACTACCGGAGATTTTTTATTTAACCAGAATGCGGCGCCGTCCACGCGTGTCTGTGGTAAGGGGGGTACAAAGACAAGACGGATACCAAGTCCACGAAGTTTTTCAGGGACATGACGCACATTGTCATCATTTGAAGAAAGGACATTCAAATTCTTCATAGCTTGTTTAAATTTTGCCAACTCGAAGGCTGTGCATGAAATCTTCTTTGCCTCTATCTCAGCTTTTTTGACCCATGCCATGAGCGATGGATTATCAATAACTCCTGCATTTGACTTGCGAAAGTTTACTCCTACGGTAACAGGTGTATCAAGATTTGGAATACCAAGAAAGCTGCAAATTTCAGATTCTAGTTGTTCAATTGATTTTGCATGTTTAATCCAACCGCGCTTGATCAGCTCTTTAACTGGAGCCAGGCTGTATAACTTAGCCCTGCGAGAAACGAGTTCCGATTTTCGTTTTTCCTGATAAAGAAGATCTAATCTATATGCAGATTCAAGGTTGAGCCAGAGTTCAGGAGATGTTCCGAGTGCCTCAGAAAAAAGAATGGCCGTTTCCGGTGTAATCGCCTTTTTGCCAGAGATTATTTCATTAATAGCCTGTAACGGTTTGTCAGTAATTTCTGCAAAGTCACCCTGTGTCCACCCGCGTGCGCCGAGTTCTTCTTTTATTATCTCACCCGGTGGTATTGGACGACATGGTCTTTTTCTCTCTTCCATATTATTCTCCGTAGTGATTATTTATTTCAACAATAACCACAATTTTACCGTCTTTGTTCTTCTCGAACGTTAATATCAGCCTCCATGACTTATTAAGCCTCATTGAATACTGATTTTTAAAGGACTTAAGCTTTTCAAAATGAAGACTCTTCATTGCCCTAAAATCTCTTTCATCTGCCGCACCTTCTATTGTCCCTACCCGCCTGATAAATGCCTCTGCTACACCCTGAGGATATTGCTCACTTCCGGTACCATAGTAGTAAAGTTTTTCCAGCTTTTCATCGGCAAACCTGAAGATCAATCATTGTTCTCCAAACAGTATAAACCTAATTCATATAGTTGTCAATAACATTTCACCCTATAGTTTATATTGAATTATCATTTGTAGTGGCATGGCGCGCCTTGCCACTACTAATATCCTAATTCCTTCAAATTAGCATTCATTGTTTTCTCAGCTTCGTTGCGCTGTTTTTCTAATTCACGCACTTTAGCAATGGCTTCTTTTATGTCAATCTTTTGCTCAGGTTCAGATATATCCACATAACGGCTGATATTAAGGTTGTAATCATTTTCTTTAATTTCTTCAAGTGCAACGACGCGGGAAAATCTTTCAATGTCCTTATATTCATTAAATGCCTTAACTATCCTTTCAATATCCTCATCGCGCAGTTTGTTCTGATTCTTGCCTGCCTCATAGTATTCGGCAGCATGAATGAACAGAATCTTGTTTTTGCGTTCTTTTGTCTTATTACGGTTGAGAATTAAAATAGCTGCGGGAATGCCAGTTCCATAAAACAGATTCGGCGGTAAACCTATGACAGCCTCAAAAAAATCTTCTTCCAGGAGGGCTTTCCTGATTTTACCCTCTGTAGCGCCTCGAAAGAGGACGCCATGAGGCATTACTACCCCAACCTTTCCTCTGTCATTTACGATGGCAATCATGTGTTGAACAAAGGCATAGTCTCCTTTTGTTTTTGGAGGAACGCCGTAGCGGAATCTACCATCGCCATCATCTTGAGCCACCTCCATACCCCATTCATCAAGGCTAAACGGAGGATTTGCTATTACCCTGTCAAAAAGCATTAATTCACCGTCTTTTACTAATTTTGGATCACGGATTACATCACCTTTTTCAATGCGCGCATCGGGTAAACCATGCAAAAGCATGTTCATTTTACAAATTGCCCACGTGCCGAGATTTTTTTCCTGTCCAAACAGAGAAATATTTTTCGGGTTACCATTCTTTCTTTCAATATAATGGGCACACTCAATTAACATACCGCCGGAACCGCCAGTAGGATCACAAATACGCATGCCTTCTTTTGGCTTTAAAAGCTCAACAACAAGTTGGACAACTTTTCGTGGTGTATAAAATTCTCCTCCTTTTTTCCCAGCGTCATCAGCAAACTTTTCAATAAGATATTCGTATGCGCGTCCTAGCATGTCAGGCTCTTCAAGGTCGGAGTTTTTTAAACTAATTTGGGAAAAATGATTTATCAGGCGGGAAAGCACTGAATCACGATTTTTGGCATCACCGAGTTTATTGGAATTAAAGTCTATGTCGGCAAGCACCCCTTCAAGGATTTGATTCTGATCTTCCAGCGCCCCACACGCCTTGTTAATTGCCTCTCCGATTCCGTTTGATATCTTTCTTATCTCAGGCCAGTGGGCACGTTTTGGCACAAAGAATTGATGTTCATCCGGGTCTTCCCAGGCAATTTTTTTAGCTTCAGATTCAGATGCGCCTCTTTTGAGTTCTCTTTTCTCAATCTTTTCAGCCTCTTCCTCAAAAACATCGGAAAGGCGTTTTACGAAAAGAAAACCGAAAATATAATTTTTGTAGTCTGACGAATCAATAGAACCGCGCAGGATATCGGCAGCGCCCCATAAATAATTATTTAATTCGTTACTCGTTAGTTTTGCCAAGCAAATACCTCCTAATTTAAAGCTTAAAAATTTCAATCCTACTATGTAGTGGCAAGGCGCGCCTTGCCACTACACCGGCACTAAAAATTGTTCTGGTTCAACATATCCATGATAATCTGATTAGCAATCATTCTGCGTAATTCAGCCGTTTTGATGCTAATGCTGTAATACTCATCGGCGGCACTCGTAAGATTCACTATTTTTTCCTGTAAAGATAATGGCGGAACCGGAACATTAATTTCACCTATATCGGATACATTTAACACAAGCTGCATTGTGCAAGATGCCGTGTTGGCAAGAAGCGCTCTTTGCCCTTCCCTGGTTTTAAGATAAGCAGCCAAGAATATTGGAAGCAGTTCATTGCCAGGGCGTACAGCTATTAAATTGCTGTTATAAGCGACCTTTCTAAATTTTTAGGAACTACTGCTATTTTTAACTGAGTGCCACGACAGGTTATAAGCACGTCACCAGGATAAACAATGAATTCTGGTATTTATGATACGTAGTGGCAAGGTAAACCTTGCCACTACGTATTTGCACAGACAAAAACTTTTTGGACAGGCATCCTACGTTTGGAATAACGGATAAGACGGCAAGACTATACCGAATCCATAATTAGCGTTAATCTTGTAATATTAGTATTCAAGCTTGTTTACCCAATCGGGGCATCTCATTCCTTCAACGGTGTCGTATGGAGGGGTGTAAGGCTTAATGTCAATGAGGGGCGTTCCATCCAGCACATCCAGCCCTTTGACCTTGAGTATATTCCCGTTTCTTTCAATTACTTTAACGGTTGTCATACCAATAGGATTAGGTCTCCACGGACAACGGCAGGCAAATATGCCCACTTCCGGGACGTCCTTTTTCCCCTGCGGTCTCATTTTAAGTTTGACCTTATCCACCTTGTCGAGCCAATAAAGAATGACAAGATGTGAATATGCATCGATCCCTTCCAAACCATCTAAATATTTAGTATCAACGACTATTTCCGTAATCAATTCCTGCCAGCCGCCAAATTGTGGTTGTTTTACAGGACTTTTTATATAACCAATGGGTTTTAATTGCATAATGTTCCTCCTCTGAAATTAATATTTCTATTACCTATCTTTTACTCCCCGACAAACGTTTGATGAATCCTGGCAGGAATGCAACCATGGCAAGGAATCCCAATGCCATCAGTATATTCCGAATTGTTCCTTCTCCTCCTGTCACTGCATTGCGTCCGGCATAGCCAAGGTAGGTGTAGGCTATTGCACCCGGCAACATGCAAATGTAAGACGCAAATACATAATGGAACAGCCGGATACGCGTAAGTCCCAGCGTGTAATTCAATAAGTTAAATGGAAACAACGGCACGAGGCGAACGAATGCCACAAAGCGCCAACCCTCGGCTTCTACACCCTCAACCAATTGCTTTAACCTGCCACCCATTTTGCGCGATACTAAATCTGAGGCAAGATAGCGGGCAATAAGAAATGCCGTTGTGGCGCCAATCGTTGCGCCTGTCAGATTATAGAACGTTCCCCAAACAGGCCCGAATAGCACACCGCCCGCAATGGTCAGAAGAGACCCAGGCAGAAACAGCACAGTTGAGACCGCATAAATACCAATGAACAGAAGCGGCGCCATGACCCCTGCGCTTGCAAGCCAACTCTGAAGTGCGGTAACGTTGAATTGCCTGCGGTAAGTAACTACAGTTGCAATCCCTGCTATCAGAAATGCAAAGACGGTAATGCGAATGATGTTAGTAACCTTCATTTGCCTGCTCCTTATTTGCGACGATCAATCGTATAGCCAGCCACCTTACCAATAAAGGGAATTGCTAACATCCCTGGCAGAACTGCATAATACTTTGTATCGCGAAAATTCCAGAGGCCAATGGTCATACCTCATGCCCCATGCGAGGCTGGTCCCGGTATGTGCCTAGAAACCGATCCCACAACGGTAGGTTAAAACCGAAGTTAGGAATGGTTTCACTCATACTACTCTCCTTTTGATTTCTTTCCTACATGCTTCGTTTATTTTAGCAAGTACTCTGAGCTAAAATACCGCCACCTGAGGTATATCTTGAACATCTGGATGTTAAAAAAGCTAACGCATAAAAATATACTTGATTATATAATAATATTATCATATGATAACCAAACAAATTTATAAAAATGGGAATAACAAATGAATAAATTAGACATAAGAGACAAAGCAGAGGTGCTAAAGCTCTTGGGCCATCCAATTCGACTATTGATCTTAGAAGAGCTTGCTAAAGGAGCTAAGTGTGTAACTGATATCAAAGATTTACTTGAAATTGAGCAATCTAATCTCTCCCAACATCTTTCAGTGCTACGCAAGCTTAGGATTATAGATTTCTACGAGGATGGAGCACTTCGTTGTTATTACATCACACGACCCCTAATGGTAGATACACTCTTTACATTCCTTTCCGGCAATTATCCTGTTATACGCTGTTCACGTGAAAAGGTTCGGAAGGAAAGTGAAAGGCGACATACAAAAACATCAGAAAGTAACTAATCTTTTGTCATAGGGGAGCCAAAGAGGTTATAAAAACGAACAAACTTCATGGGGTCACTTCATGGGGTCAAACCTTCATAATTCAATTGACAAACTCCAATTAATGGATAAAATGATGAGCTATGGCAAGATCATTACGATTGGAATTTGAAGG
>JAXMAC010000132.1:0-7724 GCA_046350595.1 Candidatus Brocadiaceae bacterium | reverse complement strand
ACCCTTTGGCAAACACCTGCTGGTAGCCCTCGCGCGCCTTCTCCGGCGCGGTGAAGTAGTTTGAAAAGTCGCTGCCAATCAGCCTTTCCCGCGATACGCCAGTTACCTTGATGGTGGCCTCATTCACATCGGTGATCTTTCCTCCAGGGCTGATCGTCACCAGCGGATCGAGACTGGCTTCGATCAGACTGCGGGCGTACTGAGATGCCTGCTTCTGCGTGGTCACATCCCTCGCGGCTGCAAAGACGCCGAGCACTTTCCCGGCTGTGTCCTTGTACACCGATGCGTTGTACAACACGTCGGTCAGTCGCCCGTCCTTACGCCTGATTGTCAGCGGGTAGTCGGTAACAAACCCTTTGGCAAAGACCTGCTGATAGCCCTCACGCGCCTTCTCCGGCTCCGTGAAGTAATTGGAAAAGTCGGTGCCGATGAGCTGGTCGCGGGGAACGCCCGTGACTTTAATGGTGGCCTCATTCACATCGGTGATCTTTCCTTCGGGACTAATCGTCACCAGCGGGTCGAGACTGGCTTCGATCAGGCTACGGGCGTACTGGGACGCCTGCTTCTGCGCGGTCACATCACGCGCGGCTGCAAAGACACCAAGCACTTTCCCGGCTGCATCCTTGTACACCGAGGCGTTGTACAACACATCGGTCAGGCGTCCATCCTTACGCCGGATCGTCAGCGGATAGTCGGTGACGAAACCCTTGGCAAACACCTGCTGGTAGCCCTCGCGGGCTTTGTCCGGCTCGATGAAGTAATTGGAAAAGTCGGTGCCAATAAGTTGCTCGCGGGGAACACCCGTGACTTTAATGGTGGCCTCATTCACGTCCGTGATCTTGCCTTCAGGGCTGATCGTCACCAGCGGGTCGAGACTGGCTTCGATCAGGCTGCGGGCATATTGGGATGCCTGCTTCTCGGCGGATATGGATTCCGTCGTTGGTTGCATAATTCTGATAGCCATTGTTTTCCTCCTTTTTAATGGTGAAAAAGCCTTTACACCAGCTTACGGGCATTGACGGCAACATAAAACAAAAAACCCCGGCCATCAGAGTATTGATGAAACCAGGGTTTTAGAAACAAAACGGGGCAGACCTTATGGCATGCCCCATTTGAAATACCAAAAACAAATACATTAAGAAGGGAGATTGTATGTATGTATGTATGTATGTATGTATGTATGTATGTATGTAAAACGGACCGCATCATTGGTGAACCCCGAATAGCAATTGTCTCGTTAAAAAACACGAAAACTAGTACCGATTAAATTTCAACTATTTAAACACATAACAATCCAAGGTAAAGGCATAAAATATCAAAAGCAATACCATGCGTCAATTAAAAATGTTATTCATAAAATAAATTATACCTTTTCAAAAGAAATTGAGTTAAAAGGCATCGTTTTTTAGACAGACAATAACCTTGTACATTAAATATGTCTTGATGGAAAAGGATTCTATTGCAACGTTGCCACAATTATAGCGTGAATTCCATACAAAAACAAAATTGTTAGGCACCCTTAGTTATGAGTAGGGTGGATTAAGGCGTTGGTTTTTACGCCGAATCCACCAATAATATTTCCCGGAAAGGTTAATTCGCTCTCGCTTAATCCACATTACCGCAAATCCGTATTAATAAAATGGAAACTCCTATAGTATTACTCTGTAAAAACTTCTTTTTTTGTAAGTTTTTCACGGTCCCATGTACTTCATATCGGGAGGTGAAGTTTGTTTATGAGGGAAAGATTGCTTCGCTCCGCTCGCAATGACATTTATACGGTACATTTTTCTGAACCGCTATTAATGTCATTAAGTTACGGGGTATTTGATCAAAACAACCCCCTTTTTCCCCCTTTTCTAAGAGGTGTTTTGCAGGAAGACACACACGTAGCGGGGAATATTTTTCATAATTCCTTCGAAAATGCCCCTTTGACCCAGTTGTCTGGCTTGGGAACTCGCCTATTCGAGAAGCTTCGCTTCACGCAAAGCTGGAGCTATGTAAAAAATTGCGTTTCTAAACAGACAGTGGGGACGAGATGTATAGAGGACAACTCTAAAGAGTCTGTGAGAAAAACCTCGTGTAGTGCGTTGTAAAGGATGAGCGACTGAAGTCGCCACTACAAACAGAAAGAGGCTGAGAAATTGGGGAATTTGATTTCTCAAATACCCCCTCTCCCAACCTCTCCGTTTTATCTCTACAATTTTAGCGTCTTGACCGTCGATGAAAAATTACTTCTCTACGACTTTCGGCCATTCTTAAGGGGCCCATGCTGCCTGATGTTTGAGCAGCTTCCACCTCCTCTGTATTTCAGCATCCGCCTGCTTCATCAGCGCTGCCGCAACCTCCGGATTGCTTGCCCTCAGGGCGCGATAGCGATTTTCGTTATAAGCATATTCCTCAAAAGAAATAGACGGGTCTTTGCTGTCAATGATCAGTGAATTCTTCCCCTGCGCCTCGAGTTGGGGATTGTACCGGAACAGAGGCCAATGACCACAGGCAACCGCCTTTTTCTGCTGCTCAATCCCCCTGCTCATGTCGATGCCATGGGCAATGCACACTGAGTAGGCCACAATGAGCGCCGGTCCGTTGTATGCCTCCGCCTCCGTGAATGCCCTGACAGTTTGCGCCTGGTTTGCCCCAAAGGCTACCTGGGCAACGTACACCTTGCTATAGGTGGCCATCATCAGGGCTATATTCTTTTTAGGAGTCTTCTTTCCCCCCGCTGCAAATTGGGCAATAGCGCCCAGCGGCGTTGCCTTTGACATCTGCCCACCCGTATTCGAATACACCTCGGTGTCCATAATCAGGAGCTTCATATTTTCACCTGAGGCCAGCACATGATCGACCCCGCCATAGCCTATATCGTAGCCCCACCCGTCTCCGCCTATTCCCCATACCGATTTCTTTATAAGGTAATCAGCAAGGGAGAGGAGTCTCTTTGCGTCTGACGAGTTGTCTTTCGATAGTCTCTTTTTCAATGCTTCCACGCGCTCCCTCTGTTTGTCTATTGCCCCCTGGTTAGACTGATCGCCATTTTTCAATGATTCAAAGAGTTCTCTTGCATCCGCATAAGCAGGTAACCGGGCAAGCCGTTCCAGCAGTTCAACGGCCTGCGCGTAAAACTTGTCCACAGTCTGCCTCATACCGAGCCCGAATTCGGCCGTATCCTCGAAGAGGGAGTTCGACCATGCAGGCCCCCGGCCATCTGCCCTTTTTGTATAAGGCGTTGTGGGTAGATTCCCGCCGTAAATGGACGAACAGCCGGTGGCGTTGGCAATAAGCAGCCGGTCGCCAAGCAACTGGGTAAGCAGTTTTATGTAAGGCGTCTCGCCGCACCCCGCACATGCGCTGTGATACTCAATGAGGGGTTTCACAAACTGGCTGCCTTTCACCGAATTGACGTTAAACTTCGACTGGTCAGTTTCCGGAAGGTCGAGGAAAAATTTATAGTTTTCTGCTTCCTTATGACGAAGCGGCTCCTGAAGTTTCATATTAATGGCCTTGGCATCCGGAATCTTGTTCCCCTGCGCATCCTTTTTTTGCCCCGGACAGTTGAATACGCATGAACCACACCCGGTGCAGTCCTCCGGCGCTACCTGAACCGTAAACTTAAGCCCCTTCATTTCTTTGCCAGATGCGTCCACAGCCTTAAAGGTTGCAGGGGCGTCCTTTAATAATGAGGGGTCATACGCCTTTATCCTGATGGTTGCGTGAGGACAAACAAATGAGCATTGACCGCACTGTATACAGGCGTCGGGATCCCATTCAGGGATATACACCCCGATATTCCGCTTCTCATACTGGGTCGTCCCCGTTGGCCAGGTGCCGTCGGCAGGTATGGCCGAGACAGGCAGGTAATCACCTTTATTGGCAATCATCTTTGCCGTTACATTTTTTACAAAATCCGGCGCATCTTCTGGCACCGGCGGCCGCATTCTGATCTTGCTGGTGACCTTGCCTGGCACCTTAACCTCAACAATATTCTGGAGCGCCTTATCCACCGAGGCGTAGTTCATTTTGACAATCTCTTCGCCCTTTTTAATGTACGTCTTTTTAAGCTCGGTCTTGATTGCTTCAACCGCATCCTCTTTGGGAATGATACCTGAAATAACGAAGAAGGCCGTTTGCATGATGGTGTTGATCCTTGTGCCCAGCCCAATCTCTTCAGCAAGCGAAATGGCATCAATGATATAGAATTTCATCTTCCTGGTAATGAGCTGTTCCTGTACCTCGGCAGGCAGGCTGTCCCATATCTCGTCCTTGTTTTTAGAAGTGGTAAGGAGAAATATAGCGCCTTCATCCGCGTTGGATAACATATCAAATTTCTCAAGGAACGAAGGATTGTGACAGGCAATGAAATTAGCCTTTGACACAAGGTACGGATTCAGTATCTTGTCTTTCCCAAATCGTAAATGGGATACGGTCGTTGAACCAGATTTTTTTGAATCATACACAAAATACCCTTGTGCATAATTATCTGTTTCCGTACCAATGATTTTGATGGTATTCTTGTTAGCGCCAACGGTGCCATCTGCCCCCAATCCATAAAACAGGGCACGGTAAGCCTCTTTTCCTTCTATCGTAAAGGATTCATCATAGTTGAGACTGGTGCCCGTCACATCATCGTTAATGCCAATGGTGAAATGGTTCTTTGGCTTGCCCTGTGCAATATTATCGAACACGGCTTTTACCATTGCCGGTGTAAAGTCCTTTGAACCAAGGCCATAACGGCCGCCAACAACGATGGGATAATTCTTAAATTTCGTTGTCCCCCTGTCCATTGCCTCTCCGATGGCCGTCCTGACATCGAGATACAGAGGTTCGCCAATTGCGCCGGGTTCCTTCGTGCGGTCGAGGACGGCAATCGCCTTTACACTTGCCGGTAAACTATCGGCAAAGGCAGCTACATCAAAGGGTCGGTAAAGCCTTACCTGGATAAGCCCCAGTTTCTCACCCCTGGCATTCAACGTCTGCATGGTATTGAATATCGTTTCTCCTGCCGAACCCATAACAATAATAATACGTTCAGCGTTTGGCGCGCCATAGTATTCAAAGAGGTTATATTGACGACCAACGACCTTTGCAAACTTGTTCATGGCCTTTTGCACAATCCCCGGAGTAGCATTATAATACTTATTTACCGTCTCTCTTCCCTGAAAGTATACATCAGGATTTTGCGAAGTACCGCGGATACTAGGATTGTCAGGGGTAAGACCCCTCTTGCGGTGGGCAATAACAAGGTCATCGTCAATCATCGCACGCATATCATCAAATGAAACCTCTTCGATTTTCTGGACTTCGTGAGACGTCCTGAACCCGTCAAAGAAGTGCATGAATGGTATCCTGGATTCAAGCGTA
The DNA here is from genome assembly GCA_046350595.1 of Candidatus Brocadiaceae bacterium. GTDB lineage: Bacteria > Planctomycetota > Brocadiia > Brocadiales > Brocadiaceae > JAHFOW01. The sequence goes on along the minus strand of JAXMAC010000132.1, from coordinate 2,366 downwards.
GCCGCCTGTGCAATGAGGGCAAAATCCATAGCTTCCTGCACATTTTTTGAGCAGAGCATGGCAAAACCGGTAGAACGCGCAACCATCACGTCTGAATGGTCGCCAAATATAGACAACCCCTGGCATGCCAGGGAACGCGCAGTTATGTGAAAGACCGTGGGAGTAAGTTCGCCTGCAATTTTATACATATTGGGGATGATTAACAAAAGCCCCTGGGATGCTGAAATCGTAGTTGCCAGAGCGCCCGTGGTAAGAGAGCCATGCACTGCCCCGGCAACACCCGCCTCGGACTGCATCTGGCTTACCTTGGGTACCGACCCCCATATATTCTCCTTTCCCGCCGCAGATTTTGCATCGCAGATCTCTGCAATGGGGGACGAGGGTGTAATGGGATAAATCGTAATTATTTCATTGGTAGCATGTACGACGTGTGCACACGCCGTACAGCCATCAACCGTCACCATCTTTCGACTCATATTTTCTCCTCATTGGTTTTATGAACTAAAAGACTAGCCACAGAGAATACGGAGAACACAGAAAAAAGAAGGTGCGCTCTTGAAAATATGGGATGTTAAACGATTTAATACTGTGCCTGCACATCTTTGTGTTTCCCTCCCACTCCGTGGCAAAATTTACATTCTTTAAAGATTACACTATTTTTCATATTTTGTCGAGAAAATGTATTTATCCTGCTTGATTTTCTCCGTTGACAGGTATTATCGAATTTATAAATATCACCAAAGAAATTATTCAGGATGGAAATCGTCTATGAAGAGATTCAAGGTGAAGAATTTTCAGAAGAATCGTATATTGCCGTGAATGACACCACAATACCTGACAATTCAGAGGGGAGCTTTAAAGTCGCTGCCAAAGGCAGCCTGATTTAATGTATTGGAATTTTAGTACAAATTGTAGTGCTGGCGGTTTATCCCTCTAACAGTTTGCACAGACCTAGCGGTTTAAACGGTTTAAACGGTTTAAACAGATTAAACCGTTTAAAAAGTTTATTGCCGACCCAAGATGTCTGCGCTACAACAAAAAGTCGCCGTAAGGCCTAATTAATAGGGAATTGCGTATTTCATGGACGACGGGATTGGTATGCTAAAAGAATTGGTGTGACTGTTCTCTGTACCTGCTAAACATGTCTTGCAGCTTATAGAATATCTCCTTAATAATCGTGTTATTATTCATATAAAGACCCCAGGGAAATAACTCGTCCTCAAGAGTTTCGTGAAAGTCCTGAAGGTTTTTATGAACACTGTGCGGAATTACTTCGTCGACGATATGGCTTACCTGGTTATGTCTCAGGATTAATGTCGGCACGCGTTCTTCCTTATCGCCAATCATTTCCGATGGAATAATGCCGTTCCATTCCTTTGAAAAACCTTCCACAATATACTGCCTGCCATGCCTGTCAAAGAGTTGATACCATGCATGGGCAAAGGCAATGGAATTGTTTTTATCCACAACCCAGCCCCACACGATTTCGCCGTCAATATCAAGTTCTGACAACTTTGAAAAAAACAAGAAAACTGAATCTTCACAATCGCCCTGCTTTTTTTGTCTTGTTTCGACAGGCGTCTGCCAATAGTCTGTTTTTTCCGGTTCTGCACGGTAATCAATGTCGAAGGCTATTTCTTTGTAAGCCTCGTAAATCTGGTCGCCATTTTTAAAATTCTTTATGCACCATTCTTTATAAGGTTGATTATCCAGGATGTTTTCCGAATAGCTCGCCGCGGCTGATTTCATTGGCCACGGGTCTTCTACCGGTTTATAACCCCTTCCAGCGAGGAAAATATCTGCGTATGAAACATCTGCGCGTGTCTCTAAACAAAAGACGCTTGAAATAACAACAAGGGTGAGCGCCGCGAATACAAGTTTCATATTGTCACGTGTTTCCGTAATTTTGATCAATACACTTCTATAATATCCAACAAGTTTGTAGTGACGACTTCAGTCGTCATCTTTTTCGACGGTTTCATCGTCTTCGATTAAACCAAAACATTTAATTTGTATCTATAAGTATTGCACCAGTTAAAACCATTAACTTTTGTTCAATAATTCTTACCATATTAAAACACGATTTTCGCATTAATGCAATTCAATGTACCAAAATTCTCATAGTCCTCTAAAAGGTTTTAAGCGACGTCAAATCCTGTCGTACCTTTGTGTTTCTATGTTCTTCTATAGTCTTAATTAATTTTTCTTGCGGTGTCTCTCCCCAATAAAAACTTACCTTTACTTCATTGGATAGCTAAAAGAATGACCCGCCATGTCCGGCAGGTCATTCTTTTATTACGACTATTACAAAGCCTTCATGAACTCTACCAGGTCATCCATCTCCTGCGCACTCAGGTGTGACGTCC
>JAXMAC010000131.1:0-8023 GCA_046350595.1 Candidatus Brocadiaceae bacterium | reverse complement strand
CTCCGTGAGGCCGAACATGTCACAATATTCATCGTAGGAACGTCCCCACGGTACGATTATTTCGAGTGTAAAACCCATCGTGCCTCGCCTTTCTAACAAGTTATTATACGGTTTTTCCACGTTAACTGTTACGCATCCTGTTTATTAATCCGCAGTTCGCGTATTTTCTGTTGTAAATTCTGACGGTGCATGTCGAGCGACTCTGCGGCGCGGCTAACGTTCCAACCGCATTCTTCAAGCTTCTTCCGTATAAAATCACGCTCGAAATTTTCGATAACCATCTTCTTTGCATCCCGGAATGAAAGGGTATAATCGATATTTTTCGCGGTTAATACACTGTTTTCGGGGTGTTTTATTTCGTCTGTCAAATCAATCATATCGAGGATGATATTATTTGAAAGCACAACGGCGCTCTCAATAACGTTCTTGAGTTGGCGAACGTTCCCGGGCCAGTTATACGATACCAGATATTTCATTGCCTCATGAGAAATGGAGACAACGTCCTTTTGATGTTTTTCCGAGAAGTATTGTATGAACCGGTTTGCTAAAAGGGGTATGTCTTCCTTCCTGTTTCTGAGTGGTGGGAGTTTTATATTAACGACCTTGATTCTGTAATATAAGTCTTCACGGAATCTGCCTTCTTCTATTTCTTCTTCCAGGTCACGGTGCGTAGCGCTCATGACGCGCACATCAACGGATAAGGTCTCTGTGCCGCCCAACCGCTCAAATTTTTGTTCCTGTAATACCCGCAAAAGTTTTGATTGTGTGCTCATGCTCATATCCCCAATTTCATCCAGGAATATGGTTCCTTTGTTTGCCAGTTCGAATTTTCCCATGCGTCTTTCAGTAGCGCCGGTAAACGCCCCTTTTTCGTGTCCAAAGAGTTCACTCTCGATCAACGTTTCCGGTACGGCAGCACAGTTCATGATGACCATCGGTTCGTTTTTCCTCCTGCTGCGTTTGTGAAGCTCCCTGGCAACAAGTTCCTTGCCGCTGCCGCTTTCTCCCTGTATCAATACCATGACGTCCGTTGAGCCAACCTTTTCTATTTTGTTGAATACGTCCTTCATTGCCTCACTCTGACCAAGGAGTTCACCCATGCCCTCAAGTCTGCCTATTTCCAGCCTGAGTCGTGCATTTTCTTCCTGTAATGCGAGTTTTTCAAATGCGTTTTTGGCAATAATCCTGAGCTCGTCTATTTCGTATGGCTTTGCAATGTAATCATAAGCCCCCTTTTTCATTGCCTCAACAGCGATCTTTTCGGAGCCATAAGCGGTAACGATGACCACGAGCGGTGGATTTTTCATAGCCTTGATCATCTCCAGTGTCTTCATTCCATCAAGCTGTGGCATGTTAATGTCAAGAAATACGAGTTCGGGATGATGCATTTTGATTATCTGTAATGCGTCAGCGCTGTTTGCGGATTCGTACATGATATAGTTGTCCTTTTTCAGGATTTTTTTCATCCCGTACCGTGCGGCGTTTTCGTCATCTACGATTAATATAGATTGTTTAGGCATAGCATTTAGGGAGTATAGAAATATTTATGTTAATGATAGTCTAAAGCGAAGCGATGATTCGCTCTCCTCAAGTCTTGTCCAATTCTGCTGGTTGAAGCAGCAAGGAAAACAACCCCCTTGTTCCCCCTTTACTAAGGGGGATTTATTTGAATTTTTATTTCATCCTGTTATCTTGTTGATCCTGTTTATTTCCTCATGTTTGTAATGCTACCGGTTCACGCAAGGGAAAATGGAGGATGAATGAAGCGCCGGTTCCCTTGTTCTCGACACGGATGGAGGCGTCCATATCTTCGAGCTTCTTTTTAACAATGGAAAGCCCCAGCCCTGTTCCCGTTTGCCTGGTGGTATAAAAAGGCTCAAATATTTTCTCTAACGACCCTTGTGGTATACCGGGGCCGGTATCGGCTACGGTAACCTGAATGGTATGTTCATCCGTTTGATATTCCGCAGAAATAGTTATCTTGCCGCCATCCGGCATTGCCTGAATAGCATTGTGGATGATATTAAAGAATACCTCTTTCAATGCTCCTTCATCAGCAGTAATTTCAGGGAGGTTGTCGGGAATTTGACAACACGTGACGATTTTATTTTGTTTCGCCTCGTGGTTTAATACAACAAGGGTTGAATGAATGGCCGCCCCAATCTTGACGCTTGTCTTTATTTCACCGCCCGGCTTAGCAAACTGCAAGAGTTGATTAACAACCTTGGTCAAGCGATCAATTTCATTTACGATAATGGCTAGGTCGTCCTGGAAAGGGTCGTCTTTCCTCGTGTCTTCACGCATTACCTGGACAATGGCCTTAATCGAACTCAGGGGATTTTTGACCTCATGGGCGACACTGGTGGAGAGTCGCCCAAGACTTGACAGTTTTTCATTTTCGTACATCTTCCGTTCCAGGTGAAGCTTTTCTTCTATAATCTTTGATTTCTCCACGGCAGAACCAATCTCGTTTGCAATGATCATCAACTGGTCAAGATGATCGGAGGTCACAGGCAGACCACGCTTGGCACGCCCCAGACACAAAAGACCGGTAAGTCTTCTATTAACAAATATCGGGAATATAAAGACGGCCTCCAGCAGCCTCATCTCGTTAATAATGGAAACATCCTTAACCTCGTACCTGTCTAAGACAATAAATTCTCCGTGAGCAAAAAATTGTACGATAGATTGTATGTCGGTCTGGGTAATATATTCATGCTTTTTGTCTCCGATTATTTGAATTCGTTCACTCCCCTTTTCCGGAAAAGGGACAGGCTTAAAAAGAAGGAGATTGGTGGATTTTATAGCCGTGACTTTTCTGACGGATTCAATAACATTTTCAAGGAGCTTTGAAAAATTGACAAGGGGGTCTGTGCTGATGACGTGGCTTAATTCATAGAGTAAATATTCATTCTCTCCGGTGCGGTAAAATATCAGCTTTCGGAACAGATTTTGTGCGCGTTCTTTCAAGGTCGGAAACCAGAAGACAAGGCTGATGACAAAGACTGACTCCAGCATTCGGGCGTTGACATTGTAATGTTGTTCGAGCGATTTACTCAGCTTCTTGATTCCAAAATAATAGAGGCAGATCAGGACGAGCGTAAGAAAGGAATAAAAGACACTGCGCCGGAGGACGAATTCCATGTAATTGTAACGATATACATAGTAAGAAAAAATAATACTGGGGAAGATAGAAGACAACATGGAAATGAGCACCAGATACTGCCCAGCGTAAGGGATTTTATTTCCTTCAAAGATTACCGTAAACCCGATAAATACGGCTATCGTGATTACCGCCCAGAAGATGGCCATGTGGAATTTCCTTTCTTCCTTCTCTTCCACCGTCTTTGCAATTAACCGGGAGATACTCCCCGCGATAAACAGCGCTGCTATCAACCATACGACAAAGGGTTTTACGTAAGGAGATGCGATAGTCATTAAATGGGTATCATCGGATAAAATAAAATTTTTAATAATTACCGAAAAGGGAAGCACGGGAAGATAGATACCAAAGAAGATGAGCCTCTGGACAGATTTTTTAATATATGGTTTGCTTTCAAAAAGGAATAAAACAGCCGTGTGGAGCAGGAGGCTGGGCATAAAGCCAATACCACCATAAGAGATGGCATCTGCAACAAGGCTTACAGAGGGAATATCTCTTCCAAACAGAAGAAAACTGAAAAGAGACACGGCATTTCCAAAGTGCCACAAGGCAACGCTGATGACGAGGAAGAGGAACACGAGTTCACTCCGCGTCTTCTGCGGCCGTTGCACGATCAGAACAGAAAGGACGACGTGCAGTATAGTGCCCAGGATAAAACCGATGAGGGATATAATTTCGTAAAGAGGCATAATTATAATTTGGATTTACGATTTCGGATTTGAAATTATCAATTTCTGAAGAAATTCATTTAAGAAAGATTTTCACCAAGAATTTTCCCCGCTAGTGTTTGGGGACGAATAATAATTGGGTATTCTTTCGAAAAGTCGGCAAAATTTGACACTTTTTATATGAGCTTAATTATAGAGCAAGGAACCTGTCTTGACAACGCATAAAATACTCCTGTAGAATTTTAGCCTGAAGTTCGTTCAATGCTGGTTCAATTTTGCAAATTGAACCAGAAGTTTTAAACCGGACTACAGAGTTTGAACTTGTGGTACATTATTTAAACACACCAGGTGTTCAGGTTCAATCGAAGACGATTGAACTACGGTGACAGTCGCCAATTTTACAATTCAGATATATACGTCTTTTTCTGAGGTCTCATTGATAGAACCAACCAAAGTAAAAAAAATCATTATCCGATCGCCCAATTGGGTGGGCGATGTTGTCATGGCTACGCCTGCATTCCGATGTATCAGAGAAAATTTTCCCCATGCAGAAATAACCCTCCTTATAAAGCCTTACGTTCAGAAGATCATTGAAGGCGCTCCCTGGTTTGACAATATCATGCTCCTGGATTCTCAGAACAGAAAAAGACTATGTGGGCAAGCGGTCTCTCTCGTAAAACAGATACGTTCTCAAAGATACGAACTTGGTTTTCTTTTCCCGAATTCCTTTAGTTCCGCACTCGTCTTCTGGCTGGGTGGCGTAAAACGGCGTGTTGGATATAAACGGGATACACGGTCGTGGTTACTTACCGATCGTGTACCCCGATTATATGATGAAAGTGGTCGCTTTCGTCCAACGTATATGGGTGACTATTACCTGCGTTTATGTACAGAAATTGGATGCGAAGTGCGTTCAAAGGAACTGGAATTATTTATTTCTGACGAAGCACAACGGCGTGTGGATGAAATTTTCAAAAAGTATCATTTAAGTGGCGGCAAGCCGCTCATTCTTTTGAATCCCGGCGCTGCCTATGGTTCCTCAAAATGCTGGACGGCAGAGAGGTTTGCCCAAACCGTTGATCTTATCCGGAATCATAGAGATTGTCATATAGCAATAGTCTGTGCTCCCGGCGAATTAAAGCTTGCTCAAGATATTGTTAGCGCTGCACAATCAACGGTAATTAATCTGGGAAGCGAGATTAAGTCCCTGGATGTCCTGAAGGCGGTAGTCAAACGATGCGCATTGTTGATTACCGTGGATTCCGGCCCGCGCCATATAGCCGTGGCCTTTAAGAGACCCGTTGTAACGCTCATGGGACCAAATGACCCCCGATATACGGATACTCCGGCCGAGATAGGGCAGGTAATCAGGGCTGACGTTGATTGCCTTGCCTGCCATCTGAAGGTATGTCCGAAGGATCATCGGTGTATGACGAGGATAAAGCCGGAAAGGGTTGTTCGTGTTGGGTTGGATTTGATCAAAAATGTTACCTGAATAACCACAAAATATAAGCGGCATACCAGACTAAGAGAACTAATCCTTGTATGCGGCTCAGGACGAATTTCCAGGTAATCATAGGTATAAGGAATATACTAAAGAAGAGCATGACAGGCATATCAACACGGAGAGAAGCCGAATTGACAGGTAACGGCCTGACGAGAGCGGCAACTCCAAGGACTGCAAGTATATTAAAGATATTACTCCCGATGACGTTCCCTACGCTAATATCAGATTCCTTGCGAATGGCGGCAACCATAGATGTTGCCAGTTCGGGAAGGGAAGTGCCTACGGCAATAACGGTAAGCCCTATAACGAGTTCGCTGATTCCAAAAACTCGGGCAATATATATGGATGAATGAACCATCAGGTGTGCCCCCGCAACGAGACCCGCCAATCCTAAAAAGATTAAAAATATATCGCGAGAAAGGGTGTCACGGCCTTTTTCTAAGTGATCCTCGAACTCCCGGTATTCCTGCTCAATAGCCCCGGCTTCCTTTAAGGCGACACGATAGACATAAAAGGTGTAAAAAGATATACCTGCCAAAAGGACACCGCCTTCCAGGCGACTCAATATGCCATCCCAACCAATAAAGTAGAGAAAGAGAGAAATGCCTACCATAATAGGCATTTCACGGTAGAGGAGTTTCATATCTACCTTGAGGGGTTGCACGAGGGCTGAAAGTCCCAGGATAAGGCCGATGTTGGCAATATTGCTCCCGATGACATTTCCCATAGCAATATCACTCGAATGCCGTATTGCGGCAATTACACTGGTAACAAGTTCCGGCGTTGATGTTCCAAATGCAACGATCGTGAGTCCTATTACTACCGGTTTGATATAAAAGGCACGGGCAAACCTTGTTGCCCCCTTAACGAGCCATTCAGCCCCAAAATAAAGACCTGCAAGTCCTGCGATAAACAACAAAATTTGAACTATCATTATCCTGTCCCATCCTCAATAAAATAGGTTAAAAACATCGAAATAGATTATCAAAAATCATTATGGAATTCTACCCAAAAATGATATATTCAAAATAATATAGTATTACTCTGTAAAAACATCTTTTTTTGTAAGTATTTCACAATCCCATGTACTTCTTATCAGGAGGTGTAGTTTGTTTATGATGGAAAGATTGCTTCGCTCCGCTCGCAATGACCCAAGACGACAGACGACCAGACGACTAAAGTCGTCACTACAAACGCTCGCAATGACAAAGTGCTATTTGCCGACAAAGAGCATAGTAAATGTCATTGCGAGGGCTTTTTCCGAAGCAATCTCCCCGCTTTCACAAGAAAATTGGTTGCGCATTAGCTGCGCTATGGTTATACAGCGCGCTTCTGTACTACTATCCATCAACTTCTTGTTTTTTTTGCGTGTTTTTCAAAATGCATAACTGTAAGGCATTGATTAGATTATGCTTACGTAAAGTTTTGAGCATTGAGTTTTTTGTCATTTGAATTTGTTTCATATTTCGATATTCGTATTTCGAATTTGGTTGCGGCTTCGCTGCGCCAGGAACGTCCGTGGCAAAAATAGAATTTCGGAGGAATAAGTTTTGAAAATTGCAGTAACTGGCTTGACTGGCTTTCTCGGTGGTTATGTGGCAAAAAGACTCTTTAAAAGGGGCGTTCAAATACAGTCTCTGATACGAAATACCTCCAATATTTTACATCTTAAAGATTTTCAAGAAAAAATTACCTTTGTACAAGGCGACCTCGCTGACAAAGAGATACAGAAGAAATTTGTGCAGGGTGCGGATGTAGTCATTCACATGGCTTACGAAAGAAATGACGCCTCATTTTACGAAGCGGCTAATAAGGACATTAAAAGATTTGTAGAGGCAAATCTTCTCGGCAGCATAGAGCTGTTAGACGCCTCAAAACAAGCTGGCATTAAACAATTCATCTTTATCAGTTCCTGTGCGGTATACGGACACATCTTTTCCAATATCAGGTTAGACGAACAGCATCCCCTCATACCCGATTCAAATTACGGAGCGTACAAGGCGTCGGTCGAGGCATTTTGTCATTCATATTTTATGACAAAGGCTTTTGGCACAACTATCTTCCGTCCGGTAGGCATCTATGGTATAAATCCACATCTGGCCCACTCCGCCTGGTACAATATAATCAAAGATATCAAACACGGAAGCGATGTAGAAGTTTCGGGAGGCGGCAAGATCGTCTTTGTGGAGGATGTGGCACAGGCTGTAGACCTGTCAATTGGCAATAAAGAAGCATCGGGAAAGATTTATAACCTGGTAGACTTTTATATTGATAACGTGAGCATTGCACGTATGGCTAAGGAACTTTGCGCCTCCAAATCCAGTATCAACGGTACGTCCAAACAACCTGTCAATACCATTGATAACACACAATCTAAGGCGCTGGGTGTGCGTTATGGAGGGATTGAAGGATTAAAGCGGTATATTCAGGATATGATTAATCGTATTTAGAGAATTCGTTTGTTTGATAAAAGCCTTCTCATGGGCAACTCTTCTTACTTCCTTTTCTTATTTATCTCCTCTAAAAATTTATTCTTAAGGAACTTTGCCTCGTAGTGGGTTGGGTTAATCTCCAACGCTTTATCAAGATAATGAATCGCATTCTTGTAATCATAGTTACTATAGGATTCTTCGGCCTGTTTAATCAAGTCTTTGATATCGGTGTCTTTCCCTTGAGCAATCGACA
>JAXMAC010000130.1:0-8220 GCA_046350595.1 Candidatus Brocadiaceae bacterium | reverse complement strand
GGTCATCGCTACCGCCGCCCCCACCAACAACGCTCCTATTAACCCTTTCTTCATCTTTTGCTTTACCTCCTAGAATTTAATACCCTATTACAATCAATACTTTGTATAAAAACTCACCGACTCTTAGCTTCCCACTCTTTATCTTTTACCAATCACCTCCTTCAGCAAAACAAATCATGAGATAAATCATGTCTAAATGTTTAATCTATGACACAATATCCACAATAAAACACTAAGCAACAAATATACCAATTACCAAATATTACATACCATCTATCATAAGTACTTACAAATAAACATATTATTGTTTACTGTAAATATTTCAACTCACACCACAAAGACCACAAATGGTCACCACTATTATCTATTTATCGCCGCATTAGTTCTATCTATAAAAGACACAATACGATATGAAATGTCCTAAACTGGTCATACCGTGTTATATTATAGTCATACCAGATATTTTTTTAAATCCATATTTCATATGCAATTAAAAACATTACACTTCTTCCAATTACTCAAATAATTGTAATTTAATAAGCCTATTACGCAATGTAGTTCTGGGAATGCCTAGTATCTCTGCCATCTTCACCTGATTGCCATTAGTTTTCTGATACGCCCATTGGATAAGTTTCTTTTCAACCTCAGTAAGCGCATCCTGTAAGCTTATTACCTGCTTATCCGACAAATCCATTGATAACAAGTCGCGTCGTATCTCAACTTTCTTCAAGTACTCCGGAAGGGTTTCTATCGTAATACCACTGGACTTAGAAAATGCAACCGCATGTTCGATAACATTTTCAAGTTCCCGCACATTCCCTGGCCAATTATACGCCATCAAGATACTTAACACATCAGGTGAAATTTCCGGCAAGGCATCATCATATTGCGAAACAAACTTTTTCAAGAAATGATTAATTAAAAGCGAAATATCGTCCTTCCTTTCCCGTAACGGTGGAATATAAATGGGCACCACATTCAACCGGTAAAATAAATCTTCGCGAAAATGCCCTCCTTTTACCTGTTCAAGCAGGTCTTTCTTTGTGGCGCAAATAACCCGCACATCAACGCTCAGGGTTTCCTCACCGCCAACTCTTTCAAACGTCCGTTCCTGAAGCACTCTTAAAAGTTTTACCTGCATCTCCAGGGGAATATCATCCACATCGTCCAGGAAAATAGACCCTCCATGAGCCAGCTCAAATCTTCCACGTCTCGTTTTAACGGCCCCCGTAAATGCCCCTTTTTCATGCCCAAAGAGTTCACTCTCCAGAATTTCCCTATTTAATGCAGCACAACTCACCCGGATAAACGGACCATCACGCCTGTTACTGTGATAATGAATGGCCCCCGCGATTTTTTCCTTCCCAGACCCGCTTTCGCCCTGAACGAGAACGGTAGTATCTCTCTCTGATACGCTCTTTACAATTTCAAGCACCCGTTTTACTGCTTCGCTTTTTCCAATAATATTACTAAACTCAAACTCATCCTGTATTTCCTTTCTCAATCTGTTGACCTCAGCGGTTGTGTTTTTATGCTGCAGCGCCCTCTGGAGTTTGATAATCAATTCGTCCGTAGAAAATGGTTTTGCAATATAATCATACGCTCCCTCTTTCGTCGCCAAAACAGCGCTTTCGAGCGTGCCATAGGCAGTCATGATGATGACGATAATATCCTGATTGTATTTCTTGATTTCCTTGAGAAAGTCCAGTCCACTCATGCCCGATAATCGCAGGTCTGTCACCACGACATCATAATCCTCTGATTTTACCATTTTTAAGCCATCAACGGCATTGTCCATCGATTTTACAAAAAACCCTTCTTTCCTGAGTTGGTTTTCCAAAGAAATCCTCATGAGTTTTTCGTCGTCTACGATGAGCACCCTACCACCCATACATCACTCCTTAAAAATATCTCTTATCATGTCAGAACTGCCAATTTTCTTACGGGCAGGCAGATATAAAATGTTGTGCCATCTCCCACCTTGCTCCTGACTATTATATGCCCATTATGATCATCGATAATTCTTTTACTAATTGCCAGCCCCAACCCACTTCCCATCTCTTTTGTCGTAAAAAAGGGATTAAATATTTTGGCCAGGATTTCATCACGGATCCCTGCCCCCGTATCGGTAATCGAAACCTGCACACTCGATGGTTGATGGTCACAATAACTTGTCTGTATGCTCAATTTTCCCCTGCCCGACATGCTATCCAATGCATTGACGATAATATTGATAATAACCTGCGAAATATTATCTGCATCCCCATAAATCTCAGGTAAATCAGAAAGAAATACCTTTTCAATATAAACGCCCTGTTCTTTTATCCGGTGGTCAACAAACCGCAGGGAATTCTCAACAATTTCATTTAAATTATGATTCGACATATGCGTAGAATATGGCCTGGAAAATGCCATCAACTGTTTTACAATAATCTCAATCCGCTTAAGTCCCTCAGACATTAAATCAAGAAATTCTACATTTTGTTGTATATTACCCGGCTCTTTCCTCATCATTTTTACAAAATTCTGTAATCCTCCAAGCGGATTATTCACTTCATGCGCCACCCCGGCGGCTAACTCTCCCACTGCAGCCAGACGCTCCGTCTGGATCAACTTCATCTCCATCCTTTTCCTCTCGGTAATATCCCTGCATATCCACTGAATAGTCTTTTTCTTACCGTACACGATAACACTGGCGCTAATGCTGGTGGGAGTAATACTTCCATTCCTGTGCTGGCAATCAATCGTGTCGAGCATACCGGAGCCTTCTTTATTTATTACCATCCATAGTTGTTTCGCTTTTTCACGCGCATACTCAGGAACTATCTCCCATATTTTCTTTTTACTAAGTTCGTTCCTTGAATATCCCATTATTTCTTCAGCTTTCTTATTCGAATCGATTATTTGTGCAGATGCTACATCCAGGGTAAAAATGGCGTCATTGGCCAGATTGACAGATTCCCGGTACTTCTCCTCAGATTCCCGCAATTGGGCAGTCCTCTCGCGAATACGTTGCTCAAGCCCCGCATATGATTCCTGTAACTTTCCGGCCATTCTGTTAAATTCCAATGCAAGCACACCGACCTCGTCCTTTGAATCAACCGGGATGCGATGCCCAAGATCCCCCTTTCCAATTGCCTGAGCACCGTGAACCAATTGAAGAAGGGGCTGTGTAATCCCGTGTGCCAGCACAAAGACAGTAATGGTAATAATCAATAAGCACACAACCGCAAGGGTAATTACCTGATTCTTCAATTCAACAACGGGTTTAAACGCCTCAGAGGTGTCCTGTTTAACAAGTAATCCCCATTTTAACTGAGGAATGTAACGATAGGCCATAAGGACGTCCACCCCCCGGTAATCAATTGCTTTTTGAATACCCTCTGTTTTGTCATCCAGCATGAAAGACTCCGGCACGGTCAACTTTAGAGGAATATTTATTTTTAATGCAGTATCCTTGAAATGCCGCATAGTATTGAGAAAGACCAGTCGATCTCCCTCGCGGCGAGCCAGTATCGTTTCTCCCGTCTCGCCCCGTCCAGGCCAGTCCTGAATTAATGGTTCAATCGCAGTATCCGTATTCACGCGAATGAGAACAATGCCATTAATAACATCTGTCTCTTCCAGCGTAATAGGGTCGGTCCTTTTCAGAGTCCCGAAGAAGGTCATGCCTATATGCTTCGTATACCCTGAATAATGAATATCTTTAAAAGGAACTCCATTATTTTCTAATATATTGAGATAATATTTGTAGTCCCAATCGATAATTCCAATATTTGACTCCGTAGTGGATATGACAATTTCACCGTTTTCTACATCGAGAATGGATATTTCATCACAATAAATAAATTTACTCTTGAGTTTGCCTAAGTATTCAGAAAGCCTTGTGCAATAAACCTTGCCAATCTCCGACTCTTTCATCCCTCCAATCGTACGAAATGCCTTCCTCAGGTAAAGCAAGTTGGAAAATGACATCTCAAGGGACTTGTTTGTTGAAAGGACGCTGATATCAACAATTCTTTCCTGCAGCCAGTTGTTGAGCTGCGTCTTTTTCAGGTCTGCAATAGAGGTCAACTTTTCAACCACACGTTCATTCAATGCCTTTCTTCCGCTGTTATACGCCGTACTGCTCACAATCATAATGGGGATGGTTGTCATGAGAATAAAATAACAGATGAGCTTAACCTTGATGCTCTGAAAAAAAACAGACAAGCTTTTTATCCTGTTATTGTCTTTGTGCATTTTTCTACTATAACTCCGATAAACGGAGAGACGCAAAATCTTGCGTCTCTATCTCCTACATTTAATTTATTCCCAAACTTTTAATTTATTTTATTGTACCTTTAATTTAGACGCTTTCAATGGGATTTAAATAAAATGAACATTCCGTCAACTCCATTATCCAAAAACGCGTACGACCACGAGGTCGTTTTATTAAAATATTCTTTTATTGGTATGTCGAATTATTTATAATGATGTTTAAATTTTCTTAACATGTATTTATAATCAAGAACTTCTTTCCAGAAAAACATTTATGCATATAAAAAATGTCTGTTTTACCCTATTTATTTTCTTCGCTATTTTTGTTCTCCATCAAAACAACCCCCTGCTGGCAGAAACGCCGACAATCCCATGGCATATGTTCAGGGATAACCCGCAGCATACAGGGTTAAGCCCCTGCAAGGGTCCGGAAACAAATTCATTAAAATGGGCTTATAAGATTGATACACAAATCACATCTTCTCCATCAATTGGCTCTGACGGTACGATATATTTTGGTTCCATTGACGGCAGGCTTTATGCCGTCAACCAGGACGGCACCACCAAATGGACATTTCAGGTGGGCAGTGAAATAACTGCATCACCCGCTATCGGAAATGATGGCACAATTTATGTTGGCGCAAAAGACAAGAAGATGTATGCAATAACCACCGATGGAAAACCCAAATGGACATATACAGTTGGCGGCATCATCCTCTCTTCTGCCGCTATTACTTCAGATGCCCTGTATTTTGGATCTAACGACAAAAGTCTGTACACACTTACCCTCGACGGTGAACTAAAGTGGAAATTCACCGCGAAAAGCAACATCGTTGCCTCACCTGCCTTATGCCCTGACGGTTCTGTTTATCTCTTTGAAGTCAGCGGGGCGCTCCATGCCTTAACTCCGGACGGAGTCGAAAAATGGTCAAAACGGGTAGGGTCAGGAGTATACGATTCCTATTCTTCCCCATCCATTGACGCGGACGGAACTGTCTACGTGGGCACAGACAATGGAAGGTTGGTTGCTGTCAAGCCAGACGGCGTTGTAAAATGGTATGTCAATACGGGAAAGGCTGTCCATTGTACTCCGGCCATTGCAAAAGATGGCACGATCATCTTTGGGTCATATAATGGTTTTGTCTATGCCGTCCTACCCAACTGCAAACTCAAATGGAGCTTTAAGACGGGTAGTTGGGTAGAATCTTCTCCCGCAATAGATATCGACGGCACGGTTTATGTCGGCTCCAGCGACGGAAAGCTTTATGCCATTAATTCAGACGGCACGCTGAAGTGGTCATTTCAGACAAAGGGAGCTCTCGAATCATCCCCGGCCATTGGACAGGATGGCACTATCTACACTGGGTCAAATGATAACCACCTCTATGCAATCGGCAACTCATTGGAAACACTACCGGCGCCAATGTTTGAAAAGTAACCAGTATTTTTCATCTTAGAAATCAAAAACCGCACTTTGTCTCAGTCACCAACCCTCTTATCCCCGCTAGAGACGACCCGCCTGGTACTCCTGTCATTGCGAGCGACAGCGAAGCAATCTTTACCACAGTATAATAAATTCCTGGAGATTGCTTCGGAAAAGACCCTCGCAATGACATGATAATTGATTTTCACACAAACTCTTAAGCCTCACCCTGCATTGGCCACGATGTTTAGGCAATAAAAAAGCGCCTTAATGCATGATTTAATGCACTAACAGCCTGAGTCTTTTCAGTTCAACGGCAGCGTCTTCTTTCCTGTCTAATTTATCATACAGGAACGCAAGGTTCTTATGGATGACTGGGTTGAATGGATTGATGTGGTTGGCTCGTGATAAGACATCAACCGCGGACGCATATTCACCTTTTCTTTGATAAAGCTCGCCCAGTGAAATATAGGTGGCCGTGTACTCGGGATAATACGCTAAAGCGGTTTTCAGGATTTCTTCGGCCTTTGCGTACTGCGTGTCCATAATATAGGACATGGCCAGCTTGTTTTGAATCTGTGGTGAAATAATCCCGGCCTTGTTAAATGCCTTTTCATATTCGATAATAGCAGCGCTGTGTAATCCCTCATGGCGGAGGAGGTCGCCCAGTATGGCATATTTTCTCGCCTCCTTTGCCTCTATTTCGGCAACGCTCTCGACATCATCCACTGCGGAAGAAGTCTCTTTCAGTTTCGTGGGAAGCACCTGTATACCATGAATCCTCCGGAGTTTTTTCTGCTTCAGGTCGTCCAACCAGTTCTTTTCAAAGGTGTCAAAGGGAACGGATACTGCCGATGACACTGCATCCTCTACCGGTTTTCCGTCCCTGATACCCTCCAGGATATTTGCTATCACCGGATAACCACCGTGGTTGAAAAGGTATTCAATGACGGTAAAGACCTCCGCAAAGGCAAGCGCCGTATCCTCACGCTTTTTTAACTTTGCCAGGGAGGGATGCATCTGTTTAAAGGTAATAAAATAGTCTTTCTCTACTGCTTCGGCGAGCAAGCTTTCATAAGAAACAGAGAGTGATGGTGGTTTATCAACCATCCATCGGCTTTCCTCATATTTCGCAATACCTTCGTGAAGCCAGATGGGAACGCGGTTGTATGTCTTTTTCATAATTACATAATGCACGTATTCATGGTTGAGCGTATCAAGCCACTGATATCCCCTCGGCTGGAGGCGCGGACTGGTGATGATGACACGGTTAAATAAACAGATTGCCACGGTGCCCGAGGTTTCTATCTCGTCTTTGGTAAGCGTAGAGATGGTGCAAAAACTATCGGCGTCAGGAAATACCTCAACAAGGATGGGTTCTTTAGGGAAATAATTCAGGTCATTCCCGATGGCCTTATAAGTCTTTTCAAGGGTATCTAAGGCGTAATCAACCAGGATGGCATCTTTTTCTTCCACGTAACGAAACAGGAAGTGTTCTGTTTTGACTTCCTTGAATTTGCTGGTTGTCTGGTGCACCTTATCAACGAAGTCATAAAAACTTTTTCCTTTTTGCGCAATAGCAGGACTCTTCAGCGCCTTTTTCAGAAAAGACATCGATTCTTTATAATTTCCTTCGTAAAATTCCACCTCGCCTGCGAAAAAACACACAGAGGGATTTTCCGGCGCAACAAGGAGGAGTTTGCCGGCGACAGATGATGCATCTTCTATTTGCCACGCCTGGAGACACTCTTCGCCATACATTATCTCACCTGCAATATCAAAAAATCCCTCGTTTTGGGCATTTGCATTATGCCCAAGGCATGCAATGGTCAGTACGAAAACCGTTAATAAAACAAATATCCTTTTCATAATAATCCTAACCCGAACGAATCGGAAGAGACCGTAGTGGCAAGGCGCGCCTTGCCACTACAGAGAATGTCTTTATTGAAAATATCAAAATATTTTTTGCAAGATACTACCGGTAACCTTATCTAAAAAAACAACATATCCTGGCGCAGCTATGCCGCAACCAAAAAGGGAAACACCCCCTTGAGTCCTATACGTGTTAAGTTAAGAATCTATAATTACCCATCAACCCCTTGCTCTCATAGCGCAGCTAAGCCGCAACCAATTCTCTTGTGAAAGCGGGAAGATTGCTTCGGAAAAGACCCTCGCAATGACACTAACTATGCACTTTAATGGCGCACGGCACCTTGTCATTGCGAGCGGAGCGAAGCAATCTTTCCATCATAAACAAATGTGATTGTGAAAAACTTACAAAAAAAAGAAGTTTTTGCACAGTAATACTATAGAGACGCCCCGCCGGGGCGTCTCTACTTGTCCCCCGCTGGCGGGGGGTTAGGGGGGCATAGGTGTTAAGTTAAGAAATAAAAAGCGCTGCGAGTGAATAAAACATTGATTATGTAATCCCGAAGGGATGTTATTATTATAGCATATCGTTATGCAATTATTGTTAACCCCGTAGGGGTGACATGGTA
Organism: Candidatus Brocadiaceae bacterium; assembly: GCA_046350595.1. Taxonomy (GTDB): domain Bacteria; phylum Planctomycetota; class Brocadiia; order Brocadiales; family Brocadiaceae; genus JAHFOW01. The sequence goes on along the minus strand of JAXMAC010000130.1, from coordinate 39 downwards.
TCATTATTTTCGCACTATTTCACCCCTACGGGGTTGAAC
>JAXMAC010000129.1:0-8251 GCA_046350595.1 Candidatus Brocadiaceae bacterium | reverse complement strand
GGATGACACAGACGTCAGAACAGTCACAAAAATAATCCTTGAAGAAGCCGGTTATACCGTTATAGAAGCAAGAGACGGATGCGATGCATTGCACAAATTTATGGAAAACAAAGACAAAATAAAGCTTCTTATATTGGATGTCATAATGCCCGTAAAAAATGGCAAAGAGATATATGACGAAATACGGAGAACAAATTCTGATATAAGGGCGCTTTTTATGAGCGGTTACGCTGAAAGCGTTATTCCAAAACAAACCTTTCTTGAAAAAGGACTCTGTTTTCTTTCTAAACCTTTTACCGAATCAGAGATTTTAAAAAAGGTGAGAGACGTGCTGGATACCTGACAATAAACCGTTTAAACGGTTTAATCGGCTTATTGTATTGAAATTCCTGAACATTAATTAGACATTCGGATTTAATTTTATATTTCTTCAGAAAGCATATCCATGAATAGCGATTTATTAAATTCCGCATCAGGAATCTATACCTATTGTCTCACATTACCGATACCATCACTACCCACCATTATGGGCATTGATAATAAGCACGAGGTCTGTCTTGCAGAACGGGAAGGCATCTGCGCGGCAATAAGCAATGTATCATTATTGGAATTCAACAAGGATATCCTTGACATAAATATGACCAATATCGCATGGCTTGCGCCTCTGGCAAAGAGACATGAAGAGATAATTGAGGCCGTTATGGCGCTTACGCCTGTAGCGCCATTAAGATTTTGTACTATTTATACCAATCAGGAAACCCTCTTTAAGGCAATACGAGATCATAAGGAAAAAATTACGAATTTCCTGAACTATACCGTAGATAAGGCTGAATGGTCGCTCAAGGTTTTTTGCGACAAAGCAATTTTCATGGACGCCTCTGAGAAGAAACGATCCCCTCAGCAAACATCATTATTGCCAGGAGAGGCATATTTACTGGCAAAGAAGATGCGTAAGGCACAGGAAGAGACATTCAAGTCAAACCTTCAGACAAATCTTGAAGATATTGATTTTATGTTATCCCGATATGCCGAACGCCGCCGTTTTTTACACTGCGCCGATAGAGGCATACACGGAAAGCCGCTGGACATGGTCTTGAACACGGCCTTCCTTATAGAACGGCATACTTTTGATTTGTTCAGGAATTGCATAGGCATATTGACGGAAAAATATAAGCATGCGGGACTTGTATTTGAATTTAACGGGCCGTGGCCACCCTATAATTTTTGTCCGGATTTAAATGTGGTGATTTAAATGATGGAGTTTTCTATGTATCGTTATTTATATTGCATCACCAGGGAGTTTCACAAACCGTTCAAGGGTATAATCGGCATCAGTAACATGCCTGTTTATACCTTAAACTACCAGGGAGTGGTGGCTTTACTATCGGATGTATCCACGGCCACGATATCCGTATCAAATGAAAATATCTTATATCATGCATCGGTTATTGAGACCGTTCATAAAGAACAGACCGTCCTTCCCATGCGATTTTCATCCATGCTGAATAACCATGAAGAGGTCATTAAATTCCTGAAAAACGGTTATAGCGTTTTTATTGATCTCCTGGAGCGGCTACAGGACAAGGTAGAAATGGGCATAAGAATTATTATGAAAGTCGAAGACGCGGGGCGGAGAGTAGACAGCTCCCGTTGGCAACCAGGGACATGTAAAGATCGCCCCACGCCTCCACAACGTGTCAATATCAACGCAGGCGGAGCCTATTTGGAACAACAACGCTCTCATTATGCAATGCAGGATGAAAACAACTCTTCCCTCCGGGAAATAGTAAGCGCCTGTCATGCGCAATTTGAAGGCATTTATGTCGGTTACAAAAAAGACGCCCATTCCCTGTTTCAGGGTGTATCTATTAATTATTTAATCCCCAAATATTTATTATCTGAATTCAGGAACAGATTTCATGACCTTAGAACAAGCCTGAGAGAACTCAAATTTCTGTGCACGGGGCCGTGGCCCCCGTATCATTTTGTTTCATCAGAGGTGTAGAGACGCAAGATTTTGCGTCTCTAAAGCCTCGCATTACCTTAAGATTTATGAAAAACCAGAACAATATTATCTTTGACCCGATTCCATCTTCTGAGAGAAAATACGAGCGTCTTTGCTCAATGATCTTTTCATCTATTCCGTCCTCGCTGATCATGTTTGACCATAACCTGCGTGTGGTAATTGCCAACAAGAACTTTCTTGAAAAATCACGCCGTACCGAAGGCGACACGGTAGGAAGGAGCGTGGATGAAATATTTCCCGGCGTTATATTGCAATACACGCGACTCTCAGAACGGTTGCGGATGGTCTTTGAAACAGGCGTTGGAGACCGTGGGCGCGAGATGTATTATCGGGCGCCAGGTTTGCCAGCCAGGGTATATTTTTATAGCCTGACGCCGCTCGTAGATGATCGCGGAATTGTTGAAAGCATCTTGCTCATTATGGAAGATATTACCCAACAGGTAAGTTTGCGGGAGAAGGTCAGGCAGGCTGAGCGCCACCTTGCCAGTGTTGTTGAAAGCGCCAATGACATCGTAACCTCGCTCGATTCACAAGGAATGATTCTGACGTGGAACAACGCAGCAGAACGTATCTCCGGTTACATAGACAGGGAATTAGTGGGCAAACCCCTGACAACCATCTGCGCTGATGCGCAGAAATCAACGTTAATTTCCATCTTTGAAGGTCTTTCCCGGGGAAAGACCGTAAAACACATCGAATTAGGTCTCAAAACAAAGGGAGGAAAGACAATTCCTGTCTCATGGAGTTTTGCCCTGATGCGGGATGATACCCAGACGATTATTGGTATTGTCGGCGTGGGGCAGGACCTTACCGAGAGACGGGAATTAGAGGCGCAATTGTTTCACTCTGCAAAATTAGCCTCTCTCGGAATCATGGCAGGCGGCATAGCGCATGAAATACGGAATCCGTTGGGCATCAGTTCTGTTGCAGCCCAGATATTATTGGAAGATCCGGATAATGAAAGGCTGCGCAAGGAATGCGCAGAAAAGATATACTCAGGCATTAAACGCGCATCGCTCATCATTGAAGAATTACTCAAGTTTGCCCGGCCAACGGAGGGACGCTTTGAATCCACCAATGTCAACGAGGCAATCATGGAAACATTGTCTCTCATAGAAAAACAGATCGTGCTCATGCGAATTGAGATCAAAAAAAATCTTCATTACCCAATGCCCGTGATGAAAGCAGAAAAAAACCTCCTGAAACAGGCATTTTTAAATATTATCCTCAATGCTGCCAATGCCATGCCTGACGGAGGAACCCTGACCATAACAACGTCATCGGATCAAAAGAATGCTATCCAGATTACCTTTCACGACACCGGCTGCGGCATATCCCCGGAAAACACGGATAAGATATTCGACCCTTTTTTTACCACCATGCCCGTCGGCAAGGGAACCGGGCTTGGCTTGTCCATAACGTACAGTATTATTAAACAACACGAAGGCACCATTCATGTAGAAAGCGCCGCGGGAAAAGGCACAACGTTTACGATTCAATTACCGGTAAAGAAACACTAATGATGAATTTTGAATAAAAAACATTCATTATTCGACATTCTTTTGTTCGGCGTTCGATATGCTGTCTTTACAAATCCTCATTACGAAAAACAAACACACAGAGGAAAACACTATGTCTGTAAAGCCACAAATACTTATCATTGACGATGAAGCGGATATGTGCTGGGCATTGGAAAATATCCTGAATCCCCTTGGCTATAAAACATATTCAAACACAAGCGGTAAGGAGGGCTTTGAGATACTCAAACAATGGCATCAGGATATAAAATTAGTATTCCTTGACGCCAAACTCCCCGATTTTGACGGCTTAAAGCTCGCAGCCCGCATAAAACAGCTTTATCCTGAAATAAATATTATCATCATCACGGGCTATTATTTCCGAGACGAGGATGCCGTACAACAAGGTCTTTCTGACGGCGTCTTCGATGGTTTTATCGGCAAACCCTTTAACATTTCTGAGATACGGACAACAATAGAAGCAATCCTCCCTTAAAGTATTACTGCATTCAATGTTCAATATTCGATATTCGATATTCATAAAACACGTTAAAAATGAGAGAATGATTGCTTCGCTTCGCCCGCAATGACAGGATAAGGTCACACGGACTGGTTCCTATCCGCACTATCAACGTGCAGTGTACCATCAAAACGCGTAGTGCATGTCATTGCGAGGGTCTTTTCCGAAGCAATCTCCCCACTTTTTTGGTTGTGGCTATGCTGCGTGTGGAATCCACATCATACCTATAGCATCCATACCATAGAATTATTTCCTTTTCCGGCGCGATCATTTCCTGAATATTTTTTTCTCAAAAACAAATAACCTTCCAACCAGCTATTTTAATGGAGAAGCGGGCTATCTGAAAAATATTTTCACTATAGAGATATAAGGCATACCGTTCGCTCTGTCGTTTATACGTACGGGTTTTCTGTTTGTAGTAGCGACTTCAGTCGCTTCCGCGTAATAGACAATAGACAGGTATGACGACTGAAGTCGTCACTACAAACTTGTACTTTACTTTAAAAACTTTTATACGAAAACGAAAGGGGGTGATAATCATGGCGAAGGTACAGAAGTCTACCGACTCATCAAGCCTGGCCGAAGTAGTTGACAGAATACTCGACAAGGGTATCGTGGTCGATGCATGGGTAAAGGTGTCATTGGTAGGTATTGAATTGCTCTCGTTAGAGGCAAGGGTCGTAATCGCATCCGTTGAGACCTATTTAAAGTATGCAGAGGCAATCGGTCTGACGGCAACAGCCGCTGCCCCCGCATAGGAACAAGAGAGATGGGTATGAACGGTATCCCTTCTCTGAATCCTTGATTATTTATTATACATAAATTTAAGAAAAACAAAAGGAGAAAAACATGGCTAAGGTACAGAAATCCACAGATTCTTCAAGTCTGGCTGAAGTTGTTGACAGAATACTCGACAAGGGTATCGTAGTTGATGCATGGGTGAAAGTGTCCCTCGTAGGTATTGAATTGCTCTCGTTAGAGGCAAGGGTTGTAATCGCATCCGTTGAAACCTATTTGAAGTACGCCGAGGCAATCGGTCTGACAGCCACTGCCGCTTCTCCCGCCTAGTAGCAAGAAAGCGCCGCAACTGCTGTTGCAATAACCATCCCTGATTCCCCTCCTTCAAAAGGAGGGGATGCGGGGTGGTGTGGATAAACCCTGTTTGTCCGCGATGGCTTGCTTAACACACGGGAATTTCAAAAATGAGTTTTACAAAAGCGGTACACATTACATGCAGATTCTGCAGGGGGACGGGAAGGGATCCTTTTGGTATTATGTCTCACCTCTCTACCTGTTGTGTATGCGGGGGGAATGGGGTAATAAGGATACCGTACCCCTATATACGATGCGCACACTGTAATAGTACAGGGGCCATTAAAACACTGACATGTACGGCGTGTATGGGCAAAGGGGTATTGCCCAAGATTGCAAATCATACCAAACCATGCCCCCTGTGTCATGGTTCAGGCGATGACCAGTCTGTTGCGGGAATGTATTGTTTACGGTGTCGCGGCAGGGGAATTATTCCGATTAATGAATGAAATAAGACAACCAACTATTTTGAAAGAAATCAGATGATAAGGGAGTATAGATATGGACTTAAGTATACAGGAAAGCAACCACTCTCGTGAGGCAGGGCTGTGTTTCGAACCGGGCGATGGATTTGTGGTTACATCGTATATAGAGGAGGTGGTTGATTCCGCGCTTGCATATCTCCAGGCGGGGTATCCCGTTCATCTTTCGGGCCCCGCAGGTACGGGAAAGACAACGTTAGCATTCCATATAGCATCAAAACTGGGGGGAAATGTGACCCTCATCCATGGCGACGACGAATTTGGGACGTCGGACCTTGTGGGAAAGGATAGCGGTTACAGCAAGAAAAAACTCTACGACAACTTCATCCACTCCGTAGTAAGGTCTGAAGAGGTAATGCAAACAACGTGGAAAGACAATCCCCTCACCCATGCATGCAGGAACGGCGACATCCTTATCTATGATGAATTTAACCGCACTAAGCCTGAGGCAAATAATGTATTACTGAGCGTGCTTCAACACGGCATCCTCGGCGTGCCTAAACGAGGCGGCAGGGGAAACGGATACGTTGAGGTACATCCTGACTTTCGCGCCATCTTCACTTCAAACCCGGAGGAATATGCCGGCACACACAAAACTCAGGATGCCCTTATTGACAGACTTATTACGATACAACTTCATCATTTCGACCGAGAGACAGAGATAAGGATCGTGATCGCGCGTTCAGGCATCGTACGGGATGACGCTGAAATTATTGTTGATATCATCAGAAAACTGAGAACGTTAGGGGTGAATAATCATCGTCCGAGCATCCGTGCAGGGATTATGATTGGACGCATTCTTGCCATACGCGGCGGCAGGGCGGCATGGGATGATCCCATATTCCGTCGTATCTGCCAGGACGTCCTGAACGCAAACACCATCAAAGTCACCCGTGATGGAAAACTGATCGTACAGGAAAAGATCTCGGAAGTTATACAGAAGGTTTGCAACAAAAAAAACGCAAACACTCAGGAAGAATTACCATTCGTACCTGTTAAATATTGTGGTTTAACCGAGGGAAAGTAGAGGTAAAACAGATGTCAGTTCAAAAGAAAAAAGGTGTAGGAGACATAAAAACTCATGCTGGCAGGACGGTAAGAACAATTTTACCCCATGAGGCGTACATGAAAATTTCCACCCTTGAGATGGAACGGGTACATCGCACGAGGGAACTGGAAAGCGCACAAAAGCGTGTTCAGATTGTTATGCATCGCCTCGGAGAGATCGACGCGGAAAAGGACATTCTGATAAAGCTGATTAAAGAAAAAACCGATAGTTTTCAGGGAAACGTAAAGGTACATACGGCAACAGACAGCACCGTCAAAGAGAATAAGAGACCATTACTCAGATATTAAACATCTGAAAAATATCTTAAATGAAGGAATATGCTATGGCAGGTAAATATATTTATGGTTTTACAAAAAGTGACTTCCGGTTTGGTTCGAACCTTGTTGGGATTGATAGTAAAGAGGTGTACACAATTTCTGATAATGGAGTCGCTGCCGTGGTAAGCGATGGACCGTCCACCAAACTACGTCCTGAGCGACGAAATTTGAGCGCCCATAACAACATCATCAAAGAAGTTATGAAAACATCTACCATCCTGCCGGTTTCTTTTGGCGTCGTGGCAGATAACGAAGCTGGTATCAAAAATATCCTGAAGTTAAATCACCGGAGTTTTGAAAACCAGATAAAAAGATTAGACGGGAAGGTTGAAATGGGGTTAAAAGTTATCTGGGATGTGGAAAATATCTTTGATTTTATGGTAAAAACGCACAGGACGCTTGAGATTTTCAGGGATAATATTTTTCTCAAACCGTCAGGCGCCACGCACGAAGAAAAACTTGAATTGGGAAGGATGTTTGAGACTATCATAAATCAGGACCGCGAGAAGCAAACCTCGACAGTACAGCGTATTCTGAAAAATTATTGCTGTGAAATAAAGGCCAACAAGCCCAAAGATGAGAAAACGATAATGAATATAGCATGCCTCGTAGAAAAAACAAAAGTAGATTTATTCGAAAAAGGCGTATTCGAGGCTGCGCAGGCATTTGATAATAACTATGCCTTTGATTTTAACGGGCCATGGGCGCCCCATAATTTTGTGGATATAAAACTGAAGACGGCCTAGCACAGCATGGTTGCAACCAAAGACCTGAGCAAAGAGAAACACCGCCTGAATTCCCCTTCATAAAGAGGGTGAAGGGTGGTTGTGAAAAGCTTACAGAAAGGGGTGTTTATGTTTTTAATAGACGATATATTACTTTCACCTGCAAAAGGGCTTTTTTATATTTTCAAACAGATCCATAAAGCCGCAGAGGATGACTTTATGAATGAAGAAAATATTACCGTACAACTTTCAGAACTTTACATGATGCTTGAGACCGGCAAGATTACCGAAGAAGAGTTTGACAAAAAAGAGTCCGAACTCCTGGACAGGCTAGAACAGATAGAAGAGTACAAAAAGAAACATTACGGGGTAAAAGAAGAAAACGATGAGAACGCAATTGAAGCAGATGCATCGAATCTTGCACAAAATAGTTAATTCAAACAACTTAGGCCTTACGGCGACTTCTATAACAGCGTAGTGGGGGGGGGGGGGGGGGGGCCGGC
>JAXMAC010000128.1:0-8284 GCA_046350595.1 Candidatus Brocadiaceae bacterium | reverse complement strand
TTGTAAAGAATGACCATTTAGGTTTTGCCATTCTTTACAACTACCAGGGAGTTATAGTCACCAAAGGCTTGATTTACTATGAAACTATGAAGACGCATCGGTTCGTTTTGATATCATTCATTATCTTTATTCTCTCTCTGACCTCTTCCACATCTGTTTATGCCCAGGATGATATATCCGTACTCGCCAAACAAATTCAGCAATCCATGGTCGATGTCCTGGCTTATGATAAAAACGGGGCGTTGATCAACCAGGGAAACGGGGTTTTTGTTAATGGCGACGGCGACGTTATTACCAATATCCATGTGCTTCAGGGCGCAGCCACTGCCCAGGTGAAAACCGCTTATGGTAAGATGTGTGCGGTTACGGGTGTCCTGGCGCAGGATAAGGAATGCGACCTCGTCCGCGTGTCCGTTGACATTCCCCCGCGAATTGTGCGTCCGCTGATGTTCGGTGATACCATTCCTGGTAATGGTGAGCGGGTTATCCTTGTGGGAACGCCGTCAGAAAACAACCAAAAATATGCTGAGGGTGTTGTCTCAGGTAATTGTAAAATTCCGGCGTTCGGAGTTGTTATGAAAATTATATCGTCCTCACCTCTGGCTGATGGCTGTAACCCTGTCATAATGATGAATAGTGAGTTTGTTGGACTATCAACCCTTTATACCTACAAAGGTCAGAAATTTCATCTTGCAATCCACAGCTCCAGAGTTGCAAGACTTCTAGAAGGCAGGGTTAACACCCTTGCTGAATGGGTTGAAGGCGAGGCAAATGAATGGTTTGCCTCCCCTGAAGGACTTTTTAACCAGGGAATTTTTTACCTGGCATCGGAAGATTATACAAATGCCCTTTCCCGTTTTGAAGAAGCGGGCCGGAAAAACCCGGGATACTCAACGGTCTTTTTCTTTATCGGTCTTTGTAAAGACAAACCCGGTCAATACCAGGCTGCCATTGAACCATACAAGCGCGCCATCCGAATCAATTCAGATTTTACAGAGGCATACTCCAGCCTGGGTATAGTTTATGACAAGTTGGGGCGTTATGCCGATGCCATTGAAATCTACCGACAGCTCATACGCATAAAACCTGAAGATTCCGAAATACACTATAAACTCGGCAATGCTTACCGTATGGCCGGGCGATTTTCAGAGGCGGCCAGGGCTTTCAAACAGGTAATTTCCCTGAAACCTGATTTTACCGGGGCTTATTCCAATCTGGGCGCAACTTACTTTAACCTTGGACGTTACCCCGATGCAATTGAAACATACAAGCAGGCGATTACTTTGAAGCCTGACGACCCTTGCGCATACTCAGTATTGGGCGCCGCCTATGTTAAACTCGAACGGTATGCTGAAGCAATAGACGCATTTCGGCAAGCGGTCAGTATTAAGCCTGCCGATGCCCGAACATACTTTATGCTTGGTGAGGCGTATGATAAATCAGGACGTTCCGCAGATGCCGTAGAATCGTACAAACAGGCTATTCGTATCAGGCCCGACGATGAACAATCTTATTACCATTTGGGTTTGGCCTGCGATAGGCTTGGAAAGTACCCGGAAGCGATAGAGGCTTATAAGCAGGCGATTCAAATAAAATCGGACCGTGCTGATGTATACCACATGCTTGGCATGGCGTATTTCAAACTTATGCGATATGCGAAGGCTGTTGAAGTCTACAAGCAGGCGCTCACGATCGACCCTGACAACGCCCCTACGCATTACTATATGGGTCTGACGTATGGCATTCTCGGACGTTATCAGGAAGAAACCGAGGCATATAAACAGGCAATTCGTATTAAGCCAGATTTTGCAGAAGCACATTATAATCTCGGTACAACATACTTAAACCATAAAGATAAGCAAGCAGCATTGGAAGAATATAAAATTCTTCAAACCCTGGATAAAGATTCAGCCGGCAGATTGTTTAACATGCTTTTTAAGTAACCTGATTGTTTAACGCAGCTGTTTGTAGTAGCGACTTCAGTCGCTTCCTCGTGATGGACAACATGCAGGTATGACGACTGAAGTCGTCACTACAATCCCGTCTTACTTTACCACAGTATCCGGTCTCTCCGTGCATGGTTTGTCACCCGGTCCGGGTAGTACTGCCTTTGCACCACCGGCTTCTTCCCCCTTGATAAGCGCTTCTATGCTGGAATATGGATAAATTGTTGGTGCATTGTTTATCATGAGACCGCCTGTATCCGATGACGGACCGTAGGTGCTGTAAATTTCTCTTCCCAGCATACGTAACATGATCGTCAGTTGTCCACGGTGATGCGCAGTGTGGGCGATCCTCCTGGTCATGATCCAAGCCTTTGACTTTTTAACATCAAAAAAAGGAACTATCTTTTCCCACCAGGCTTTATCCGTCTTCTGCAGTGTGATGAGTCGTTTTTCCGAATCCTCGGCATAGCGTTTGATAAATTCAAGACGCGTCTCCTGTTTTGGCAAAGGCGGAGCGCCAACATCAATTTCCAACATCGTACGAAACCAATTGTTTTCACTCACACATTGGTGAATCATATGCTCAAGGGCATTTCTGCCACGCCTGTCATTGAGGCGTGGACGTATGCGAAGATCATCGTCTTTAAACATGCTCCAGGCGCTGAGCGTCTTTATCCGTTCTGTTTCATACGTCTCGATTAAAAATTGATATTCCATTAAAATTATCTCCTTATTATTAAAACAACCTGGTTGTGGGAAAGATTAAGCCTCCATCGTAGTGGCGTGTTACAATACACCACTACCATAGAAAGCGCACTACGCACAAATATTTTCTCAAAATGATATTGTCTTTGCAACGCTTATCTGTTTTCCGACGGCTCTTTGGCGTTGATGTTTGTATCTCAACTTTAACAAACTAATGCTTGCAATTAAAGGGTCGGCAAGTTATTTTTAATACAAATTGAGGACATAGGATTACCGTGTAAAAATTTCTTTAAGAAAGGGAAATATTTATGGTCGAAGAAAGGAAATATTACCGAAAAGGGAACACCCTGGTGGTACAGTATCCGTCAAAACATGCGAACATGGTAGACCTGTCGTTAGGTCGTGATGCCGAATGGCTAACCTATACCACAGAGGGAAAAGGGGGATGGTCGCGATTGGGATACACCAAACTTACTGAAGAGGAAGCAATGGAATTGCTTGCCAAACACGAAGTGTTGCCGTCAGAAGAAGAAATAGAATAATCGAATCTATTTTTTATATAAAAACAGCTCGTGTTTGTTTATGAGAGAAAGATTGCTTCGCTTCGCTCGCAACGACAACGTGCAGTGTGCCATCAAAGCTCATAGGGCGTATCATTGCGAAGGCGGTAGCATATTACTAACAGCCCCCCAATGTCATTGCGAGGGTTTTTTCCGAAGCAATCTCCTCTCATCGAAGTAATAAAAATCTTTTCGTACCCGTCTTATGGCAAAATTAAAACTAGACCTGCATGATATATGTAAAAAGGGAGATCTGATTGAAAAGGAACTCCATCGGATTATCCTTGAGGCTGTTGAGAAAAGGATTGCCCTTGTTGAAATCATTCCCGGCAAGGGAAGCGGGCAACTCAAGAACACTGTTTTACGCTTTCTCAACCGACCCGAAATAAAAAAGCTTTATCACCGGATCGATAAAGACAGCAAGAATTTTGGAAGGCTTTTCGTTCATTTCAGACAGTTGAATGAACGATTTAAATAAGTTAAACGTATATGTCGTTGCAAGAGGGAGGAATAGTTATTATAGGCCTTTTCCGAAATTGACGTTTAGTATCTTACAAAAAATAATTTGACATTTTCAACAAAGATATTCTCTGTAGTGGCAAGTTGGGCAAAGCCTTGCCTTGCCGCAGTCTCTTCCGACTCGTTCGGGTTAGGAATTTCTCATTTGTAGCTTTCAGTATTTATCTTTAAATCTAACATTGAATAACCTCGTATCTAACATTTTCCCATCAGTAACATAAATACAGCTAAGCCGCAACCAATTCTCTTGCGAAAGCTGTAGAAACGCAAGATTTTGCGTCTCTACGACCCCTCGCAATGACACTTACTATGCTCTTTGATGGCACACAGGACGTTGTCATTGCGAGCGTTCGTAGTAACGACTTTAGTCGTCTGGTGTCATTGCGAGCGAAGCGAAGCAATCTTTCCCTCATAAACAAACTTCACTTCCTGATAGCGAGCGCTGCATCATGGGGTTTTTATGGTAACTCCAAATCATCTTTTCCCTTTTTCCTTGGCCTTCGGGAGTGGTTTTTTGGCTTTTTTTCCTCACAACGGATAAAATCTACTTCTCTCTTTAAAAAATCGATTTTGTAAATCTTCACCCTTATAACATCGCCGATCCTGTACATTTTCTTTTGCCGTGCGCCAACAAGCGCCATGTTTTTCTTGTCTATTTTATAGATATCGTCCGAAAGCGTGCGAATGTGGACAAGTCCCTCCAGCAAATAGGTATTCACCTGGACAAAGAAACCGTATTCCTGGATACCGGTTATAACGCCGTCGAAGATGTCGCCGATCCGGTCTTCAAAGAAACGAAGCATTTTAAGTTTCTTGATCTCCCGCTCGGCGTCGTCTGCCCTGCGTTCAGTCATAGAACAGTTGACTGCCAATTCGGGTAAACAATTCTTCCATGCATCCCGGAGGGTGGGCGATGACAACTCACCCGTAAAGTGCTGATCCAAAAGCCTGTGGACGATCAAATCAGGATAACGGCGTATGGGCGAGGTAAAATGGGTGTAGTGGTCCATTGCAAGCGCAAAGTGCCTTCCTTCTTCTGCCTTATAGACGGCCTGTTTCATAGACTTTAACAACACCAGGTTTATCGTGTATGCCTCAGGTTTCCCCTGTATTTTATCCAACAATTTCTGCAAACTTTTACAATCAAAAGGGTCTACTTTTGTGTGCTCTAATCCACGGATAAAACTTGCAAAGTCCCACATGTCCTCCTCCTCCGGTTCGGGGTGTACCCGGCACAGCAGTGGCATGTTGTTGTCATACATAAATGTCGCCACCGTTTCATTTGCCAGGAGCATAAACTCCTCAATCAATTTGTGAGAGATGTCCCTCTCTACCTTCTCGACGTCCTTTACATATCCCTGTTCATCAAGCTTTATGGAGACTTCCGGAATGTCTAATTCCAGCGCCCCGCGTTCCAGCCGGTTTTTGAAAATTAACTGGGAGAGACGCCCCATATCTTTCAGCATTGCCCTGGCCTCATCAGAAATATCAACATTATCCCCGTCATTGAGAATGGACGTGGCCTGATTATACGTCAGACGTTTGGTTACATTAATAATGGTATGTCTGATTTCAGATTTAACAACCCTTCCCCGCCGATTGATCGTTGCAAAAACGCTCTTGGTGAGCCGGTCTTCCCCTTCCCGCAGACTGCAAATATTGTTTGACAGTACTTCGGGGAGCATGGGGATGACCTCGCCGGGCAGATAGACGCTGGTGCCCCTGAAACGCGCCTCCTTGTCAATTGCAGTATCAGGTTTTACATAAGAGGAGACGTCTGCAATATGAATGCCTAACAGCCAGTGTCCATGTCTGTCCTTTTCAAGGGATACCGCATCGTCAAAGTCTTTTGCGTCTTCCGGATCGATGGTAATGATAAGTTTGCTGCGGAGGTCGAGTCTGTTCCCGATGTCTTTTGGAGAAACGGCACGGGGAACGTCTTTTGACTCCTGGATTACCTTATGATTAAAGGTGTGAGGAAGATTATATTGATATATAACAGAACGAAGGTCAACTTTGGGTTCTCCTTCTTTACCCAGAACCTCGGCAATTTCACCCTCGGGATTAAGATGCCTTGATGGCCACACGGTGATACGAACAACAACCTTATCTCCGGGTTGCGCGCCTTTGGCAACGTCTTCTGCTACATAGATATCTCTGAATAGCCGGGGTTCATCAGGGGCAACAAAACATAACCGTTTTGATTTTTCAAAGGTGCCCACGACAAGGATATTTACCCGTTGCAGCACATTGACAATCTGGCCCGATGCACGCCGCCCTTTCTCAAACCGCTTTCCGGGTATCCGGGCATTTGTGGGAAGACGCACCACCACAAGGTCGCCATGCATAGCAGAACCCATGTCTTCTTCATTGATATAGATGTCTTCTCCTTCATCTTTCCTGACCGGCACAACAAAACCAAATCCCCTGGAATTGCATTCAAGGTTGCCCACCACGAGATTTACCTTTCGGGGATCGGCATACTGCTTTTGTTTAATTTGTACCACCTCGCCGGAAAATTCCAGTTCCTGTAAAAGGTCACAAAATGTCCGGTATTCTGTATCGCCGATTTCAAAGTGGTCGGCGAGTTCTGCGGCTGTCATGGGACTGTATTTTTTACTGCGGATAAAGTGGAGAATTTCGGCAGGATTAATCATGGGCGTCATTTTCTTAAAAAAGTTAACAAGATACCAACCATCACCGCTATTTGACCTACCCAGAAGATGAACATCCATCGGATCATTTCTGTCTTTGTTTCAGCAATTTTCCCGAGTAAACCGGTATTTACCTCTTCAATTCTCCTCAACAAACTTATTTTTGTTTCTGATACCCTTTCATTCACCGTCCCTATTTCTTTCGATATCCGTTCATTCACCGTCCCCATTTCTTTCGATATCCGTTCATTTATCTTTCCCGTTTCTTCCGATATTCTTTCATTCACCTTCCCCATTTCTTCCGATATTCGTACATTTACCTTCCCTATTTCTTCTGATATCCTTTCGTTTATCTTCCCTACCTCTTCCGACATCCGTTCATTTACCTTCCCAATCTCTTCCGATATCCGCTCGTTCACCTTCCCTAATTCTTCCGCCAATCTCCTCTCGAACTTTTCTTCAACAAATACAAGCACATCTTCTTTCACGCTTGCATCTGTTTTATTAATCAGTTCTATCAAAGAGTCAGCGCCGTCTTCCCCCAGTTTTTCCCGCAATACCTTTGGTACCGTTATAACCGCCATAGTGCCCGTCCTCCCTATTTTTTGTAGAGCCTTCGTTCAAACATTTTGATGTATTCTGTCCACGAACCATTCGTATTTTTTTGCTCGTTGATCGCCTTCGTTGCGGCTTGTATCTTTGCATCGAGATTATCTAAATAATGTAAGGCAATAGCCTCCGGAATTGCCGGCTTTACCGGCGATCCCCATTCCAACTCACCATGATGGCTTAATATCATATGAAGGAGACCATTGAGCAAATCAGAAGGAAAACCTTCAATCTCCATCGCCTTTTTCTGGACAATGAGCACGCCGGAAGTTATGTGACCGAGGAGGTAACCCTCATCCGTATACTGGAAACTGCGTTCGTAGGATAATTCCCGTATCTTTCCGATGTCATGGAGAATTACGCCCGTGAGCAACAGGTCTCTTTTTACCGCAGGATAAAGACCGGCAAAGCTTATAGCCAGCTTGGAAAGTGAAACAACGTGCTCCAGCAACCCCCCTAAATATGCGTGATGGTTTTGCATGGCAGCCGGGGCGGTGAAAAATGCGTTTTGGATGATTTTATCCTGAAAAATATTCGTAAGCAGTTTTGAAAGGTGGACGTCCTGAATGGTACGAAATATCTCCCTGAGTTCGTCTTTTAAAAGAGAAATATCCTTTTCCGTACACGGGATAAATTCACTCATTTCTATCTGTGCATCGGGAACGAGAGAGACTTCACTAATTTTTATTTGGAGGATATTATTGAATGTTTCAACAACCCCTTTGATCCTGACAAATGCGTCTTTTTGAAAACTATCACAAATCTGAGACGTCGCATCCCATTTCCTGGCCTCAAGAGAGCCGGACTTGTCCGCCAGTTGCAAGTTAAGATACGGTTTCTTGTCTTTCGTTTCCCTGACTTCCTTTTTTACAACAAGAAAGACGTCTTCTACGGCTTCACCACTTTTAAGATTGGATATGTATTTTCTGGCCATTCTAGACACCTGTTGAAATAGTAAAGAGAAAAGGTTTTATAGATGGTGAATTTATTTTAATATGTAGTTTAATATCTCCGTGAGTGTTTCGCAACGAGAAATCCTTGAACCCTTCCTCCAATGACGCTCTTAACCTTTTTCTTATACCCCCGATAACGGGCAGAAACAAGATATGTATCAGGTCGAATCGATCATGAAAAGATTCGTGATAATCCATCGCGCAGCTACGCCGCTACCAATTCTTCTTTATGAAAAGGGGAAATTGCTTCGGAAAAGACCCTCGCAATGACACTCACAATGCGCTTTGATGGCACACAGCACGTTGTCATTGCGAGCGTTTGTAGTGACGACTTTAGT
>JAXMAC010000127.1:0-8366 GCA_046350595.1 Candidatus Brocadiaceae bacterium | reverse complement strand
CGTATCACTGCAAATCATTCAGAAGGCGCTGAAATTCTTTTGAATTGGTAAGTATTCTTCGGGCCACCTCGCGCAGTTTGTCCACATCATCAGGCTTCAAACGGAATGAAGTGGGAAGATGTTTGAAGTAAGAACGCTCCGCTTCATCAGGGAGGGCGTCGAATCTTACCTCAACGAGATAGAACTCGATGTCACCGCAGCCACCGGGTTCTTTTGAAATCTGTCCGGGCGGACACCTTCCGCGTCGAATTTCTTCAGCCCATTTGTGGAAACTTTCCCTTAAAAGCGCAACGGTTTCCGTATTATACTTGGTAATTGATATAGACGAGTATGATTCCAGCATTGCTGAGATAGGCAGATCGAGTCCGAATCTGTCCCATTTCGTGTTTACTTCCGTCTCTGCATTTACAACAACAATAACAACCTTATGTATATTCTCGAGCCGTGCGAACTTAAGAGTTGTCCAGGCATCACCCATTGCAATTATTCTTTCGAGTATAGCCCTTAATCCCAGATTATCAGCAACGCCGCCATCCACCAGGTGTATATACGGTTTTTTCTTTGAATCCAAAAAAGGCAATAAATTATTTGCAAGGTCAAACTGCCGGTCGGGAAGTGTACGGGCTTCTAACGCCTTTTTGAGGGGTTCGGGCATTTCGAAATTACAGGTATCTGCATAGTTTTTGAGGGTGATGGGGGTCAACAGGATAGGCACTGCCGAGGAGGCTGCGCATGCCCTGGATACCGGGAATGTGGAAAGATCGGAGCAGATTAAGTCAAAGGCGTCCTGAGTAAAGGCCACTCGGGTTCCATGTACCATGTCTGTGGCATTGATAAAGATCATTGGACCTTGCATTTTCAGCATATCTTCAAAGGTAGCGCCTTCAAAAATATGCTTGTTATAGTATTCTGATGCCAAATCACTGCGGGCAAAATATGGAGAAGATAGCCGGACCCAGTTGTCGGGTCTCAGTAAAATCCTTCTGGTAAGGGCGCCCTGTATATTCTTTTTTAGAAATTTTGTCTCAAAATCATCAAAGATGCGGTCACCAAAGAGTCCGTAGTATGCAGCAGTAAAACTGCCACCCGATACACCAGATATGACGTCTACTTCATCCAGTAGCCGGATTTTTTTCCCCGCCTGGTTAAGTTCTGTATCCCTTAACGATTCAAGAACACCATAGGAAAACGCTGCAGCTCTCGTTCCGCCGCCTGAAAAGGTAAGCATTAAAAGCGTATCTTTGGACTGCCTTTCTGCGGGTCGCATATTTCTTCCCCGATATCCATAGTCTGGATTACACTGTTCCAGGCGTTTGTTCACCGGATAATGGACACAACCTGATAAAACAAGGATAAAGAAGGATGCCGTGACTATGAATCGACAACATAAATTCATTGCATATCTCCTTTCTGAAATGTTTTTTCTCGAACTCTTGTGCCCCAAAGCATAAGCCTCCCTTTCATAAAACTTTTGTCATTACCCCCCATCAATACTAAGGCCTGAAGAATCATCTGTATTCCCAGCGCAACCTGCAGCACCCCGAGCACATTGCCGAGGATTTGCAGGGTTATTCTCACACTAATAAACTTTACTATTTTATGAGCAAACAGCATTGCAAGTAAGTTTAAAAGCATAATCGCTAGCAGTACACCAATAATCCCGATCTGCCGTGTGGTATCCCCCTGTGCTGTTGCCAGGACTATAATAAGAATTGCAATCCCATATGGGGTAACAATTGTGGGAAAAGAAAGTGGAGAAACTGCCATAGAGAGTGTTAGGGTGGGTGGTATTGTTTCATTCTGAGAAGAAGACAGGTACATCTGCATGACCATGTGTAACGCTACCAGGAAAAGAATTATTCCCCCCGCAAGCACTATGGCAGAAATTGAAATATGCAAGTTTTCCATAGCCCTTTGACCCATAAAACCGGCAGCAAGACAACCAATGGTAGAGATGAGGGTAGCCATGAGTGCAATTTTACGCCGAAACCTCGCATCAGTATCTTTGGTCATCTTGACAAACGGAACCAAAACTTTGATGGGCCCCAGCATAAGGAAGAAAAAGGTAAATATCCCCGAAAGACTTAAGAGATAACGCGTCTGTTGACCACTTAAAGCGGTTGTCTGTGACTGATTGACGGAGGATGTTTGTGCGGTTGCTGAAAACATCACTATGAGGAAAAGTATACTAATTGCAAACAGAAAAAAACCAATTCTTTTCACAGTGAATACCTTTCTTTGTTATTCAGAGCATGCCGACCATCTTGCATTCTGAACCAGTCACGTGCGGTTTTTTCCGTTTTGTTTTAATCCGAAAATTTTGGCCGTAGCTATCTTTCTTCAAGATAATCCCAACACGCTATTGAAATTCTCAAACATATATCCCCTTCAAGAGATTCTAACGCGGCAGACAGGCGCCAAAGATGACAAACGCCACATCATCGCCGGATGCCGTTACTACTGCCATGCCCGTCTCCTCTGAAATTGCCGCCGTCCATCCAACACCGTCCCGTACATGCTCTATCCCATTATCTGCCCCCTGCAGAATCAACTTTCCATCGATACGTTCCATACGCTTGATTATGGTATCACGTCTTCCTTTAATCGGGGGTAAAGGGCTAATTGTCATTTTCTTACAATCAACTATGAGAAACTGCGGCATATCCATTTCCTCTGCCGTTACCATCCTGGATTCGCCGTTCGGCGCGCATTCAAGAACAGTTTTTACAGAGAAAAGTAATGGTTTTGACCCATCAAAATCAGCCGCATGTGAAAAATTTGAACTAAGGTATGCAAATAAAAAGGTTAAAACAGTTAATTTTATTGTATTCATAGTTCTCTCCATAATTTATTTTACCGTATATCCTTTCGCTTCGAGGCATGCGCTGTATGCGCGGTTAAATTCGCTTTGCCTTTGATTATACTGCACAGCCTGTTGGCTTGCCTGCTGTTGCTGTGCTTGTTCCATCTCTTTTTTCTGCCGACGACTCCTTAAACCACCAAAGGCGCCACCCGAAACTGCACCAATCGCAGCGCCCTTGCCTGCATTCCCTGCAATAGCGCCAACACCAGCGCCAAGCAGCGCACCCCCCGCGGCGCCTTTTACAGCACCGCCTGCAACACTTCCCTGGCTCTGAGCCGGTGGAGGTTGGGGGGCATTGGACGCTACCATGGGGTCAAATCCGGTCTGTTGTTTCGCCCAGGTGTAACACTCAAACTTATCCTTTTCCATTTGCTCCGGACTCTGGCCTTTTGCAGGATAGATAATCAACCCCTGAGCCAGAACGGAGCCCATGAAACATGCTGTTCCTAATAGTAAAATCCACAAATATATTATTCTCTTCATATTTTCTCCTCTGTACTCCTGGTGTATTGTAAAAAATTTTATCAAATCAAAAAAAGCAACAAATATTTACAGTAATATGATCCATATCGCAGCATGGCCGCAACCAATTCTCTTATGAAGTGGGGAGATTGCTTCGGAGAAGACCTTCGTAATGACACTTACTACGCACTGTGATGGTATACAAAACGTTGTCGTTGCAAGCGTTTGTAGTGACGACTTTAGTCGTCTGCGGTCATTGCGAGCGAAGCGAAGCAATCTTTCCATCATAAATAAACTTCACCTCCTGATAAGGAGTAAATGTGATTGTGAAAAACTTACAGAAAAAGAATTTTTTTGAGGTAACATTATAATAAAGCATAAACTATGCCAACGTTTATTAATTAAGGTTGCAGGATTCTAACGTATGCATTTTTTTCTTTTTTAACTATCTTATTCAGAAGAAGATAGAGAAGGCTTTCACAACTGGTTTTCATTTCGGTAATTTTTGGAAGGAAAACTTTTTAAAAATTTATCCAGAATCTTAGATAAACTTTTCTTAATCTGTAGACAGCAAGTGCTTTACCCCTGCAACAAAATTTTGCATATTCCCTCAGTATCACCCTGCATTCCCTGAGCTAACCCGCTATAACGCATTTATAGATTGAACACAGAAGAGATTGGCAATAAATAAAGATGAAAAATTAAAATTCCTTGAAAGCCTTAAAATTACTGGTAAAATCGAAAACCATTTGAAAACTTAAAAAATATAAGAATGATAAAGATGGCCTCTACTCATATTTTTAATAAAAAGCAGGAAAAAATTGCCGTTCGGAAAAGCCTCAGATTTTCTGTCAAGGACGGTGTTGCGTATGCTGCAACTACGGGCTTTGGGGATAATTATATTAATCCCTTTGCGGTTGCCCTCGGCGCCACGAATCTCCAGATTGGTTTACTAAGCTCTATTACCCAGCTCGTCCCATCGCTTACCCAGCTTAAGGCTGCGGATATTACCGAACGGTTTGGGAGCAGAAAGAAGATTATTGTATTTTCTGTATTGTCCCAGGCATCTCTTTTGTTTCCTATAGCGATAATTCCATTCCTTCCTCAGTCTCTTCGAATCATTGTCCTTATTTGCCTTTGTACGGTTTATTTATCGTTTGGTACCTTTGCCAATCCTGCCTGGGGTTCGCTTATGGCCAACCTTGTGCCTGCAAAAATGAGGGGGGCATTTTTTAGCAACCGGAGCAGACTTATTGGTCTGGTTACCGTGGCAAGTTCCTTTTTGGCCGGATATATTCTCCATCTGTTCCAAAAGCAATCCATTACCGGTTTTACGATTATATTTTTTCTCGCCATGATTTCACGTTATATTTCATGTTATTTTCTCAGTAAAATGCATGAACCACGGCTGGAGATCAGGCGTGAACATTATTTTTCATTTATAGATTTTACCCGAAGGCTTAATAAGGGAAATTTTGGCAAATATGTGATCTTTCATAGCTCCTTTAGTTTTGCCGTGTATTTAGCCTCACCGTTTTTTCCGGTATTTATGCTCCGCGACCTTGGATTTTCCTATATTACTTATACAATCCTTACGACAACGGTTCCCATAGCGAGCATGCTGGCGGTAAGTTATTGGGGACGCCGTGCAGATATTATCGGAAACAGATGGATTATCAGGGTATGTTGTTTAGGTATATCCCTGTTGCCTTCCCTGTGGCTCGTATGGAGAGAGGTGTATTTCCTGATAGTAATTCAGATACTGGCGGGTATATTCTGGGCGGGGTTTAATCTCTGTTCTTCCAACTTTATTTTTGAATCGGTTACACCAGAAAAACGTACCCGTTGCATCTCGTATTTCAATACCTTTAATGGCCTTGCCATTTGCGCTGGCAATATCCTTGGCGGCTTTCTTGCTACCCACCTGCCTCCCGTTTTCGGATACCGCCTCCTTGGCCTTTTTTTTCTTTCTTCTGTTATGAGAATTATTACATCGACCTTCTTGTTAAGGAGTGTAAAAGAAGTTAGAATACCATACAAAAGAACGGCAGAGCGTCTTAGCCACAAAATGTAACCTTTTCAATCATGAAGGACTTCATTGCTTATTAAATCGTTATTCATTTTTATCCTTACCTATGTCATTATTTCTGCACAGAAGATGAAATGGCATAGACTTGACCGGCCTTCAGGGGCGTTGCTGGGCGCTGTGCTGATGGTGCTTTCCGGCGTGTTAACATTGGATGAGGCATACCACGCCGTTGATTATAATACTATTTTGTTATTGATGGGCATGATGCTTGTTGTTGCCTACCTCAAGATAGCCAATTGCTTCAGGTATCTTTCCTATTTATTAATTACCCATGCCAGAAATTCATTTATGTTGCTTTGTCTGGTGTCATTTGCAAGCGGTATCCTTTCGGCGCTCTTTGTTAATGATACCATCTGTTTGATGTTTACCCCGCTTCTGATCCTTGCTTTAAGCGAGATGAAACTCAATCTTGTTCCTTACCTCATTGCGCTGGCGACCTCTTCGAATATCGGAAGTGTGGTGACCTTGACGGGCAATCCGCAAAATATGCTTATCGGTGTATTTTCAAAGATACCCTATCTGGATTTTACCTTGCATCTCATTCCCATAGGGATTTTGAGTCTTATGGCGAATGTAATGATCATCTGGATAGTATTCAGGAAGGACATCCATTTTAAAAGATTTGACCCGATCACCTTGACAAAACCCGAAGTCGATGCAAAGCTTACCATAAAATCGCTTGTTGTGCTTTTTTGCATTTTTTTAGGATTTGTCTTTACGGGCAACCTCCCCTTATCTGCAATAACGGGAGGACTTGGACTCATTATATTATCGGGATCAAAACCGCAGGATGCCCTGGAAAAGGTTGATTGGACGCTCTTATTATTTTTCAGCGGTTTATTTATTGTGGTGGGTGGTGTCAATAAGGCTGGTTTTTTAACGATGGCTCACCATGTCGTTGAGCCGTATCTGGGCAAAACTGCATCCAGTCAGATTGTCAATTTCAGCATCTTCTCGGTCATTGCCTCCAATCTTGTCTCTAATGTGCCGTTTGTTCTGTTATCGGCGTCATGGATCGATAAGTTTGTTGATCCCAGGAGCATGTGGTACGCACTGGCTATGAGCAGTACCTTTGCCGGCAATCTCACCATTATGGGATCTGTGGCGAATATGATTGTTATGGAGTTGTCAAAGGAACACGTCCATGTGGGATTCTGGGACTTCTTTAAGGTAGGGTTCACAACTACGGTAATTTCTACCATAATTGGTATATGCTTTCTCGTTTAAATAAAATACCATAAAATTTTCATATGTTGATTACCCATTCTACTCAAAAAGTAACCACAACTCCTTCACTCGGCCAATCAGTACAATACCTGAAAGGCGTTGGGCCGAAACGAATAGAAATTCTCGGACGACTGGGGATACACACCATTCATGACATGCTCTATTATTTTCCGCGAGATTATAAGGATTACACCCGCATCCAAACCGTCTCAGAAGCCAAAATCGGCGGAGAAATTACCCTGTGCGGCAAGGTGGTCGGTATTACGGCGCGGATGTCCAGAGCCAGGAAGCATATCCTGGAGGTCTTTGTCAGCGACGACACCGGTACGGTTGCGGCAACCTGGTTCAACCAGCCCTTTTTGGTGAGTAAATTTCATGCAGGCGACAGGGTTTTTTTACACGGGAAGGTAGGTGTGTATAAATACCTGCAGGTATTAAGTCCGGAGTGCGAAATTATTCGGGAAGACGATGTTTCACTGAAGGAGGGAAACATAATCCCTGTCTATCCGCTGACTGAGCACATCAGTCAGATCCACTTCCGGAAGATTATGAAAGAGGCCGTTGATAATTTTGCCGACCATGTTGAAGAAATGCTGCCCGATGAAATTATAAAAAAAAATCGGTTGGTGCCTGTACTGCATGCGCTGTGTGATATCCATTTTCCCCAAACGTTTGATGCATTAAAAAACGCAAAATCCAGGCTTGTCTACGATGAACTGTTTATCCTTGAAATGGCCATGGCGCTTAGGCGGTGGGGTATTAAAGAGGAAACGGGAATTTCGTTTAAGGCAGGTCCGAATGTGGATGCGCACATCCGAAGGCTTATCTCTTTTACCCTGACCAGGGCGCAGGAAAAGGTGATTAAGGAAATTACGGAAGACATGCGAAGCGATAAACCCATGAATCGACTGCTCCAGGGTGACGTTGGTTCCGGGAAGACCGTTGTTGCCATGTATGCCATCCTCGTTGCCATTGCAAACGGCTACCAGGCCGCCTTCATGGCGCCTACGGAAATATTAGCTGAACAGCATTTTCAAACTATCCAGAAATATCTCAGCCATTCCCAGGTGCGAATCCATGTATTGACGGGAAGCACCTATTCCAGACAAAAAAAGGAGCACCTCGAACAAATTCGGAATGGGGATACAGACCTGGTAATAGGCACCCACGCCCTTATTGAAGAAACCGTCCGGTTCAAAAATCTAGGGATCGTGGTCATTGACGAACAACACAAATTCGGCGTTGTACAGCGTTTGAAATTAAAGGAAAAAGGGGGTTCCCCTGATGTGCTTGTCATGACAGCCACCCCTATTCCCCGCACCCTTTCCCTCACATTGTTTGGCGACTTAGACATCTCAATATTGAATGAAATGCCGCCGGGGCGCGCTCCCGTAAAAACCCTCTGGATACCGGCAGGCAAAGAAACCGATACGTATGATTTTATCAAAGGTGAGATTGCAAAGGGGAGGCAGGCATTTATTGTTTATCCTCTTGTTGAGGAATCAGAGGCACTTGACCTGAAATCGGCCGTTACCGAGGCAAAACGTCTTCAAACAGAGATATTTCCATTGCTCAGAGTTGGCCTGCTCCATGGACAGATGAAGCCAGTGGATAAGGATAAAGTCATGCTCGATTTTAAGGAAAAGAAATACGATATCCTGGTGTCAACTATAATCATTGAAGTGGGGATTGATATACCCAATGCCACCGTTATGGTTATAGAAC
>JAXMAC010000126.1:0-8598 GCA_046350595.1 Candidatus Brocadiaceae bacterium | reverse complement strand
GACACAATTGGAGATGTCCCGTCCACCCCCTAACCCCCGCCAGCGGGGGACAATGTGGCATTAATCCGAACAGGGGGGTTATAGATTCTTAACTTAACATGTATGGCCGTTACCCCCTTTGTTAGTGGGATTAATTTGATTGCGTAGGAATTTCCATTTTATTTATGCAGATTTGCGGTAGGGTGGCTTAAGCGAGAGCGAATCCACCTTTCCTGGAAATATTATTGGTGGATTCGGCGTAAAAACCCATGCCTTAATCCACCTTATTCATAATTTGACAAATTTATAAATTTAAAGGCGTAATGTAATGAACGTGTTGCTTCTCTTTCCACCGTCATGGCACCCCTCGCAACCCTATCTTAGTTTACCCTCATTAACAGGTTTTTTGAGAAGAAACACCGTTCACAATGTTGTCCAGAGAGACTTGAATATTGAGTTGCTGGATATCCTTCTTACCAAAAATACATGTAGTGAATTTTATCAGAAGATTGTCGGTAAGCTTAAGTCTCAGGACAGAATTGCCGGGGATACCCGGAACAGCCAGGAAAAACGTCAGACGCTGTTATATGCTGCGGAGGTAATCCCCACACTCATGGATAAAATAGAACCGGCAAAAAACACTATGAGATCGAAGGATTTTTATGACCTTGACCGGTACATGGAGAGCGTCCATACCATCAACGAATCCCTTCAGATTATGAGCAGCCTGTATTACCCCTCTTCTATGACGGCCGTCAGCAACGATATGCGGTACTCCGTATATTCATCCCAGGATATTTTCATGGCCCTGGATGATGGTGAGGAAAATATCTTCCTTAACCTTTATAAAGATCATACCCTTTCTTCTATTCTGGAAGCGTCACCCAATCTGGTCGGTATTTCCATTACCAATACCTCACAGATCATTCCGGGACTTACCCTTGCAAAATTAATAAAAGATCGAAATAAAGAAATCCATATCACGGTCGGCGGTAGTGTTTTTACAAAACTCATTGAAAATATAAAAAAGTTAGACAGACTCTTCTCGATAGTTGATAGCTTTATTGTTTTTGAGGGTGAGCATGGCCTGTTGAATCTTATTGAACAACTGGATAATGGGCGGGACTTCAAAAAGGTACCCAATTTAATTTACCGGGAAAAGGGGGTTACGAAGGTCAATGAACCATTCTACGCAGAAGACTTAAATGCGCTTCCAACACCCGACTTTGACGGTTTTCCTTTAAGGCTCTATTTTGCCCCCGAATCCGTTTTGCCGGTGCAGACATCGAGGGGATGCTATTACCGGAAGTGTACCTTTTGTAATTTGCATCTCGACCACAGAAATTTCCGATTGCGGAGCACGGAATTATTGATGAATGATATCCGAACCCTTTCTCAAAAATATAAGACGCCCTACTTCTTCTTTACGGATGAATCGGTTCCCATTAATAAGCTACGTGAGATATCTCAGTCTCTCATGCAGAATAAATGGGATATCAAATGGATGGGCGGCGTAAGGTTTGAAAAAAACCTCGATAACGACCTGCTCAAAATGATGTCCACATCAGGCTGTCAAAAATTGGTATTTGGTCTGGAATCATACAATCAACGTGTTCTCGATATGATGAAAAAGGGAACCAAGACCGATGTCGTAAAGAAGATACTTGATGAATGCTTAAAGTGGGGAATAGCTTTTCACCTGTATACCATTGTTGGATTCCCGACAGAGACAAAAAAAGAGGCATTGGATACATTGGATTTTATACTCAAAAAGGATTTTTTAACTGCACCGGGATATTCCTGTTTACCATCTCTTTTCGGCATGGAAAAGGATTCTCCCATTACCCAGACACCGGCGGATTATGGGTTACGGAAGATAATGTCGCCAAAAAATGAGGATCTGGGATTGGGATATTCATACGAAGTTGAACATGGGATGTCGCCCGAAGAAGCTGAGAAAATGCATCATTATGTCATAGGAAGGCTAAGCGAGGAATTATGCCCGTTTCCCTATAATTATTCCATGCCTGATGGGTTGTTATATATCAGCCACATAAAACAGAAATATGCTTTTATTTAAATCAATTAAATATAAATTAATCCTGATATTTCTCCTCTGTTCATTTGTGCCACTCCTTCTCTTGCGCTTCGTGGCTTTTCCCAAGGCACAGAAAGACCTGGAAGAGGCATTGATACGAAACCTGGAAGGCGTAAAACAAAAACAGGCGGAAATCGTCAGGATGTGGTTTGATGAGAGAAGACACGATGCAAAGATTATCAGTAAAAATATTTCTACAGTTTTAGGTCAGAATGTAAACGACAGGGTCAGAAATTTTCTCAAACTTCACGATTACCTCGAGATGCTGAGGAGCGAATACGGGTATAAAGATGTATATATAACTTCACAGAATGGAAACGTGCTCGAAGCCACAGAAAAGAAATCGTTAGGTACCAATATTCTGGGATATGACTATTGCAAAGAGGCGCTGAATGGAAACATTTTTGTGTCCAGAATTCAGCGTTATGCCAACGGCAAGGACAAAGGTAATGACTCTGACCATCCGCTCATGTTTATCTCCGCCCCTCTTTTAGATGCCGACGGCCTTACTTTAGGGGCGCTCATTCTTAAAGTGGACACTCTCCATCTTAGTGAAATCATGAAATGCGTTGAACTGGGGAAAACCGGGGAAACATTTCTTATCAACCGGGAGGGTTTTATGCTCACCGAGTCACGGTTTGCCGATACGATAAAGAAATCTGGTTTGATCCAACGCAGGACTACCTGGGAACTAAGGGTAATAAATCCAAAAACAGGAAAGTTAACAGAAGGCGCCCAAAACTGTCTGAATGGTAAAGATGGATACGATGCAAGCGGTTATATCAATTATGACGGCAGAAAGGTACTGGGGGCGTGGTGCTGGATTTCAGAATATGATTGCGGTTTGCTTGCGCAGATTGATATCCGTGAAGGGTATGGAGCGGCGCACAGTTTGGAAAAATTTGTTTTTTCCCTGTTGCTTGTATTGGCTTTTCCTCTCGTACTGATTGCATTCTACTTCAGCAAAAGGATTTCTTATCCTCTTCTCAAAATAACAGAGGTGACCAGAAGGATTACCGGCGGAGATCTGGGACATCGGGTAGAAAAGAGCGGTAAGAAAGATGAAATCGGCGAACTTGCGCGGGCATTTAACCTCATGGCAGATTCCTTAGAGGAAAAAACAATCAAGCTGAGGAATTACACAACAGACCTTGAAAATACGGTAAAAGAACGAACTCTTAAGCTCCAGGAGACAACGAATTTTTTAAATAGTATCCTTGCGGGTTCTACGGAATATTCAATTATTGCGGAAGATTTAAACGGCAATATCCTGGCATTTAATAAAGGAGCGAGCCTCATTTATGAGTATCTGCCGGAGGAGATGATCGGGATTGCCAATGTGAGATGCCTTCATGAAGAAGTGGATGTAAAGTCGGGAAAGGTAGACCAGATGCTTGAGATTGCCCGGAAAACAGGGCGGTACGAGGGAGAGGTAAGGCGGAGAAGAAAAAACGGCGAGGTCTTTACTGCCCATGTTACGTTTACCCTGAGGCGCGATGAGGATGGCCAGCCTATCGGTTTTGTTGTAATATCAAAAGATATTACCAGGGAAAAACTGGCTGCGCTGGAAAAAGAAATTGTAAATAACGTCAATAAGATACTCGCTTCGAGCCTGGATATCAAAGAGGTATATAAAACTGTTTACGCGGAATTAAAACGCATAATCAATTTTACCTGGCTAGGCGTAGTCTATCTTATCGAGGAAGATAAACTGATTGAAGATACCCATGTTGTGAACGGGGCGTTGTTCTCCAAAGAGTGGCTGGACACCAGTTTGTTGTCTTCGCGTGAAACTGCGCAGGGCATTGCCATTCAAACAGATGCCCCACTTTTTGTGCCTGACACCCGGGAAGGATGGTATTCTAACGACCGGAAACTGTCTGCAAAGGGTATACTTTCTTACCTGTGTTTTCCCTTAAAATCAAAAGGCACACCCATAGGGGCTATTACCTTAGGAAGCGAAAACAATGGGGCTTTTACCGAAACGTACTTAAATTTACTCAACCAAATTACTCCCCAGTTAGCCATTGCAATTGAGAATGCGCGGCTTTTTATGTCCATACGGGAATCCGAAAAAAAGTATAGAGACCTTGTTGAAAACGCGCCGGAAATGATTCATGAAATAAATCTTGACGGAACATTTATTAATGTGAACAGGACGGAGTTAAATAAGTTGGGATATTCCCTTGACGAAATGAAACAGATGACACTTGAAGATATCGTACCCGGCGACCGCAGGGAAGAAATAAGGCGATTTATGAAACGGATTGTTGAGTTGGGAAATAGCGATCTGGAAACCATATTTCTGACAAAATCGGGAAAAGAAATCAACGTCGAAATCAACGGGACGTCTCTTTACCATAATAAAACGGGAGGGTGCATCTGTACAAGGGCATTTGTCAGGGATATTACCGAAAGAAAAAAGATGGAAGAACAGGTTCGCCGGTCTGAACGATTGGCGTCGATGGGCGAGCTTTCGGCGGGAATCGCTCATGAAATCAGAAATCCCCTTGGCGCTATATGTAATTCCGTGGGCATCCTGGACTCCCATTTAAAATTGACAGGCCAGGACAAGGATTTATTAGAAATGATTGTGGGACAATCCGAGAGGCTGGACAGGATTATCAGTGATTTCTTAACCTTTGCCCATCCGCGAGAACCGTCATTTTCTTTACATGATATTCGGGAGGTAATAAAAAACACCTTGTTTCTGCTGGAACAGGATAGCAGGTTTACCCATTCAATAGAAATAAAAAGCGTATATGAAAGCGTGCTCCCCAAAGTTTATATTGATACAGATCTTATACATCAGGTATTGTGGAATTTATTCGTAAATTCTCTGGATGCCTTGCCTCGTGGTGGACAGATCAAGATAACCGTGAGAAAAACAACCCTGTTTTTAAGGGATGCCGTTGAGATACTCATATCCGATACGGGTACAGGGATACCGGCTCATGAACTGGACAAGATATTTGAACCATTTTATACGACAAAGTCCGACGGAACAGGGTTGGGTCTCGCCATGGCGCAGCAAATTATAGACGACCATGGCGGCACAATCGACGTGAAAAGCACGGAAGGCAAAGGTACGACCTTTTATATCAAACTGCCTGTAGGGAATGAAAAATTATATAATCCGGAATAACTTTTGAAAGGATAAAAACCACTATGGAAGAAGGCAGAATTCTTGTCGTAGAAGACCAGGATGCAATGCGGGAGTCCCTTGTTATTGCATTTAGAGACGAGGGATATCAGGTCAATGACGCTGCAAGCGGTGAAGAAGCTATTCAAAAGTTGCAGAGTAACCCTGTGTACGACCTTGTAGTTACAGATTTAAAGATGAAGAAGGTCGATGGGCTGGAAGTGCTCAAAGTCGCCAAAACTGCGAATCCCTCTACAGAAGTGGTATTAATTACGGCTTATGGCACGATAAGCACCGCAGTTCAGGCGATTCGGGACGGCGCCTATGATTATGTAACAAAACCCTTCCGCCACCAGGAAATCCTGAAGGTTGCCAAAAAGGCCATCGAAAAGAAAAGCCTGAAAGACAGGGTCAGGTATCTTGAAGGAGAAATCCGGGATAAATATAAATTTGAAGGCGTTGTGGGTAATTCCAATGCCATCCTGGAGGTATTAAAGGTTACTTCTCATGTAAGCCGTACGGAAAGCACAGTCCTGATAACCGGTGAAAGTGGAACGGGAAAAGAGTTAATTGCCCGGGCAATTCATTACAACAGTCCCAGAAAAGACGGTCCATTCGTTGTCATAAATTGTGGTGCGTTGCCTGAGAATTTACAGGAAAGCGAACTGTTTGGTCATATGAAAGGAGCTTTTACCGGGGCAATCCGGGATAAAGTAGGATTATTTCAACAGGCACAGAAGGGAACTATTTTTCTGGATGAGATCGGTGAGACACTGCCATCCACACAGGTAAAGTTGTTGCGATTTTTGCAGGATGGAGAAATTCGGCCTGTCGGTGGAAACAAGCCAATGTACGTAGACGCAAGAATCATTACCGCTACCAATGAAAACTTAGAGAAAGCGGTTGAAGAAGGACGGTTTCGAAAGGATTTATTCTATCGAATCAACGTGATACGTATTCATTTGCCTCCTTTAAAAGAACGCCGGGAGGATATCCCCCTTCTCGTAGAATATTTTCTGGAAATTATTTTGGACAAACTAAAAAGGGGCAAAAGGGTATTTTCAAAGGAAGCAATGCGTGCATTTACCAATTACGATTGGCCCGGAAATATCAGGGAGCTCCAGAATATAATAGAAAGGGCTGTAGCATTATCTAAAAACGAGATCATAAATGCAGACGAACTTCCCATCCCAATAAATGAATTTACTTCACTTTCTGAAAATCCCATAGACGACAAGCGAAAATCATACATTGTCACAACCCTTGCGGAACAGGAAAAAAATGCCATCATAGAAGCGCTCAACAAATACGACGGTAATCAAACAAAGGTTTCACAAATATTGGGGATCTCCACAACTACCCTGTGGCGAAAGATTAAAAAATACAAAATCAAACCACAACATGAAATTATTGACAAGCTCGATAATTAATTTTTCATTACTTCTGCGACCTCGATAGTCTCGTGGCAAACTAACCAGTACAAATTAAGGAAATGAGTAAGAATGAACGACAAATTAGATGGTTTCTTTAACGATGATGGTACAGAAATCAATCCTGACCTGATTCCAAAACCTGACCTTTGTGTTACCTGTAAAAATGATGGCGACCCGGAAGAAGAGATCCTTTGTATCCTGACAAGGGCAGACCAGCAAGACGAGAAAGAATTTCAATGTTTTGCTTACGTCCCACAGGGTGGTGCGCATGAATAGAAGATCGAGCGGTATCTTGCTTCATATCACTTCCTTGCCGTCACCATACGGAATTGGCGACTTTGGCACAGGGGCATATAAATTTGTGGATTTTCTTGCAGAAACGAAACAAGGTTTCTGGCAGATACTCCCTTTGAACCCCACTGATTCTGCACTGGGCAATTCCCCCTACTACAGTCCGTCTGCCTTTGCAAGCAATACAATCCTTATTAGTCCGGAACTCATGTTCCAGAGTGGCTTGCTTGAAAAAGGAGACTTGGATACGCATCCGACATCCCATGGAGACCGTGTTGATTACCATAAGGCAATTACCCATAAAAAACAACTTTTTTGCCGGGCGTATGAACGGTTTAAAGGAAAAGCCAACACCTGTGAATATGAAAAATTCTGTAAGGAAAATTCATACTGGCTTGAAGATTTTGCACTGTTTGTTGCTTTGAAAGAGCACTTTCGCGGACAATTATGGAATCAGTGGCCATGGGAGATATGTGACAGAAGGCCGGAAACGTTACAATCATTAAAAAAGCAGCATTGTGATAAAATTGAACTTGAAAAATTTCTCCAATTTATTTTTTCTCAGCAATGGGCTTCTCTTAAGGAATACAGCAATAACCGGGGTATCCAGATCATTGGGGATATCCCTATTTATGTATGCTTCGACAGCGCCGATGTCTGGGCGCATCCCGATTTATTCAAACTGAATGAAAACAAACAGCCAATGTATGTGGCTGGAGTGCCCCCTGATTATTTCAGCGCCACCGGACAGTACTGGGGCAATCCCGTTTACCAATGGGATCGATTGAAAGAGACAGGGTATCAATGGTGGATTCAAAGGATACAACGTAATATAACACTATTTGACATGATGCGCATAGACCACTTTCGCGGTTTTGTTGCATACTGGGAAATACCATCAACAGAGAAAACGGCAGTAAATGGACGCTGGGTTGAAGCGCCGGCAGAAAACTTCATCACAACGCTTTTGAAACGGTTTTCACATCTTCCTTTTATAGCGGAAGACCTTGGAGTTATTACGCCTGATGTGAAGGAAATCATACAACGATTCGGGTTTCCCGGCATGCGCATCCTGCTCTTTGCATTTGGCGGAGACCTTCCGACCAATCCTTATGCACCTCACAATTATATACGAAACTGTGTCGCATATACGGGGACTCATGACAACAACACCGTGAAAGGATGGTTCGAAAAGGAAGCCACAAAAGAGGACAAAGAAAGGCTATATCGATACCTGGGACGGGAAATCTCTGCCCCGGAAGTGAACGGGGAATTTATCAGGATTGTCATGATGTCCGCTGCGAACCTTGTATTATTTCCCATGCAGGACATCCTCGGTCTCGGAGGAGATGCCCGTATGAATCGCCCTGCCATCACAGAAGGTAATTGGTCATGGCGACTCTCGTCCGAACAAATAACACCTTCTCTGATACAGAAACTCAGGGATATGACCGAAATTTATGGAAGGGCATAAATAGTTGAGGGGTTGAAGGTTCAGCCTGGAGACTGCAATCGTATCTCCGTTTTTTCCTTCCCAATATCTTTTTTTTAAATTAGGCTTTACGGCGGCTTTTTATTTGTAAAGCGACGAGGCTCGTCGCTCTACAAACACAACTTTGAAATTCCTATGCAATCAAGTTCTGAGTAGGGTGGAT
>JAXMAC010000125.1:0-8705 GCA_046350595.1 Candidatus Brocadiaceae bacterium | reverse complement strand
GAAAATATGATTATTATGATGAAACCGATGTTAAATATTCGGAAAAGGTGAAAGCGACGTTAGGAGCGGCCGTAACATTTGATCCAAAAATAGGAGATGTGAAACAGACGGATACAGATGGCATCACGGGAACCGTAGACCTGGGTGTAAAGTATAAAGGTATTTCATGGAATAATGAGTACTATGTAAGAAGGGAAAATCCGGATTTGGCGGGTATGCCTACGGTGGATTCTGACGGTTTCTTTACGCAGATCGGCTACTTCGTAATACCAAAGAAACTGGAATTTGATACCCGGTATTCCATGGTTGATCCCAACAAAGATGCAGCGAGTGACCTCCAGAAAGAGTATGACGTCGGTGTGAACTATTACTTCAGAGACCACCGCTCCAAAATACAGGCAGATGTGGGTCACTATGCAACCGATGCTGTTGGACAAAGTATAGAGGAAAATCGTATCAGGCTGCAATATCAGATTATATTCTAACTTTTGGTAAAGTACGTTTTTAAGTTAAAGGAGGTTGTATAAAAGTATGGTGAAATTTTGTAAAGTAATTTCTCACGTTGCTTTCATGATAAGTATTGCAGCTTTAGTAAATTGTGCCGTCTCACAAACGGCCAGGTGCAAGGCTGCAACGGCAAGCGATGAGACAGTAGAGAAAAGTACCTATCTGGAAATCAAAAAGGACGGAAGGCTGTATATTTTTGCCTCATCCAGGCGAAAGGAGGATTTTGAGAAAACGGGTGACTTGGGCAAAGGTATAATCAAGATCGAATACGGACAAAATGGTGAAACTGTTGTCTTTGATTCAGAAGAAGCTGTCATTGAGTACGAAGCTCGTCTTGTAAGAGAGATACTTGGAAAGGCAGGAATTAAAGCCTACGGTGAGTTTAAAATTAATGAAAGGTTGTATGTCTTTACTTCACCTACGCGAAAAGCAGAATTTGAAAAAACAGGGGAAATGGGTAAAAGTATTATCAAGATAGGATACGGACAGAATGGAGAAACGGTCGTCTTCGATTCGGATGAGGCAGTAAAGGAGTATGACAAACGTCATACAAAAAAATAAGTCGACTTCTCTCATTAATTTGATTAATATATTATTCGAAATAGGAGGAAAAGGTATATGGTAAAAAAAGCATGGCTTTTCATGGCAATTTTTAACTTTAGTATAGCGGGCATAACCATCGCTAGTGATGCAATCAATGTTGATGCGCATATAAAACCTTATAGTAAGGTTGGCGGGGTTTCCGGGAATCTCAACAGTATAGGTTCTGATACCATGAATAATCTCATGACCTACTGGGCCGAAGGATTCAATAAGCTCTATCCAAATGTGAAGGTTCAGATAGAGGGCAAGGGCTCTACAACAGCGCCGCCTGCCTTAATTTCAGGAACAGCCCAGATCGGACCGATGAGCAGGGCAATGAAACCTACGGAAATTGATGCCTTTGAAAAGAAGTACGGCTATAAACCCACATCAATAAAGACATCCCTGGATGCCCTGGCGGTATATGTAAACAAAGATAACCCGCTTACGGGTTTAACACTTGCACAGGTTGACGCAATTTTCTCCAAAACCAGGAAAGGTTCGTATAAAGAGGATGTTAAGACATGGGGTCAACTCGGCTTAAAAGGAGAGTGGTCAACCCGTCCGATAAGTCTTTATGGGCGTAACTCCGCCTCCGGTACCTATGGCTATTTCAAGGAACATGCCCTATTTAAGGGGGACTTCAAAGATACCGTAAAAGAACAACCGGGTTCTGCCTCTGTAGTACAGGGCATAACCGAGGATAGGTATGCCATAGGCTACAGCGGTATTGGTTATAGAACATCCGGTATTCGTGCCCTGCCCCTTTCGTTTAAAGAAGGGGAATCATATAAAGAGGCCGAGATGAAAAATGTCATGAACGGTACTTACCCGCTGGCAAGGTTTCTTTACATATATATTAATAAAAAACCGGGGCAGCCACTCGACCCTCTCGTCAAGGAATTTGCAAAATTTATCCTGAGCAAAGAAGGTCAGGAAATGGTTATTAAGGACGGTTTTTTGCCTCTACCGGCATCAGTTGTTGAAGAGGAACTCAAGAAATTAGAAAAATAATTGAGTAAATTCTAAAAGAATCTTGTCATTGCAGGGACGTTAACTCAGAAGCGATCTCAAAATCCCCCCATATCTCCTTTTATCCTTTTAAAAGGGGAAGGGGGGATTGTTTCGTTTGTGCTCTCATTTATCAAATTCATATTATGAAAAGTTTAAAAAGAAGAAGGCTTACAGACAAGGCCGCCCACTGGATTATCACACTCGGTGGCGCGGCTACTGTTTTTGTTATACTTGCCATATTTTTATTCATTTTTTTAGAGGTTTATCCACTTTTCAGGGGCGCTCAGGTATTACAAGAAAATACCCGTTCACTCAATGGCACAGTAGTTTCCATTGGCGCAGATGAACACCAGGAGGTAGCGTATGCTATTTATGCAGATGGTAATATAGACTTTATCTCGCTTTCGGACGGCAGTATCTTAAAAAAATACAGCATAGCCGCGCTTAACGGCGCCGCCATAACAGAGCAATCTCCAACAAAAATATCCCCTCATTCCGCATCTTTACAAGAAGAAAATGGAGAGGGGGTAAAAACTTCTCTCCCAAAAACAACGTTACAGCATAATACCATAACATCCGTTTATAACGATAACAATCGCTTTGTTTTGGGAACGAATCAGGGAAAATTTTTATCAGTCTCAATCACCTTTGCGGAGTCCTTCGACAAAGGGAAGAGGACGATTGTTCCTGAAATATTCGAGGATGATACCCTACTTGCCGATGACGGGAAAAAAGCGCTCAGGCTCATCGCTTCCAGAAAAGACGACAACACAACCGTTACTGTAGCTTATACAGAAGACGGCAGACTATTCCTCATATCCTCAGAAACTGAGAAGACGCTCTTTGGTTCGGGTGAAAAAAAGGAATTGAAAAAGAATATTACGGAGCTTATCACAGGACAAAAAAAGAATACAACACTTGCATTTGATAGCCTGACAATAAATTCCCCCGGACTGCAAAACGAGGGAGAAATCACTTCCATGGTGGTGGACCACTTTATGGAAAATCTTTATGCTGGCACATCTTTGGGAGATATACTTCATATAAATATAAAGGACAGGGAAAACCCCTTTCTTGTAGAAAAGGTGCAGGTTTCTAACGAGGCGGTAACTGCTTTAGGTTTTTTGTTGGGAGATGTCTCACTCGTCGTTGGCGACCATGGTGGCGGTGTAAACATCTGGATGCAAGTGAGAGAAGAAGGTTCTCTTACAGGATGGGCTTTAAAAAAAATACATACCCTTGAGTCTCACCATGCTTCAATCCTTGCCATTGCTTCTTCTCTGCGGGATAAATGTTTTATAACAGCGTCATCTGACGGGACAGTTCATCTTAACCATGCAACATCTGAACGGACACTCTTAACCCTTGAGACAAAATATGTCCCCACGGCTCTTGCTTTTACACCGAAGGCGAACGGCATCTTCGTAGCTGATTCAAAAAGCGCCCTCTTCCAGTGGGTCATCTCGAACCCGCACCCTGAAATAACGTTTAAAACGCTTTTTGGGTCGGTATGGTACGAAGGTTACGAAAAACCAGAGTTTGTCTGGCAATCTACCGGAGGAACAGATGACTTTGAACCAAAGTTAAGCCTTATTCCCTTAATCTTCGGCACAATAAAAGGAACTATCTATGCCATGTTTATTGCCGTTCCCATTGGCATTTTTGGTGCGCTTTATACATCCCAGTTTCTCCATAATTCATTTAAAATTATAAAGCCCGTTATTGAGCTTATGGCGGCGCTCCCAAGCGTAATACTGGGATTTCTTGCCGGATTATGGCTTGCGCCACTTATGGAAAGGATATTTCCTGCAATAATTATCATGCCATTTTTTATCACACTCTCCATTGTCATAGCCCTTTTGATTTGGAAATTTCTGCCGGTCTTTTGGAAAGGACGGTACAAGCATGGAGCAGAGGCGCTGTTTTTGATACCTTTTATCATTGCTGCCATATTTACATCCATTCAGCTTGGCGGTGTCTTTGAGTCCTTCATTTTAGGCGGGGATTACAGAGAATGTTTTTCAAATATCCTTGGATTAAAATACGATCAAAGGAATGCGTTAGTCGTCGGCTTTGCAATGGGTTTTGCCGTAATTCCTCTTATTTTTACCATATCTGAAGATGCAGTGAGCAATGTCCCCAACAGCCTCGTATCGGCCTCGCTGGCGCTTGGCGCTACCCCCTGGCAAACTGCCGTCAGGGTGGTGCTTCCGACCGCAAGTCCGGGAATTTTTTCGGCTGTCATGATTGGTTTTGGCAGGGCGATTGGCGAGACGATGATCGTTCTTATGGCTACCGGCAATACCCCTATTATGGACTGGAATTTGTTTAATGGATTCCGGGCGCTTTCTGCAAATATTGCGGTTGAGATACCAGAGGCGCCGTTTGGGGGAACTCTTTACCGTGTGCTTTTCCTGGCTGCCCTGCTCCTTTTTGTGACGACGTTTATAGTCAATACATTTGCTGAAATGGTAAGGCAAAGAATGAGAAGAAGGTATGGAAAGCTATGAAGAAGTTTTTTAGAACGGTAGATCCTTATATATGGTTGACTGCAGGCACGTTGTCCATGAGCCTGTTGATGATATGCGGTTTGGTCCTTCTTATCATGGTAAACGGTTTTGGCATATTCTGGCCTCGCAAGGTTGTTGAGTTTAGGCTCAGGGATGACTCCATAGTTCAGGGAGAAATTGCAAAAAGGGAATCTATACCTCACAAAAAAGATTCATACCGGACAAAATTGAAAGTCGGCAACAGAGATGTTTATGGTATGGACTTCAGGTGGGTAGATGATGCAGATATTGTATCCCAAAACTATCCGGCGGCTGCCCTGGTTATTGAAAGGCGTGAGTGGGGCAATATGTACAGTTTTTTAAAAGGCCTGAAACAGGATGATAGTGTTAAACCATTGGACTTAGAAGATATGGCGCCCCTGCTCAAAGAGAGCCACGCCCTTTTCAAGAGGATACGGCACATAGAAAAAAAGGAAATCGGGAATATAAACTATCACATGGAAAGATGCCGTCTGGAATTGAACCATTTGCTGAAATTGCAGCCTGCTGATAAGGTTCAAAGAAAGATTGAAGATGTGCGTGTCAAGATGGACAACCTTGAAAAGACATACAAGGAAAAGGAAGAAATGCTTGCTGCGCTTTATACCAAGGCAAAGGAAAAAGAAGTTGTGGTACATCTTGCCGATGGCACAGAAAAGAATATATCTGTTTTTCAGATTATCCGCGTCTACGCCCCCAATGAGATGGGGATTTTTTCCAAAGTTGGTTTTTACCTGATGAAATTCTGGGAATTTGTGTCTGATGAACCAAGGGAGGCAAATACCGAAGGTGGTATTTTTCCGGCAATCTTTGGAACAGTTATGATGGTGCTCATTATGAGCGTTATAGCTGTCCCACTAGGTGTTTTGACCGCAGTCTATCTCAAGGAATATGCCAGAGACAATATTGTTTCCAGACTTGTTCGGATATCCGTTAGCAACCTTGCAGGCGTTCCGTCCATTGTATTCGGGATTTTTGGCCTTGGCTTTTTTATCTATCTTATTGGCGGGAATATCGACAAGCTGTTTTTCTCGGAAGCCCTGCCAACCCCTACCTTTGGTACAGGTGGTATTCTGTGGGCATCTCTCACGTTGGCGCTTTTGACGGTGCCGGTGGTTGTGGTTGCAACAGAGGAAGGATTGTCTTCTGTTCCAGTCTCTATAAGAGAGGGTTCTTATGCGCTTGGCGCTACCAAGATTGAAACCCTCTGGAAGGTAGTGCTTCCCCAGGCGACTCCTGGTATACTTACGGGCACAATTCTGGCTATGGCAAGGGCTGCCGGTGAGGTTGCGCCTCTCATGATTACCGGTGTAGTGAAACTGGCGCCTTCCCTTCCGATGGACCATCGTTTTCCCTTCTTACATTTAGAGAGAAAATTTATGCACTTGGGATTTCATATATATGATGTCGGATTTCAATCCCCAAATGTTGAAGCGGCAATTCCCATGGTCTACACCACTACCCTTGTCTTGGTTTTTACGGTGCTCGTGTTGAATCTTGCCGCAATAGTAGTGAGGAACAAGCTTAAAAAACGGTACCGTACAACGTCGATTTAGGTAATAGTTTAGTTTTTTGAAAAATTCCGGTAATAACTCAGGTATCATGCATGGTAGTGGCAATTCATGAATTGCCACTACCATGCTGTCACAATACATTTTCAACTATGAATGTTTTCAAAA
The DNA here is from genome assembly GCA_046350595.1 of Candidatus Brocadiaceae bacterium. Classification (GTDB taxonomy): domain Bacteria; phylum Planctomycetota; class Brocadiia; order Brocadiales; family Brocadiaceae; genus JAHFOW01. The sequence continues at coordinate 2,374 of JAXMAC010000125.1, read as the reverse complement.
AATTAAAATGTTACAACAAAGGTGGTATCTGAAGAGGAAAGATATTGTCGAGTTCAAACGTTTGATAAAAGAGAAAAATATTTACTATGGCAGAAAGAATAATCATACCTGAACCAATAGTTAACATTACAGACCTGAACCTTTATTACGGCAAAACCAGGGCATTGAAGAGAATAAACCTTGATGTTTCAAAAAAGAAGATAACCTCTTTTATTGGACCATCCGGGTGCGGAAAATCTACCTTGATACGGTGTTTGAACCGTATGAATGACCTCATTGAAAATGTAAGAATAGAAGGGACCGTTAAGATCGATGGACAGGATATCTATGCTCCCACGGTCGATGCTACAGAACTGAGAAAAAAAGTAGGCATGGTTTTCCAGAAACCCAACCCTTTTCCAAAATCCATTTATGAAAACGTAGTATATGGGCTTCGCATCCAGGGTATTCATAAAAAGAGTATCCTGGACGAATTATGCGAAAAGGCCCTTAAAAAGGCCGCTCTTTGGAATGAAGTAATGGACAGACTCCATGCGAATGCCCTCGATCTTTCCGGTGGTCAGCAACAGCGGATTTGTATTGCCAGGACAATAGCTATAGAACCAGAGATTGTGCTCCTTGATGAGCCGTGTTCTGCCCTCGACCCCACCGCCACAGCAAAGATAGAAGATATGCTCGTTGAACTGAAGCAGGATTACACCGTAATCATCGTTACTCATAATATGCAACAGGCGGCCAGAATATCGGATTACACAGGCTTCTTCATGCTCGGAGAACTTATTGAATTTGATGTTACAACCGAGATGTTCACAACCCCGCGGGAAAAACAAACAGAGGACTATATTACAGGAAGATTTGGTTAAAATCTTCACGGTTATTCCATTTCTTGAGGATGCTTAAAAAGAGATCCTATTTTATTAAATATTTGAATACTGAACGGAATACATTATGACACGAGAAGCTTACCACAAGGCATTGCAAAATCTTCAGGCAGAAGTAATGGAGATGGGAGAAATGGTGGAAAACGCAGTAAAAAAATCAGTCGGGGCGCTTCAAAAGAGAGACAAGAAATTATCTGAGGAAATTATAAGGAACGACCTCTCCATAAACAAGAAGCGATTTGACATTGAAGAAAAATGTCTTTTTCTCATTGCTACACAACAGCCCATGGCCGTTGACCTGAGGACATTAGCTGCCATATTGAGTATTATAACCGACCTTGAACGCATAGGTGATCATGCTGAAGGAAATGCCAAAATAAATATTTTGATGGGTGACGAACCTCTGATAAAGCCTCTGGTAGACATACCCAGGATGGCGGATATAGGGTTATCTATGCTGGACAGGTCTCTTAAGGCATTTGTTAAAAGAGATGCAGAAATGGCAAGACTTATTTGTAATGATGACGATATGGTGGACGCCCTCCATGACCAGATATACAGAGAGCTCCTGGTCTTTATGATGGAGAATCCCAAAGTTATCCGTATGGCTACGTATCTCACCTGGATATCACATAATTTAGAACGCATTGCCGACAGGGCAACGAACATCGCTGAAAGGGTAGTATTTATGGTTACCGGGAAGATGGAAGAGCTCAATGTTTCAAAGTACTAATGGTTTTGCTTTACCAAAAATATAATGGGTAGCGTAGAATATTGGAGACCTGCATACAGAAGTAAGAAGTCAGAATCAAGATAAAATCTCGCCTCGTGTCTCTTGCTCGTTATGTCTGGTTTCTCATGAAATGCCCAGTGACTAAATTTCCAAATTTTGCTCTGTAGGAGCATACTGTTTGTAGAAATGAATTTCCAAAAATGCTTTTAGTTCCGTAGGTGCGGCCTGTTTATGCTTACAGGTCGCTCCTATGGAGCTCTGTTCCGGGTTATACATTTTAGTTCTACAAACAGGGGCGCCTCTACGAGGCTAATTTTTTTATTTGATATTTTGTTAGAAATTAGGATTTAGAAATTTATTTGAAAAAACTTATCAACTTATTTATATCGTTGACTATAGGTCTCCTATTGACAACGCTACCAAAATTTTATGCTATTTTTTGATTCTAGTTTCAATCCTTGTTTTAATGGAACTGTAATTCAGACGCATACTTATGTTTTCATCTTCTTTCGCATCAGTGGCGTTTCAATCCTTGTTTTAATGGAACTGTAATTCAGACGTTACACAATTTCTTAAAGTCTTCCGGGTGGTTGTCAGTTTCAATCCTTGTTTTAATGGAACTGTAATTCAGACAGATGGACGCAGCTATGGTTTGCAGACGGCACTATTGTTTCAATCCTTGTTTTAATGGAACTGTAATTCAGACAAAGCGGGTTCATGTCGATTTGAAAGTACATGCCGTGTTTCAATCCTTGTTTTA
>JAXMAC010000124.1:0-8894 GCA_046350595.1 Candidatus Brocadiaceae bacterium | reverse complement strand
TTGAAAAAAGCGTTACCTGAAAAGTTATCGGTTACCCAGGCGCTTGCGTTAACACTGGCTGGCAAAGAACAAGAACAAAAAGCTCCTGGTAGGGTAAAGGAAGAAGCGGGAACAGCAGGTGGAACAGAAACAGGAGAAAAACCAAAGGAACAACCGCAACCGGAAGCAAAACCGCCGAGCGAGTTGCATGCACAGACAGGCTTTATTAATAATACCGATCCTGTAACACGTCTTGGAGACCGTATGGATGTGGTATATTTGCCGGATTTTGAAGAGCAATATATTATTCAACCGCATACGGGGTTGGGTAGCGCTGATATAGAAACGAAGCTCCGCAACGGCTGGGCGGCAGAGGTATTTTCTAACAAGGTGGATAATTCAAATCTCGTACCCTATGTAATAAATCAGTTTGAAAAAGCCTCTGAAGTTGCATCAGGCATTGTTACAACATGGGCTCCTTTAGTTGCCGGTTTGCCTCCTGTGCCTTCAATTTCAAACTTGTTAAAGCCAGCCGGTTTTAGAGCAGAGGCTGGTGAAATTGGTGTATCTAAGCCGGAAGAAATAAAGGATTATTTGGGAAATATGCTTATTTTTAAGATTGCAGAAGTAAAAATTGCACAACCAGGATTGTATCCTATTTTAAAACCACGCGAAGTAAAACAATGGTTAAAATATAGCGGAATAGTTAGTGGACCAGATGAAGATGCAGCATTTAGTTCATTCTTATTGCAGTCACAGGTACCATGGATACGTCAGGATATGGCATTTATACCGTGTCCTCCATTTACGATGATTGCTTTTAATGCTACAACGGATGTATTTATTCTCCCGGCAACTGTAAGCCTTGCAAAATTAGATAATTCACAAACTATAGGTGGAGATGGTAGAAAAGATCCTGTAGAGCAAGCATTACATAATATAGAGGACAAGTTAAGAGGTAAACTTGCTACATATTTTAATCAGAACTTGGCTGAAGTTTTTTCAGAAAGGATAAAAGCTAATAGTAAGACAAACACAACGATAATTACGATTAGTAATCTTTCTCGAGACCTTACTCCAGAAGAAAAAAAGGAGGATAACTTCAAAGAGTGGATACAGAATTCACTCGGTAACGATAAAATTACCAATGCGGTTAAAGATACAATAAAAGTAGAATTTGGCGACAAAAAAATTCTAATAACCATTTCATTGGCTGTTAGCGATCTTTCTTAATAGGAGCGGTTGAGTGTGTGCATTAAAAAAACATTCATTGGAGAAATCTGAGGAAAGAAATAACTATCGTCCTGGGAGGCAGATAAATAGCTGGTTGAGGAGATATCCTGATTTAAAAATAGCTTATCAGACAGCTTTTCATAGATTTATACAATTACCTGGAGTATGCGGACTGGGAATTGGTCGTAAGTTTAAGGAAAAAGAAGGATGTTATGCACCGCTATCAAACGCTGCCGGTGGACTTTGCATAAAAGTATTTGTCAGAAAGAAACGTAATTTTGATACTTTGACCCGAAAAGAGAGAATTCCCCAATACATGGTTGTGCGTGTTCCTGGCAAAGGGAGAGTGCGTGTTTTGCTTGATGTCGTGGAAGTTGGTCAACCGAGCCTTTCTGCTACATCAACACCCAATTGGCCCACGGCTGATCGCATCGATGTGGGGAGAAGGTTTGGTTTTGGACGTTCAACTGTATCCGAAAATAGAGGGACTTTTAGGGATGGAGAAAAGATAATGATAGGCACCGTTGGATCACTTCTTGTTATGGATAGTGGGCGAACGCATTGGGCAACAAGCGCAGGCCATGTATTTATCGATGTATCAAATGGTGATTACAACTCACCCGATGGTGATCATGCATTAGGTTTTCATGAAAAACAATGGTTTAAAATTTCTTCTGATAGTTTTCTCCCAACAAACATAATGAAAAACAGGCACATTACTGATGCTATGCTTTTTAAAATACCAGGAGAATTTGTTTCAGAGAGAATCTTATGGCCTCATGGGTTTAACGGCAAGATTGCCACAAGCGAAGATATTGATGCTGCTATTCGTGATGAAAATACCAATGGCTTACTATGGGTAGAACGTAATGGTAGTGCTCAGTGCCTGGATATTGATTTAATGGTTCCTGTGGATTTCTTTTCACCTCTCGTGGGTAGTGGAATGAATTATGGATTTGTTTGGCAATATAGGTATATGGGCGATGAAGAAACGATCGAAGGCGATAGCGGTTCTCCCGTATTTATTAATTCTGCAAAAGGGAATGGTGTCCGTTTACTGGGCTTTCATTTTATGCATAACCTGGATTTGCATCACGGGTATGCTGTTGATGCAAACTCATTTTTTTTGCGATTATCATATATTCCCGGACGGGATTTCATTTTTAAAGGTTTTGAAAATATCGGTTAAGTAGGGTTAGCAAATTACAACCATATTTTAATAATTATGAGTAAATTTCAATTTATCATAACGTAATAAGAGGGATGAAAAGATGTTGGAAAAAGGACAAAACAAACGGCAAAATGAACCTGAAATTACAAAAATAAATGAAACATTGAATTGAGAAGGGCTATAAAACATACCTGGTGTTTGGAGCAAAGATTACTGGCGGGCATGCGGTTGTGGCTATTTTGTGGATACTTGCCTCCGCTGTCTTGTGTTTTCGGATTTATTAAGTATTTAAAATGTAACTTATGAGGTGTTAACTATGTTACCATCATTTAGCACAATACTCGGCACTGCCAAAGACCTTGAAAGTCTTTTTGGTAATGTAAAATATAAGTTGCTCAATAATCCTACGGAAGCCTCCGCTAAGCTGGCAGAGGTATTGGGTGAATTGAGCCTTATCTTAGAATTTATTGAAAAAGAAACTGTACGCTATCTGGAAATTATTTTTCTGCCCGATAAAAGCAATTTTATCCAATGCAGGTCAGCCCTGCTTTTATTGGAAAGCGGCTATGTAACCATAAAAGGCTATGAGGCCCGCGGGCATTGCCATAAGATCAAGAATATCTACGAAAAATACCTTGACCGTTGGTTTAGTAAAGTATTGGATGCTGGGGAGTCTCAAGGAATTAAACAAATCTTTGATCGCATGAACTCCGCCGACGATATTATGATTGTCGGCATCAATGAAATCACCAGATGGTTGAAAAATGAGTCAGAAAACATCTTACAGCTGATTGACGCAGATAAATTACAGGAAGCTAATGAAAAGATTATGAAAGCGAGAATGGATGTTCAGAAAACACGCAGAGACGTGGTAGAAGCATTGGCGCAATTGAAATTATTGCAGGCAAGTTTTATTGTTTCATCACTAACAGTATAACGAAAGAGAAAAAAATCTTATCCGCATAATTTTTACGGATATTATGCAACTACGAAAAAATCCCCTTCTTTTTCTTCTTCTCAGGTTCTTTGGCGCCAAAAACGACGGGTAACATTTCGTCTACCTTTTCTACGAATATAAAATTTATGTCCTTTTTTGCGTTTTCCGGGACTTCTATGAGGTCTTTTTCGTTCCGCCTGGGCAAAAGAATGGTGGTAATTCCTGCCCGTTTTGCAGCCAAAACCTTTTCTTTGATACCGCCAACGGGGAGTACACGTCCACGCAGGGTGATCTCGCCCGTCATGGCGACATGAGAGAGAATAGGTTTGTTTTTCAGTAATGAGATAAGTGACATGGCCATAGTAACACCGGCAGACGGACCATCCTTGGGGATGGCGCCAGCGGGGATGTGTATATGAAAGTCGTATTTGTTAAAGTCCTTGAAGGTGATCTCCAGTTGGGATGTGTATATGAAAGTCGTATTTGTTAAAGTCCTTGAAGGTGATCTCCAGTTTATCCAATTTTGCCCGAATGTAACTCATTGCCGCCTGTGCAGATTCCTTCATAACGTCGCCGAGCTGTCCCGTGAGCATAAGTTTTCCCGTGCCGGGCATTGATGTGGCTTCGATAAAGAGGATGTCGCCCCCGGCCTGTGTCCAGGCAAGGCCTGTGGCGACGCCAGCCTCCGTAGTCCGTTCTGCAACCTCTGAGAAGAACTTAATTGGCCCCAAATAATGGTGTAACTGGTCTGCTGAGACACGGACCGACTGTTTTTCACCGGAGGCAATATCTTTAGCAACCTTTCTGAAAATGGTTGCGATTTCACGTTCCAGATTCCGTATTCCTGCCTCGCGGGTGTAATCGGTGATGATGGATTTAATAACATCATCGTCAAGAATCGCCTGTTCCCCGGTAAGGCCGTGTTCTTTGAGTTGTTTGGGTATGGTAAACTGCCTTGCGATAAACAGCTTTTCTTCTGCCGTGTAACCGGGGAGTTCCAGGACTTCCATACGGTCTCTCAGCGCCGGTGGAATGGTGTCTAACAGGTTTGCTGTCGTAATAAACATTACATTTCGCAGATCAAATGGCACGTCCAGATAATGGTCTTCGAACGAGTGGTTTTGTTCTGGATCAAGAACCTCTAAAAGCGCTGCGGAAGGGTCACCCCTGAAGTCAGCACCCAGTTTATCGATTTCATCAAGCATGAATACAGGGTTATTTGATCCAGCCTTTCGCAAACCCTGTATAATCCGACCTGGCAGAGCGCCGATATAGGTACGACGATGACCTCTGATTTCTGCCTCGTCACGCACGCCACCGAGTGACATGCGGACAAATTTTCGACCGATAGCACGGGCAATTGACATACCTACGGATGTCTTTCCTGTGCCTGGCGGGCCGACAAAACACAGGATAGGGCCTTTCATGTCCTGTTTTAATTTACGGACGGCAAGGTATTCCAAAATCCTCTCTTTAACTTTTTCGAGGTCGTAATGATCTTCGTCCAATATCTTACGAGCGGCTGGAATGTCCAAACTGTCCGTGGTGGTGACTGACCACGGAAGGGCGACCAGCAGATCAAGATACGTCCGGGAGACCGTGTATTCCGCTGATGCTGATGGCATTTTAGAGAGCCTGCTTAATTCTCGTTCCGCCTCTTTTTTGGCTTCTGATGGCATTTTTGCATCTTCGATTTTCTTGGTGAGTTCCTTCATCTCCATAGAGCGTTCGTCGCCCTCGCCTAACTCATCCTGGATTGCCTTCAGTTGCTGCCGCAGGTAGTATTCCCGTTGCCCCTTTTCCATCTCGCTTTTTACCTGGGACTGTATCTTGGTAGCCATCTCCAGCACTTCCATTTCACCGGTAATCAGGGCGGTCACCTTCTGTAATCGTGCCTTTACATTGATAGACTCAAGTACCTGTTGTTTTTCAGCGACGCTGATATTGAGGTGGGAGGCGACCATGTCAGCCAGACGGCTTGGGCTGTCAATGTTGACAATGGCTATCTTTAATTCTTCCGGAAGAGAAGGCGCCAGGGAGATCATGCGGACAAACTGGTCGGCGGCATTTCTTGCCAGCGCCTCTGTCTCACGGTCGTTTTCGATGATGTCGTCGAGCACGGAGATTTTTGCCGAAAAATAAGGCTCTGTTTGTGTATATTCGTTGATCTTGATCCTGCTTATTCCCTGCACGAGCATTTTGGCAGAATTATCAGGCATACGTAACATCTGAAGCACGACAGCGGCAGTGGCATACTCATAGAGATCTGATTGTTTTACAATCTTCATGTCCTTTTCTTTTTGTGCAACAAGCGCAAGGAATCGGTTACCAGCAAGGACATGGTTCAGGAGTTTAATATCCCGTTCGGTATAAACGCTTAACGCTGCCACCATACTGGGAAAAACTACCGTGTCCTTGACCGGCAGGATGGGCAGTTCTCTGGGGATTTTAATCCTCTCTGATTTATCAGGATCGCCTGCTTCAGGGAGCATGGGTGCCGGCTCTTTGTCTGGTAATTCTTCCTTGTTTTCCTTGTCTTTCATAGGGGTTATTCCTGACAAAAAAATTATTATGGTTTTTTGTTATTGGTGAAAATTAATCTTTATTGAAAATGTTTTGGATGGTTGCTGCTGTGTCTTGGGTAAAACGACATCGACAAAACCATCCTTATATGTGGCTTGAATATTGTCAGTATCAATGGGTTTTGGGATATAAATGCTTCGTTCAAAATGTCCATAAGGAATTTCTACCTGATAGAAACAGATTTTTTCGTGGGACGATGTGTCTGACCGGAAACCAGTAATGGTAAGTGTTTCATCTGAAAAGACGACCCTGATATCTTCTGGCCTTGTTCCGGAGAGAGACATTTTTACGACGATTTCATCGGGAGTTTCATAAACATCGGTAAGCGGTTGCCACGGCGTCGATGAGTTTGTTGGGATATTTTTATCAAAGAGAAAAAACTCTTTAAATATCTTTTCTGGTTTATTCTGTTTCGCATCGGTTTTATAATTTATTTTGTAATGAATGTTATTGATTGACATTTGAAAAGGAACCCCTCAAATATTCTTTGTGCTGATTTTCCGAAAAAATCTCTCACTAAAGAGTAAGTATAAAAATGTCATTGCGCAGGCTTTACCAAAAGCCGAATTTGTGAGCAAGGCGAGGCAAACCCTGTAATTGTTAATGAATGGAGAAAAGATTGCTTCGCTCCGCTCGCAATGGCAAGTGGGACCAACCCTTTTTATTATATTATATTGTACAAAACGGAATTACTATAGCAATTTTTATTTTTGAGCGCAAGGGCTTTGTATGGCAGTTGCCGTTTTCCCGGCAGCTATGGATGATAAAAAACATCTGTTTGGGAACAAGCCGGAACAAAAGACCCCGCAGAGAAAGCGGGGTCTTTTGCAAGGAAATAAATAAAGCAACTTAAATGGTATAAACCTGATTGTTTAGCGGTACGATTAGTACATATCGCCATATCCACCGTAACCACCGCCGGGCGGCATGGGAGGCATCTTCTTCTTTTCCGGTATCTTGCCCACTATGGCGTCGGTTGTGAGGAGTAACGTCGATATGCTTGCTGCATTTTGTAAGGCTGTTCTGACCACCTTTGTTGGATCAATGATTCCTTCTGCAACCATGTCGCAATACCTGTCCGCACTGGCGTCGTAACCTTCGCTGTTTTTTGATGATTCTACTTTTTGGACAACAATCGAGGCGTTTACGCCGGCGTTCGTAGCAATCTGTCGTAAAGGCGCTCTTAATGCCCTTTTGACGATGTCCACACCCACTGCCTCATCACCGGTAAGTTTTAATGAGTCAAGAGCTGGAAGCGCCCTTAAAAGCGCAACGCCGCCACCGGGGAGAATGCCTTCCTCAACGGCTGCACGGGTGGCATGAAGGGCGTCTTCTACACGCGCCTTCTTTTCCTTCATTTCACTCTCGGTTGCCGCGCCTACGTTAACCTGTGCTACACCGCCGGCCAGTTTGGCCAGTCTTTCCTGGAGTTTTTCGCGATCATAATCTGATGTGGTGATAGAAATTTCCTTCTTGATTTGCTCAATGCGCCCCTTAATCTTCTTGCTATCCCCAGCGCCTTCAATAAGGATGGTATTTTCCTTATCGATTTCTATCTTCTTTGCGCGTCCCAGGTCCTTTAGTTGCATGGCTTCCAGGTTAATGCCGAGGTCTTCAAAAACTGCCTGTCCACCGGTAAGGATTGCAATATCCTCCAGCATGGCCTTGCGTTTATCTCCGAATCCGGGCGCCTTGACGGCTGCGCATTTTAAAGCGCCGCGGAGTTTGTTTACAACGAGAAGGGTCAGCGCCTCTCCTTCAATTTCTTCTGCGATAATCAAGAGAGGTTTGCCCGTCTGTGAAACCTTTTCCAGAATGGGTACTAACCCCTTGGCGGCAGTAATTTTTTTCTCATGAATTAAAATATAGGGATCGTCAAGAACGCATTGCATGGTATTGGGATTCGTAATAAAATAGGGTGACAAATATCCCTTATCGAACTGCAATCCTTCTATCCATTTTGCGTCCGTTTGCAGGCTCTTTCCCTCTTCGACCGTTATAACACCATCTTTACCAACCTTTTCCATCGCATCTGCAATAATTTTTCCCACCTCAGTATCGTAGTTTGATGCAACCGTGGCTACCTGTTCAATCTCTTTACGTCCTTTAACAGGAATGGACATTTCTTTGAGTTTTTTTACGACCGCTTCTACTGCTTTATCGATACCGCGTTTTAACGCCATTGCATTAGCGCCTGCAGTTACATTCTTCAAGCCCTCAACAAATATGGCCTCGGCGAGTACCGTGGCCGTTGTCGTGCCATCGCCTGCAACATCACTGGTTTTTGACGCCACGGTTTTTACCATTTGTGCGCCAATATTTTGCATATGGTCTTCAAGGTCGATTTCTTTGGCAACAGTGACACCGTCCTTGGTGATGAGCGGAGAACCAAAGCTTTTCTGGATGACGACGTTGCGCCCCCGCGGTCCCAGTGTAATCTTTACCGCATCTGCCAATTGTTTGACGCCCTGTTTAATAGTTTCCAGCGCGTCATGATCATAAATAATCTTTTTTGCTGACATATCTAAGTTTCCTCCAAAATATTTCTTTGCTTTGATAGAAATGCTGATAAGTGAGTCTTTGTGAGCAAACTTGATGCCGATATATTCTTTTATATCATGAGAACATGGGTGGTTTCTATAAATTTAAGCCTTTAATTCTCAATGAAATAGAAAATATTATAGCAAAATTATTAATAGAAAGTATTTGGGTAAATCCTGAATATGTCACTATGACAGTATCCCTTCCTGCATATTTATATGTTAAGTGTCAATATGGCAGGGAATGATTTGTTTAATATTTTAGGAATTTCAATACAAATCGTAGCGCGGGTAGTTTATCCCAGTAACCATTTAATCTGTTTAAACTGTTTAAGCGGTTTTGAACGGTTTAATCCGTTGATTGCCAACTACAAGATATTTGTGCTATAATAAATATATAGGAATTTCAAACGATCATGTAGTGGCAAGGCGCGCCTTGCCACTACGCTGT
>JAXMAC010000123.1:0-8933 GCA_046350595.1 Candidatus Brocadiaceae bacterium | reverse complement strand
AATAAATCCAAAAGCACGGAATAAATGGGAAAAGGAGAAAGAATGTCTAGCTGAATTAGAAGATTTGAGAACGAAACATCCGAATGAGAATGAGAAGGAATTAGAAAAAAAACTTAAGAATCATTTAATGAATTTACATACAGAAAAAAAGCTTCTTGTTAAAGAACTTTTTGGAAGGTTTCCGACTATCGTGTTGGATGAATTAAACAGTATGAGTATCGAGTCACAAGGCGCACTTTTGCGCTTCTTAGAAAACGCGGAGATTACACCAATTGGTGGTTGTGAAGATGAGATGTTAGCTTATGGTAAGGAAGATAAGGAGTATTGGAAATTTTTAACAGATTTTCTGGTTGTTGGAGTTATGAATGAAGACCCTGAAGAGTTAACCAGAGAAGAGGCCATAAGATTTCTGAAAAAGGAAAGCTATATTGGCGGCCTGCTTGGGGACTTGCTTTATGAACATATAATGAAGATAAGGAGACTGCGCTCCGACCTCCGCGCCAGGATGATGCGAAATGGTAAATTTGAAGTGCCTCAGCTTGCAAAACAAAGGGCGAATATCCCCGTTATTTTTTATAACATTATCAACAAGGATAAAAAAGACTACTTTGAAGATAGTCAGATCAGGATAACGATGGATGCGCTCGAATATCTCATGAAACCAGATTTAGAATGGACAGAAAACATAAGACTTCTCCAGACGCTCACCAAGAAGGTTCTGGAGGTTCTTTACGAGGATTATGAGAATAAAGATAAAGACCTAATAATTGTCAGAGAGAAACACATTAGAAAAGCCATGAAAGAAATTGGTATGATAAAAGAAGAAGGGCAAAAGGAGTCGCCCATTTAACAAAAATTGTCTTTCACAACAGTTCAGACAAATTTAAGCGGCAATAGTGCCGTAATTTCTCAGTTCTTGATAAACTGAATGTATTTTTTCATTGTTAGGGTCGAGTTCTAACTTTGATAAAAATAAGTTGAGCAGCATTTCATTGGTATAGGATCGTTTCAGAGAGGCCATGGAAAAACCTTCATTGTCTGTTGGATATTTCATCCGATGCTCAATGCGTGCAAGGTTGAGAAGACTCAAACTCATATTAAAGTGGAAATCGAGAATCTCTCTCGTTCGTGCCTGACAATGGGTAAGACCAGTAAACTGTTTAGCATCTCGAAACACAAACTCAATTTGAAAACGTGCGGTATAGTAGCGATATATGGTGCGGGCATCCAAGGTAACATCAGTTGAAAAAAGCATTGCAGAGGATTGCTTGCCGTCGGTATCAGCATATACGACATAGGCAAGGTGTACTTTCTTTTTTAGGGAAACACTGTACACGATACCACCATAGAGCCGTATATGCTCATCAATTATATGACAGGAGAACTTTGACAAGTCAATAGAGTCCAGATTGATTTTGCTTCCATAGAGTTTGGGACGTCCCCGTTTCTTGCGTTGACGCTTTGGCGGTTCATAGAGATACCTGAGATTAGCGTCTTTGCGAAGCTTGCTGATCACATGAAACCCGGCTTCGAGAGTGTCGTTGACAAACCGTCTTTTCGCATAAAATCCGTCACAACCCGGCTTCGAGAGTGTCGTTGACAAACCGTCTTTTCGCATAAAATCCGTCACCTGCGATGTATTGGGGCAAGGCAACGGTAATGCGTTCTTGTTTAAGGGTCCTTATCTGATTTACGGAAAAGTCAATGGCGTTTTCTTCTGAATCTTCGAGGGAAGGGAGCATTTGTTTGACGCTCAGGGTATACGCAGTGTTGTATGTTCCATCAACTAAGGCAATGGTGGAAATTTCAAGACCTTTCATGGAACGGCTCTGTATCCCGTTCCAAAAGTTGCCAAGACCGTAGGTTGCTTTACCACTTTTTGGAATGAAAGAAGCGTCTATTGCCAGGAAATACTCGTTCTTAGGATTATATACGCGTTCGATTGATAAACTGTTGAAGTGAACGAAATCAAAAGAACGCCTGAAATTCCGCGAGTAGGTCTTCTCATTCAACGAACTATAGCGGCCGAGTTGTGAAAAGTTGACTCTCCCTATGAGTGAAAGTACTGTCTTGAACAAAACAACCATAAATTTTACTCGTGATTTGCGTATGTCTTTCATTTGATTTAAAATCGTCTCTGCAAGTTGCATGTGCCATATATCCTCTTAATTGTGGTATCTGTAAAATTTTCTTGTGAGGATATATGGTACTTATTCTTTTACTCTTTCAATAAAAAATGTCCGAACCATTGCTTTCAGTGACATAGCACAAATTATGATTTATCGTAATAGTTCAGCTCACCGCAGAGCCCGCTAAAGTTGAATAACAACCCCCTTGCCCCCTTTGGTAATGGGGATTGTGAAAACCCACTTGAGTCCCCCTTAAAAAAGGGGGATCCAGGGGGTTGTGGCTCTGAGTTTTTAGAGGTGGATTGTTACGATTTTTCTTCTTGTGCCCTGCGGTCTTTTTACAGTTGGGTAGGGTGGATTAAGCAAAGCGAATCCACCCCTGAGTCCCCTTCCAAGAGGGGATTCCTACTTATGTTTATATTGTCTCCCCTTTTCTATAATGTGATGTACCTCCCAACCTTTCTTTACAAGGGCATCGGCTATGAACCTCCGATGACACCTCCAGAATAACTTTTCAGCGCAGAAAAATGCCAACACCTTCTCACCCGCTACTTTTTCCAGATCCCTGAGCCCTTCCTCAAATTCCACCGTCTTCATATAGGCCTCATACCCGCCGGGTCTGAAACCGCCTAACTTTTCACCCAGGTATACATAATCTATGCCTTTCCAGGCAGGGAACGGTTCAGCCTCTCCCTTTTGAAGTGGGGGAATCTGGAAGAGGTGGGGAAATGACGCACATCGATTACCCTTTCTATTCCATAATATTTAAGGGTTCCGACAAATTCCCTCAGCCTTCTTGTACTTGTCCCTATGGTATGGATTATCTTCTTCACAGGTTATCAAAAGCTACAAACGCCAAAACCACTGAGTACTCAGAGGTAAATCTCAAGTGTAGGGTGGATTAAGCGAAACGAATCCACCATTTAGAAAAATGTGGAAGGTGGATTCGGCGCAAAAAACAGCGCCTTAAATCCACCCTACTTATACTGAGTTCACAGCGTGGCAGAGCAATACCCAAATTAACCCCCTCTCATTCCCCTCCTTCGCAAGGAAGGGACAAAGGGGAGGTAAAAAAATAAACCCTTCCAATTTCTCCTTCGCAAGGGGATAAAGGTAGGTAAAAACTTGCCCAAAAAAGAAGTTTTTACAAAGTAGTGCTATAATTCCTGATCTTCCAGCCTTCTTAAAATGTTTCATTTTTGCGTAAAAATGTGAAACCTGATTACGAGGTTTCACAAGGAGGGATGCGTTCTCTTAACTGAGACATCTTTTCCGGTGTCAGGCTCGTCTCCAATTTCCAGCCTTGAATGGCATGTTTGTCCTTCTGCTTTATAAGGAGCCACTCGTTTCCCTTCCCTCTGCCTTTCATATGTACCATGGTGAAATTTCCTTTTAATTTTTTACCCATAAGGGAAAAACTTAGCTTGTCTGGTTGCTTTTCAATAAGGACATATGGCCCACTATCCCAGACCACCACCTCACCAGCCCCATATTGGCCCTCTGGTATTATTCCTTCAAAATCAATATACTCCAGGGGATGGTCCTCTACCTGTACAGCCAGGCGTTTATCGGATGGATTCATTGATGGCCCTTTGGGAATAGCCCAGGAACGGAGGACCCCTTCAATCTCCAATCGGAAATCATAATGGAGATGGGAAGCTTTATGTTCGTGAACAACAAAACGATTACTCATTCTAATGGTAATTATATTCTCATTTGCCTTGACTAGCAAATATAATAGCTATGTGGTTAATTAGTTGCGTTACACGGCATATGAATATAGCATACAAAAGCAAACAGGAGCTGAGGCAGGCTGTCTGGGCCTTTATGGAAGGAAACAATCTGGTTACCTTTCCAAGACCTTGTTATGGCCGGATACCCAATTTTATTGGTTCTCGAAATGCGGCAGAAATGCTAAAAACCCTTCCCGAATGGAAAGAGGCAAGGGTAATATTTTCTGCACCCGATTCTTCTTTACATCCGGCGAGGTGTGAGGCCCTGAAGGATGGTAAAATTCTGTTAGTGGCCGCGCCAAGGTTAACAGGATTCTATCTCATTAAAGATATCCCCCCAGAAAAGGCATTTGAGGCATCGGCAATTAGAGGATTCTCGCGGTATGGACGTGCGGTAAAAATAAACGATTATCTTCCAAAGGTTGATTTATATATTACCGGGGCTGTAGCAGTTGATAGGAAGGGGAACAGGATTGGCAAGGGCACTGGCTACGGTGACAAAGAGGATGAAATCCTTTCAAAGGCAGGGCTTTTGGATGAAAAGACTCCACGGGTTGCACTGGTGCACGAAGCACAGGTCTTTGAGGATTTCTCATCTCTTATGGAGAAAAGGGATAAAAAGGTAACGATTATTGTCACACCAAAGGAAGTTTACAGGATACAATACAGTGGCCGAAATCAGTGAATTTGCCGCGACTTTATCTTTAGTGGAAAAATATTTTGCGCTCCGTGTGGTTATAATCTCTCTATGATTGTGAGTAATTTAGATGTGTATGGTGGATCCAAACAGCTTATAGAAGTCCTGGCTTCTACAGGTCTTAAAGAGCTTTATCCGCCTCAGGTCCAGGCAATAAAGGCGGGGCTCTTACAGAGCCAGGATTCATTTGTCGTAGCAGCGCCCACTGCATCTGGTAAGACTTTTATAGCAGAGATGGCTGCACTAAAGGTGTTTTTTGAGACAGGGGGAAAGGTTGTGTACCTTGTACCTTTAAGGGCCCTTGCCAGGGAAAAATACGATGACTTTTCAAAAAAATACAAAGACGCAGGGGCGAGAATTGTCCAAAGTACCGGGGATTTCGACAGCGCAGACCCATGGCTTTACGAATCGAATCTCATCATCACAACAAATGAGAAGATGGATTCCCTCATCAGACATCGCGCCTCATGGTTGAGGGATATTTGCCTTGTGGTAGCTGACGAGATACACCTCATCGGGGACCCTAACAGAGGACCAACCCTTGAGGTCGTCCTTACCCGGTTGAAGTGGATTAATCCGGGATTGAGGGTTTTAGCGTTAAGCGCAACGATACCAAATGCCACAGAAATTGCTCATTGGCTTGATGCACAACTCATCGAATCCAATTGGAGACCCGTACCCTTAAGGGAAGGGGTGTATTTCGACGAAACCATAACCTTTCAAGATGGCAATGTAACAAAGGTACAAAAAGAGAGTTCTCTGGATATAGTAAACCTTGGTCTTGAGACTATAAAAGACGGCGGACAGGCACTCGTCTTTGTGAACACAAGAAAATCGACAGAGGCCGTTGCACATAACCTTTCATTAGATGTCGCAGAATTACTTACCGGACAGGATAAGAAATACCTGAAGACACTATCTGAACAGGTTATTGAGGTGTCCTCAGAGCCTATTCACCTGTGTAAAAAACTTGCTGAATGCGTAGGCAGCGGTGTTGCCTTCCACCATGCAGGCATTATTTCTGCGCAGAGAAAAATCGTGGAAGATGGCTTCAGAACGAATAAGATAAAGCTCGTGGCCGCCACCACAACATTGGCAATGGGGCTAAATCTCCCTTCACGGAGGGTTATTATCAGGGATTGGTGGAGATATGAGTCGGGTCTTGGAATGCAGCCCATACCTGTCATGGAGATAAAGCAGATGTCGGGGAGGGCGGGAAGGCCGGGCTTTGACAAATATGGAGAGGCCGTTATCATTGCCAAAAACAAGAGGGACGAAGAGTACCTCATGGAAAATTACATCGCCGGGAAACCTGAAAAGATAAACTCCCAGCTTGCCAGTGAGTCTGCCTTCAGGTCACATATACTCGCATCCATAGCGGGTGTCTTTACCAGAAGCAGGGCAGAATTATTGGATTTCCTCCGGAAAACCTTCTTTGTCTATCAGGAAGGCACTGAATCCCTTGCATCCGTAACGAATACTATTGTCAATTTCCTCAAAAAAGAAGAAATGATCTCTGATAAACGGGGTCTTGTGGCCACGCGGTTTGGCCGCCGCGTCTCTGACCTTTACATAGACCCTCTGACGGGTGTGATCATGAGAGACGCCTTGCATCAGCCCATGGAAAAGGCGGTATTTGCGCTCCTGCATATGATAGCCCACACACCTGACATGATGACACTTCAATTAAGGAAAAAAGACTACGAAGAGATGCTCGATGTGTATCATGCCCATGCAGATGGGCTTTTGATCCCCAAAGAGGAGAAATATCCATCAGACGAAATCCTTTCGGAGATAAAGACGGCATCACTCTTAATGCAGTGGATAGAGGAGACACCGGAAGACAAGGTAGTTGGTCATTTTGGCGTAGGACCCGGCGACCTCCGAACACTGGTAGAGCTTTCAGATTGGCTCCTTTATTCGGCTGGTGAGATAGGCAAGGTCTTTGGTCTGAAGGAAGTCGAAAAGCCATTGTCATTTCTGAGGGTGAGGGTTTTCTATGGCATTAAGGAAGAACTCCTCCAGCTCGTGTCCCTTAGAGGCATAGGGAGAGTAAGGGCAAGAAATCTCTATAATGCGGGATACAAGACGTTGAAGGATATTAAGGGCGCAGCAGTTGAGGGTCTTGTAAAGATACCAACCATCGGAAAGGCCATTGCAGAGGATATTAAAAAACAGGTTTTATCCCATTAATTGGAATATTTTCAGTTATCCACGAAACACGCGAAGCATACGAAATCCTTTTCGCGTATTTTAGCGTCATTCGTGGGCTCTTTAAACCGAAAATATCTTTGACCTTTGTAAGTCGTGGGGTATAGTATTTTCTGGGGTGGATGATCACCGGTCCAAATACCAGGAAAGAGGTTGAGAAATCCTGGGGTGTCAGGACAACAGCCATAGAGCCTCTTTGAATTCTGTTCGCAGGAGCGCCACACCTCCTTGTGACATCCACCCTATAAAATTGTCCCTTAATGGTAGTCCCTTAAAATGTTTATAAATATCAGCAATGATGCATTCCAATTAGTTAGTGGGATATCCGCAATACAAATGTAAATGAGTTAGTAGCAAATTTTAAATATGGAAAAACACAAACTAGAAGAAATATTTAATGAAGCTAAATTTCCTGAAAAAACTTTTATTCCTTTAAAAGAATATCCTTTTATAAAATCAGCAATACGAGCTGGCGGTAAGCACATTACTATTTCCGGACCTTCTGGAAGTGGTAAAACTACAGTAATAACCAAGATATTGCAGGAAGAAGGTATTTCAAAGAAAGACGTGCTTTGGATTAATGCAAGGGAATATACAGAAAGTGCTACTTACAATGAATTATTTTCTAAAGTTTTAACAATTGAACCAATTTTTGAAGAGATTACCAGTTATTTACAGCTAGTTAAGTTTATTGTAGTCGATGATTTTCATTTTTTATCAAGCAATGCCAGGTATGAAATAGCTAAGAATTTAAAACTATTACATGAAAAAAATATTCGATTTATTTTAATTGGCATTTCAAGTTCAGCAGAAGAATTAGTTGGAGTGGATGCTGAGTTAGGTATTAGGAATGATCCTTTTGAGTTAAAAACGCAAAAAGAAAGTTTTGTACTAGACTTAATTAAAAAAGGTGAAGAATTCCTCAATATTGAGTTTTCCGATGATTCCAAAAAACAAATAGTCTTAGCTTCAAATGGTATTCCATCCATAGTTCATGTAATTTGTAGAATTTCCCTATTAGAACATGGAATTTTTGAGACTGTAGATACAAAAAAGGAAATCCGGTTAGACTTAAGGGAGTTAAAAGACCAGATACTTAGAATATTTGATAGTAAATATTTTAACAAGGTTGTCGCATTAACGAAAGGAAAACAACAGGCTAGATCAGTTCACAATACATATTTCGATATAATTTCCACAATAGCATCTGATTCAAGATCAGAAATACCAACTGAATTTCTATACGAAAAAATTGTAAAGATTATATCGGACCCAAAAGAAAGGGGTAAAAAAGCGACGTCTTTTTATAATTGTCTCAATAATCTTGAAGAAATTATTGAATTAAACAAAGTTCGCGATCTCTTACATTACAATAAAACCGGAAAATCAATTTCGATTGAAGATCCTTCGCTGAGATTTTATCTTAATTTACTGGATTTGAATAAACTCAAAGAAAAAATCCATATACGTAAAACTGGTTTTACGTACGATGTTGCAATTTCTTTTGCTGGTGAAGATAGAGAAATTGCAAAACAGCTAAAAGAATTACTAAAAGAAAGAGGTTTAGAGGTTTTTTATGACTTTGACCAGCAAGCCCAGTTATGGGGAAAAGATCTAAATAAAACCTTAACAGAAGTTTATAGAAATGATGCTTTATTCATGGTAATCATAGTATCTCAGAATTACCCTGAAAAAGACTGGACGAATTTTGAATTTGCAAATGGTAAAGATGCAGAAAAAATAAGACCCATTGAGTATTTACTTCCTATAAAAATAGACGACACACACATTGTTGGACTCAAAGAAACAATTGGATTTGTTGATTTGCGTAAACAATCTTTAGAAGAAATTGTGGATTTATTGGTAGAAAAAGTTGAAAATGAAAGTTAAGAATTGCCGCAGTATGTAGGATGGGTTAAACGAAGTGAACCCATCAATATTAAATATCTCATGATAGAAAGCCAATTCTCACAATACCCGATAACATTTCCCGTTTGCGATCGTTCTTTTATAAATAATGGAATCGTGGTTTTACCAGATCATTTACATTGCATCTGGCGATTACCTGGGGATGATAGTGATCGTTTAAGCATCGCGTGGAAAAGGGATGGTATCCACCAGCCTGGGGAAGTATCAAAACCAATACATGCAAGGGAATGAATT
>JAXMAC010000122.1:0-9112 GCA_046350595.1 Candidatus Brocadiaceae bacterium | reverse complement strand
ACCATGCGCCTGCTGAGGAAGTTGAGTACATCAACAGGAAGATAAAAGAACTCGGTTGGAAGACTCCCGAACATGGAGCTCATCATGGAGAAGGTCATACTGATCCTGGTGCAAGGTCAATGAGGGAAGCACACTAAGTTGAATTAGTTGCTTTCTGGTAAGATAGAGGTTAGTGAAAGGAAGCTGTGCAAGAAATTGCACAGCTTCTTTTTTTTGTATTGAAAACAAAGAAATTTTAAATATACTTTAAAAAAAATGTAGACCGATAATATTTTTTTCGTCTAAGAATATCAAATCTAATCATCTAAAGTTCTTACTATTTATGCATTAATGGAGATTTTATGGGGAATTATAAATACATTGTTTTTGTAATATTGATTGCCGTTGCTTCTATGGTTGCTGGATGTGGTAAGTCAACGAAGCATCTTGGTGTTGCAGACAGTCTCGCAAAAGAAAAAAAGCTGGACGAGGCACTATCAGAATACACAAAAGCAATTGAGGGTGGCGAGGATCTTGTCCATGCTCATTTTGGAAGAGGAAATGTGTATTTGGAACAAGAGAAGCTGGAAGAAGCCGCAAATGATTTTAGAAAAGCGATTGATATAAATCCAAATTATATAGATGCCCATAAGAAATTAGCCGAAACGTTTATAAAAATTGGCGCTCCCGATGACGAGTTCGAGAAAAGGTTTAAGGCTATCCAGAATGAACCTGATAATGCATTGAAGTATGTAGATCTTGGTGTGTTCTATCATAAGTTAGAACAGGATAGAGACGCCATAGAACAATATAAAAGGGCACTGGAACTTGAACCTAAAAATCCATACATTATGTACAATCTTGGCGTTGGTTATTTAGATATGGGCTTGTATGACGACGCAGAAACGATATTCCGTCAATCTGCTGAGATTGAACCAAACTATGACAAGGTGCAGTACAATCTTGCGATATCTTTGCATAAACAGGGAAAGATTGATGAGGCTATAAAAGCAGTTAAAAAGACCCTTGAGGTTAACCCAAAATATTCTGACGCATATATTGTTTTGGGACTTATAAAACTTAAAGAAAAGAAATTTGATGAAGCCATAGCAGAATATAACAAGGCGATGGAGATAAATCCTGATAACCTCGAAGCACGTTATCAAAGGGCGATTGTTTTTGCATTACAAAAGCGGTATGACGAAGCGCTTGATGAAAACATGAAAGTACTGGAAAAGAATCCAAAACATGCGAACGCGGCATATAACATAGGTGTTATCTATCATAGGCTTGATCGTCTCGACAAGGCAATGGAATGGTATGACAAGGTGGCCAAAAAGATAGATCCACTTTATGAAGACGCATATTATAATAGGGCTCAACTCTATTCAATGAAGGGTGACCATAGTAAGGCGTACAGTGATTACATTACTTATTCAATGATTACTAAGTGGAGAACAGGAAAAGATCCTGCCGTGGTTTACAATCAGGATGAAATCAAGGAGATGTTCCTGCGCACAACACCTGCATTAAAGGACCAGGTGCTGGACAAAGAATTGGAGTCTAAAACAAATTAGTAAGTTGAAACGATTTTTACGGGCTGGTTTCTTTTTTATTATTTTTACCTCCTACTCAGGGTATGCAGGTGAATTGCCGGATAAGTTGTTTGATGATGGACGATGGGAGGATGCTATTCGTGCGTATGAGCGTTTGCTGTTAAAGAATAATAAACAACCTGAGATTTATTATAAGCTGGGAAATGCTTACTATAAAAAAGGAAACCCGGAGAAGGCAATCGAAGCTTTTAACACGGCGATACAACTAAAACCCGATTATGCTGACGCATACCAGAGATTGTCTGAGGTTAGCATAGAGTTTGGAACTCCGGAAGATGAGACCAAGGTATGCCTAAAAGATGTGCAAAAAAATCCCAATGATGCAGACGCACACTTTCGTCTTGGGTTGGTTTATTATAAGCATAATATTCTTGAAGAAGCTAAGCGCGAGTATGAAACGGCTATCGGACTTGAACCCCAAAAAAAAGAGGCATATTTTAATTTAGGAGTCTTGTATCAGGATCTTAATTATCAGGACAAGGCAACTGATATGTATAAGAAAGCTATTGAAATTTCTCCAGCCTATGATAAAGCACATTTTAACCTGGGAATCACGTATTATAAAACTGGCCATTTCGACGAATCTATTGCTGAATATAAGCGCGCTCTTGAGATAAATCCAAGGTATGCAGATGCATACATTAATTTGGGGATTTCTTATTTTGTGAAAAATTTGTATTCTGATGCCCTCGATGCGTTCAAAAATGCATTAACATTGTGTGCGAATAATGCAAGAATCCGTTATTATCTTGGAAATGTTTACAATAAGATGGATAGATCAGATCTGGCTATTGTTGAATACAAACATGCAGTAAAGCTTAATCCTCAGTTAGTCGCTCCGCATTATAATTTAGGTGTTCTTTATCTGAAGAAAAACATGGCAGACCAATCTCTCCGGGAGTTTACCAAAGTAATAACCCTTGATCACGACTATGCGTATGCATATTTGAATAGAAGCAAGGCGTATGAGTTGGTGGGGGATAAGGCAAACGCTCAGAATGACTATAATTTATATCAACATGCAAAAGCATCATTCGCCAGGGTCTACAAAGAAGAACAGGAATTGTATTATTACGAAGGCTCAAATCTCGCCGAGTAGCACAAGGTAACTCAAACCTGCTGGCTTGATGCCTGTGCAAGCAGTTATGGTTGGAATTTCTGTGTTGTGCAGGTGCATGTTGTATTACGCCCTGCATATATTTTTACCAATATGGTCCCATAGCGCAGCGAAGCCGCAATCAATTCTCTTGTGAAAACGGGGAGTTCGGAAAAGAGCCTCTCAATGAAACAACCCTGACAGGGTTTAAAACACTGTCAGGGTTAAGTTTCTATGCACTTTGAAGCATATAGTACGTTGTCATATTAAAAGCATAAATCGGCTATTTATCCGTCTTTTTGTTGTCCATAGTTGCTGATTTATTTGCCTCTTTAATTGTTGTCTC
The DNA here is from genome assembly GCA_046350595.1 of Candidatus Brocadiaceae bacterium. GTDB lineage: Bacteria > Planctomycetota > Brocadiia > Brocadiales > Brocadiaceae > JAHFOW01. Next base: position 6,075 of record JAXMAC010000122.1, on the reverse strand, counting down.
CGGTTCTGGCTTATAATCTTTGGCACAACGAAAGCCTATACTCTTGTTTCTTTCTTCCAGCTTGCCGAACATCCTTACAGCACACCTCATCTTGTATACATAAGGAGCAAATAAAGAACCCCCCTTTATTATGCGAACGCCAGTGCTGTTTTCAGGACCTTTTGGGTTCATGGTGGGGGTATTTTGATAATACTCAGGATGGTACCAATCGCTGCACCACTCGGAGACGCTGCCTGACATGTCTGCACATCCATAAACGCTATTTCCCTGTTCAAAACTTCCAACTATTAAAGGGGCATTTGTTCCTGAGTTACATTTCTTTACATCCCATACATTTCCCCAGGGAAATCTTCTCCCATCAGTTCCCCTGGACGCCTTCTCCCATTCTGCCTCTGTTAGTAAACGCTTGCCTGCCCATGCAGCATAGGCGTAGGCATCATACCAGTCCACACGACATACGGGATAATCCGGGTAATTATAATAGGGATAATCCCATCCCGTATGCGGAGTGCCAGGCGTGTGGTCTTTTCCTTTTGGTTCTCCGGGGTGACATTTGCTATGGTCGCCTGTCTTTTTAATATATTGAATAAATTCCCAGTATTGTGCATTAGTTACTTCATATTTGTCGATATAATATGCATCCAAATAAACTTCATGTTGGGGACTTTCTTCCTTAATAAACTCATCTTCACCCGAACCCATAATAAATTTACCGGCAGGTATCAGTATCATGCGCACCCATTTTTCCCGGTTTTCGTCCAACGCCTTTTGCATTCTCATGTCTCTTTCGGTGAGGGTCATTTCTTTACGCTGTTTTTTGTCTGCCTGGCTTAACCCTTTTTCTAATTTGTTTATATATACATTAACATCTTCAAGGGTTTTTTGATAACTTTCATCAGCCTTCAAAACATCAGGCTGTGCCTCCAGCAATCTTTTGCATTTATCGAGATGGGCAAGCGCCTCCTGTTGGTTTCCCAGTTTCCAGTAAATTCCTCCCATGTGAAAATGGAGGGGGGGGAGTTCCGGGTTTAATACCTCTGCCTTTTTGTACTCTTCCAGGGCCGCTTCCATATCTCCCATTTCTACACGTAGCCGATTCCCTTCCATGTAATGATACATGGCCGCCTTTACTTTTTCCTCCAGGGTGGCGTTGGGTGGAAGGTCAATATTTAGTTTGACATCAGGCTTATCGTTCTTTTTATCCGGAGACGTTAGCGCTGTTAATGGTGTGCCATCCTTTTTACAAAATTTTTCTCCGGGAGCAGCTTTTTCTTTGCAGGTTGGACAAATAAGGTCCTGTTCTGTGTATTCAACAAGTTGTTTGCCATCGACACTGCAAAAACTAACATCTCCCGGGTATATTCTGTTACAATCGGGGCAAAGCTTATTTTTGTATGAAACAGGGGTGGTATCTTTTGTTGTTTTTGATAAAGCGTTTTTTTCTTGAGGAGTTGTCTGCGCTTCTTTTTTAATCTCCTTTGCATGAATAGGGTAATGCAGTGTTAGGGCGAATGTGGTTGATAAAACGAAAAAATAAATAAACTTCACTATGCCTCCTTTGAGACTACGAATATTAAAAAATAAATAGAGATATAAAGACTCAAAAAAAAGAGATACATGCCCTGTATCTCTTTTATGTTTGGTGTTATGGATAATGACTAAAATATCTCTTAAGGTTTCTTTTCTGCCAGACCGATATTTCGGTCCGTTTTTTCAGTTACCCAGTTTGACCACTTGCTCCATTCAACATACTTTTTTCCATCTGATAGCCAATACTGAGTCCCGTCTCTTTCCCGTTTACAGGTAAGATTCTCAACGGTTCTTACTTGCGTTTGCTTTACTGTTTTAAAATAGTAACAGTCCACCTGATGGAAATTAATCTCTGAATTATTAATAACCTCCTTTAATTCAAGATCTTCGATAGTTAATTTCTTCTCGTTAAACTTTTTTTCTTCAACGGGAATCTCGTAGGTGAGTGTTTCAGTAACCTTTATTGAGATGGGATTAGGTTTTTCATCCATCCATGGAATAGGAGTTGTGCCTTCGTAGGGTGCAAAAGATTGGTGAAAACTTGGTAAGTCTGTGCCAGGCTGCTTGGTAGTATCAATAATCCCACCTCCGGCATGCTGTCCCCGTGCGGATTTTTCTGTAAAAAATGCAAAAGGTATATAGAAAACGATAAATCCGGAAATCAGGTATTTAATGTAATTTCTCATGTGTAAAAGATTCCTTTGATAAGTTTTATTGTGCTAAAATTTTTATAAAAAAATTCTACAGGAGGGTAGTGATTTTGTCAATTAATTTAGAATGACCGTTTATTGTGCATGATTAAAATTTCTTCTGATCAAGAGATTTTAGAGCTAATTAAAAAATGACTTGAACATCAATAAACTTTGTGGTAATATTCACGAACTTTTGATTATATTTAATTTTATATCAGGTGCGTTGAATCTTTTAAGTTGTTAGAAATTTTTAATTTAGAATTATTTAAAGAATAGCGTAAAGAGTACAAGTGCACTCATTATAAAACTGGGAGATTTAGGAGGTATTGTATGGAGCGGTTGAAGCAGTTATTGGAATTTATCAAGAGAAGGAAAAAACTGGTAGGCTTCTTCACCATAATCGTATTAGTGGTCGCTGGCGTTACGTTAAGCAAGGTATACCATTATTCAGAGAAGAGTGAATTTTGCGCCAGTTGCCATGAAATGAAGATCCATTATGATTCTTTCAAGGCATCGAAGCACCATAATGAACATGTAGAAAACTGTCATGCGTGTCACGTGGGACCAGGTCTTAAAGGTTATGCTCATGCTAAACTGAGCGATGGTACACACGATTCTTTGATGCATTCATTCCAGGCGTACACTGATGGTGAATTTATCGAAATTGCTGAAGATAGCTTGCAGATTCTTAACGGAAACTGCGTTCGATGCCACTCTGAGGGTTTTACGAAAGACAGATCGCATATCGAATTTGTCCAGAAAAGCAATAAACATGGGGTTCAGGGGAATCAGCCGGAAAAGCTGTCATGTACGGATTGCCACCTTGGTGTTGTACATCCACACATGCCTGGCGATTTATTTAAGGCGTATGCTGCTAAAAAGATTAAACCTTTTGGGACATACGAAGAAACAGACTGCCTTGCCTGTCATAAGATGGCCACACCTGATGTTGTTAAGGAGTGGACAAAGAGCGTACACGCTAATAAAGGTGTGACGTGTATTCATTGCCATGGAAATGACCATCGCATCATTGCTAAAAAGCATGGTCATGTTTCTGCAAGCGCCTGCGGCGAATGCCATCAGGGTCAATTTGCGGATTTCAAGGAAAGTAAGCATAATCAGGGCCACATAGTGGCGCAGTCCAGTCGTTTTGATGTGATTAGCACGAAATTGCTGAATATTAAGGATTGTAAGGGGTGTCATAAGATGAGCCTGTCTTACGAATTTGACAGGATTGGCGGAAGTTGTGATGCCTGTCATCCAAGTCACAAGTTCTCCGTAGCTGAAGCAAAGGCTTACGATGCCTGCGAAAAGTGCCATGTTGGCGGTCCTGATCATGCCCAGTTGAATGCGGGTAAGGGATCTATCTTTGGAAAGGTAGTAGAGCTGAGAAGTCAGGGACTGATTACCAAGGATTTAGTTACTTGTCAGTCTTGCCATGGTCCAAATAAGTCGCATAATTTTGGCAAAATTGCTATTCCACAGAACATTGATGTGTTGCTCTTCGGGGGGTACGGGTATTTAAAACCACAGGCAACGCATCGTTAGGATTTGAAAGATGTTTTAAATTGTTCTCATATAAAATCCCACCGCCAAAAGCGGTGGGATTTTTTTTTTACCTGTTGCAGAGAAGTGATTTTTATCTATATTGTGAAAGGAAGAAGATGGGGAAAAATATTGTACAAAAAATTTTGAGCTCGCATCTTGTATCTGGCAAACTAAAACCTGGTGATGAAATTGCTATTTCCGTTGACCAAACCCTTACGCAGGATGCAACCGGGACAATGTCCTACCTTCAGTTTGAGGCTATGGGGATACCACGGGTAAAGACTAAACTTTCGGTAAGTTACGTTGATCACAATATGCTTCAGACCGGTTTTGAAAATTTTGACGACCATTTGTTTCTTCAGAGCATTGCGGGGAAATACGGTATTTACTTTTCCAAACCGGGCAATGGTATCTGTCATCAGGTGCACCTGGAGAGATTTGGAGTGCCGGGAGATACCATGCTGGGTTCAGATAGTCACACCCCTACATGCGGCGGGTTGGGGATGCTGGCAATAGGCGCTGGCGGCCTTGATGTTGCCATTGCTATGGCAGGCGGTCCATTTTATGTTAATATGCCAAAAGTCGTGTGCGTTAGGCTCAGTGGTTCGTTGAAACCGTGGGTGACTGCAAAGGACGTGATACTGGAATTATTGAGGAGGCTTACGGTAAAGGGCGGGGTGGGAAAGATATTTGAATACGGGGGGGACGGGGTAAAAACGTTGAGTGTGACAGAGCGTGCTACCATTACTAATATGGGGGCTGAATTAGGGGCGCTCACATCGATCTTCCCGAGCGATGCACAAACAAAAAAATACCTCAGGATGCAGGGTAGAGAAAATGTATGGAAGCCTTTAAAGGCAGAGCCTCATGCGCAGTATGATGAGGTGGTTGAAATTGACCTTTCTGCCCTGGAACCATTAATAGCAAGACCACACAGTCCCGACAACGTTTGCAAAGTAAGCGAAATTAAGGGTCTTAAGGTACACCAGGTGTGTATCGGAAGTTGCACGAACTCGTCATATCACGACCTGATGGTGTCCGCGATGATGCTTAAGGGACGAAAGGTGCATCCTGATGCAAGTTTGACCATTTCACCGGGTTCTAAACAGGTATTGGACATGATAGCAAAAAATGGCGCCCTGGCGTCTATGATTGAGGCGGGCGCTCGCCTTGTTGAGGTTGCATGCGGGCCTTGTATTGGTATGGGGCAGGCCCCGCCTTCTCGTGGTGTTTCGGTGCGGTCATTCAACAGAAACTTTGAAGGACGAAGTGGGACGGCTGATGCTCAGGTTTATCTGGCCAGTCCTGAAACAGCAATCGCAACGGCAATACAGGGAGTTCTCTCTGATCCAAGGGATTTCGGAGAACAAATCGTTATTAAAGAACCAAAAAGTTTTGTTATCGATGATAGCATGATTATTCCGCCTTCCGATAAACCGGAGGAAGTGACGATTTTCAGGGGGCCCAATATAAAACCTTTACCTAAAAAGGAACCCATGCCTGAAACCTTAAAAGGAGACGTCCTTTTGAAAGTAGGGGATAATATCACCACCGACCATATCATGCCGGCCGGTGCAAAGGTTTTACCTCTGCGGTCAAATATTCCGGCTATTTCGGAATTTGTTTTCGAGAAGGTGGACAAAGACTTTGTAAAACGTGCAAAAGAAAAAGGAGGCGGTTTCCTGGTCGGAGGGGTGAACTACGGTCAGGGATCAAGCCGGGAGCATGCAGCGCTGGCGCCCATGTATTTAGGTGTAAAGGCCGTCATTACCAAATCATTTGCCAGAATTCACCGTGCAAACCTTGTTAATTTTGGCATCCTGCCGCTCACGTTTGAAAATGAGGGCGACTATAACGTTATTGACCAGGGAGACAGCATTGAACTTCCTGATATCAGGAACAAATTAAAGTCGGGAGATAAACTCATTATAAGGAACGTGACAAAGAACAAAGAAATAACCGTAACACACTTGTTGACCCCGCGTGAAGTCGACATCCTCTGTGTCGGTGGTTTATTGAACCATCAGGCCCAGAGCAGTAAGTAACTCAATCCTTCGGGATTGAGTATCTGTGAGAAAAGTTCTTTGTTTTTTAAAGCAAGAGCGCATGGTTTGCTTATACAAAAGAGGACAAAAGACTAAAAAGGTTGGGAATGTGAGGCTATAGCAAGACTCCATCTCAACCTTTTTTTGTTTGATATCGTTTCAGAAAAAAGTACACAGTACCAATGTCATTGCGATGGTCTTTTCCGAAGCAATCTCCTCTCATATAATAAAAGGTCTTTTCGTACAGGAATTGTTTTATT
>JAXMAC010000121.1:0-9264 GCA_046350595.1 Candidatus Brocadiaceae bacterium | reverse complement strand
TTGAATAACATTATCCAGGATGTTTTAATCCGATGGAGACGTATGCAGGGCTATAGCGCCTTGTGGATGCCGGGCACAGACCATGCAGGCATTGCAACCCAGAATGTGGTTGAGCGTGAACTGGCAACACGGCATATCAAACGTGAACAACTGGGAAGGGATCGTTTTATTGAGGAAGTCTGGAAATGGAAGAATCAGTATGGTTCGACCATTATTAAGCAGTTGAAGAAGCTGGGAAGTTCATGCGACTGGCAGCGGGAGCGATTTACCATGGACGAAGGGCTTTCATCTGCGGTAAAGGAAACCTTTGTGAGACTCTTTGAAAAGGGGTTAATCTATAAAGGCAAGTATATGATTAACTGGTGTCCCCGGTGCTGCACAGCCCTGGCCGATGATGAGGTGGAACACGAGGAACATGAAGGATACCTCTGGCATATAAAATATCCATTCAGGGATGCGCCACATCTGTACCTTGTCGTGGCGACAACGCGCCCGGAAACTATGCTGGGCGATGTTGCTGTGGCGGTTAATCCCCGAGACGACCGTTATAAGGACATGATCGGAGAATTCCTTACCCTGCCCCTGATAGGACGGGAAATGCCCATTATTGCTGATGATTTTGTCGACCCGTCTTTTGGAACAGGCGCGGTAAAGGTTACCCCTGCGCATGACCCCAATGATTTTGAGATGGGAAGGCGTCATAATTTGACGCCGGTCGTTGTGATGCGTGAAAATGGCGCTATGAATGAAAATGCAGGGGATTTTGAGGGACTGGATCGTTTTGAGTGCCGGAATGCATTAGTGGAGGAACTGAAATTAAAAAAATATATTGAAATGATTAATCCCCACAAGCATTCCGTTGGGCATTGCTATCGATGTCATACGGTCATTGAGCCGTATATATCCGATCAGTGGTTTGTAAAGATGCGTCCTCTTGCAAATGCAGCTATAGAAGCAACTCAGAAAAAGCGGGTAACATTTTTTCCTGAACGTTGGGAAAAAGTTTATCTGAGCTGGCTTGAAAATGTGCGGGACTGGTGCATTTCAAGGCAGATATGGTGGGGACATCGTATTCCTGCGTGGTATTGCCAGGAGTGCAATGAGATTATGGTATCCCGCAGTGCGCCACAGAGATGCACAAAATGCAGCAGTTCAAAGTTGAAGCAGGATGAGGACGTCCTTGACACGTGGTTCAGTTCTGCCCTGTGGCCTTTTTCTACGATGGGCTGGCCGGAAGAGACGCCCGAACTGAAATATTATTATCCAACGTCCACCCTTGTGACGGATAGAGGTATTATATACTTCTGGGTAGCGCGCATGGTCATGATGGGGTTGGCTATGATGGAAAATATACCCTTCTCCCATGTGTATATCCACGGCACCATCCTTGATGAACTGGGGAGGAAAATGAGCAAGTCGCTTGGCAATGGCATTGACCCCCTCCTCATGATTGAGCGCTACGGGGCAGACGCCGTGCGGTTCTCTATTATTATCCTCACCACGGAAGGGCAGGATGTAAAGCTCTCGGAAAGCAAATTTGAAATGGGGCGCAATTTTACGAACAAGCTATGGAATGCCGCCCGGTTTATTATGATGAATTTGGAAGATGAGCACAAAAAATATGTTGCTATTGAACCTGAAAATTATCAGTTTGAAGACAAATGGATACTCAGTTGTTTGAATGCAACGATTGATTCCTGCGCTGCTTCGTTAGAACAGTTCAAATTCAATGATGCCGCAATGAAAATCTATGACTTTTTCTGGCACTCCTTCTGCGACTGGTATCTGGAAATCGTCAAGGCGCGTCTCTACGAACCGGTAAGTCCTGTAGACAAAAAGGTTGCCCAGACTGTGCTTGCCCGGGTGTTTAATCAGATACTCCATCTGCTCCATCCCTTTGTTCCTTTTATTACGGAAGAATTGTGGCAGAATTTAAGAGACGTGGTTTCGGAAAACAGCATTCATATTCAGGATGAGATGTATGCTGAAAGCCTGATGCTCGAAAGCTGGCCAAAGGTTGACAAGCGATATGAATTTCAAAGTGTTGAGGGCGCTATGGTTGTCGTACAGGATGTTATCCGTGCGGTGCGAAACATACGCAGCAAGATGAATATAAAGGACAAACAAAAGCTCAACGGCGTGATTTCTGTCTCTGCGGACGGTAAACATGATTTAAATCCGCATGCACATCTCATCAGGCGGATGGCCAATCTTGAATGTCTGGAAATAGGAAGAGACCTTCCCAGACCGCCGAATTCTGCATCAGAGGTGATTGGCGAGGTGCAGGCGTTTGTGCCGCTTGAAGGAATCATTGATCCGAATGCCGAAAAAGACCGCCAGTTAAAACACCTGCAGCAGCTGGAGGAACATTTGCAGATAGTGAGAAAAAAACTGGAAAACAAGAATTTTGTCGCGCGTGCGCCAGCGCAGGTGGTAACTATGGAACAGCATCGGGAAAAAGAATTGTTAGAACAGATTCAGAAGGTGAAAATTATTCTGAACGGATTAGGGTGATATTTTTGGAATTTCAGTTTTGTAGGTTGGGTTGAAGAACGAAACCCAACATTTTCATAGAGAGGTTAAATTTTAGGATAAGGAATTTATGAAGAAACCGCATCTTGTATCACTGGTGTTTATACTGACGTCTTTTTTTATGATAACATCATGTCTTTTTGCCGATACACCCGCACAGAAACCATTAACCAGAAAATGCCCGACGTGTAATAAACTTTACACGGATGATACAAAATTTTGCGGTGATGATGGCGCAACGCTTGTTGAGGCGAATGGAAAACTGATTTGTCCGGATTGTAAAAAGGAAGGCGCTGCAGGGGAAAAATTTTGCAGGGAACATGGCAAGAAACTTGTTCCTTTAACAGGAACGCCCGTACAGGAGGCCGATGCCTTAAAGCTTAAAAAAGACCTGGCTAAAAAATATTACAAAGAAGGCTGCGACTACTGTGATGCGGAATCATACGACCAGGCTATAGAATCTTATAAGAAAGCAGAGGATGCATATCCCGATTTCCCCGCGCTTCACTACAATATGGGCTGGCTTTACGGTAAATTAGGGAATGTCGATCAGGCTATTCAACACTTGCAAAAATACATTGTGCTTGCCCCGGATGCAAGCGACGTCACCGAGGTGCAGAGCTATGTCGTTGTGCTCAAGCAGGCGATGGAGAAACGAAAGAGTATACTTTCCACATTTCAAAATCGCGATGATTCTATGAAAAAGGCGCTTGCCGAACAGAAGAAAAAATACACCAGTGTGCTTATACCGGCGGGTGAATTTATTATGGGGACGGATGAGGCGCGGGAAGATACGTACCCGGAGCACAAGGTATATCTGGATGCATACGAAATCGACCGCTATGAAGTGACCAATGCGCAATATTGGGAATTTCTCAATTATATGAAAAAAACAAACGATCACAGCAAGTGTTTTAAAGGAGAGCCGAGCAATAAGGACCATACCCCGCGGTTCTGGGAAAATGAGTATTACAACACCCCTGATTATCCCATAGCAAGGATTGACTGGTATGATGCCTATGCCTATGCTGCATGGGCAGGAAAGCGGTTGCCGACAGAGGCCGAATGGGAAAAAGCGGCAAGGGGCGCTGATAGTAGAAAATTCCCGTGGGGAAATGAGTGGGACCCTTACCGGTGTAATCTGTCAGGGGAACCGAAACCGGTGGGCATTGTGGAGAGCGGGAAAAGCGTCTATGGCTGTTATGATATGGCGGGAAGTGTTTACGAATGGTGCGCAGACTGGTACCTGGATACCTATTATCAGGAGTCTCCATCTAAAAATCCAAAAGGGCCTGAAACAGGTGTCAGACGCGCAATACGCGGCGGCTCACGATTTTCAAAACCATTTCAGGTGAGAACATTTACGAGAAAATCAGAACAACCAAATTTGTTTAATGTTTCTCTTGGATTAAGGTGTGCCAAAGATGTAAAGGGAAAATAATGAAACTTTAAAGAAGTATTTTTTGTTTAGTTAAAGGTAAAACGTATTATAATTACTTTGGTTTATAAAAAATTTATTTTAAATTGTTTTTGAAAGGAGAAAGAAGTGAAGCGTTTAGGATTTTTAATTGGCGTTGTAAGTTGTGCGTTAGCCTTAGTAACCACGCAGGTTGTAAAGACGGGTTTCGCCGCAAGTTGTTGCGAGAAGAAAGAGTGTGCAAAAGAGGCTGCCGCCGATGCAAAGACGGACACGAAATGTGTTGTGTGTGGGAAGGCTGTTGAGAAAGATAAGGGTATAACCGTTGGGTGTGAGGGAAAATCGTTTACCGTATGTTGTAAGACGTGCGAATCTGAGTACAAGAAAGACCCTTGCAAGTTTTGCAAAGATGAAAAGTGTGAAAAGCACCAGGAACACCACGGCGAAGAACATCACTAATTTAATGTATAGGAATTTCAAACGGACCATGTAGTGGCAAGGCGCGCCTTGCCACTACGCTGTTATAGAAGTCGCCGAAGGCCTAATTCAATGTTTCAGAAATCGCAGTGCGGGTGGTTTATCCCTGTGATAGTTTGTAAAGATTTGCCCGTTTAAACAGATTAAACAGTTTAAACGGTTCAAACCGTTTATCGCCGGTCACAAGAGATCTGCGCTACAATAGGAAGTCTGCAAAGGTTTATTTTAATGCCGTTAAAAAGATAATATTCTCCATTGGGCATTTTTATGTCGATAAGACATAAAAACGCCTTTTTTTATTTATCAAAAATCTCCGGAGGTATTTATTCCTTTAGTTCTTTTACGGTAAATGTCCCTTCCGGGGGATTGACGAGAATTGTCCTGACCCGTTCCTGCCACAGATTGCCAAATTCCTTTAATTCCTCGTCGGACGCCTTGCCGGAGATTGCAAGAGGCATTAGTTTATCTATGCGTTCACTTGAGGGTATTTGTTCGATGTTGTAAGTAACTTCAACTTTTTTGCCATTATCTGCCCTCTGAAAGATGATCGAACAGATTGCTTTGGGATCAGCCCCATGATCCTTATCAAAGCTCAACAAATTGTATCTTCCATATTTTTTATTCGGTCCTAGCCCCATAAATCCCGTTTCCCCTGAAGCGCCTGTAATGAACGTTACCACCTGAGATATTGGGCCGTTCACCTTGTAATCCACGGCGCCACTGAAAATAACCTTAATGTTGCCTCTGACGGGAACATCGTCGCCATATAATGCCTTTAATGCCAGTTGTGTGGATTTGTAAGCGCCGGCGACAGCGGGACAGGAGTGTCCGGCCAGTTTTACGGAATCGGCATAGGTAAAGGTAAATACCGCATCGCGATTCATTGCGCCGAGTACTATGGCTAAAGGGTCTTTGACCTTTATCGGCTCAACGGCGTCGAAAAAGTCCTTGCTCAATTTTGATTGCCCCTCAGCGTGGGCATATCGATGAACAGGCATGAGGCAAGCCATTGCCCCGATAAAAGTAAAAAGTAAAATTTTTTTAGAAACAATACCTTGGGAAAACATGCTTTTCATGATCCGTAATCCTTTCATTTAAAAACAATTGCAACAATTCTTCATTGAAGAATAAACGAAACTCATTTAGAATTGAACATTTAAAATTAATGTCCAATAGTTTATACGAGAAAGATTATTTAGGCAAGCGTATTATGTCAAAGAAACTCAGGATGGGCGTTGTTCCTTACATGAACGCCAAGCCATTGATTTATGGGCTGAATCAACATGCGGACTCCCTTGAATTGACGTTTGAAGTGCCGTCACTTTTGCCGAATATGTTAAACAACGACCAGATTGACGTCGCCCTTATTCCTTCCATTGAATACTTTAGAAATGGCAACTATGCGATCATTCCCGATGTTTCAATTTCTGCAATTGGGACTGTTGAGAGCGTAAAGATATTTTCTAAAGTACCGTTGCATGCAATCCATACCGTTGCGTTAGACAAAAGCTCTCTGACCTCCTGCGCCCTTACCAGGATTATTTTAAAGGAACAGTACCACCTTACGCCCCGGTATACATCGTGGAATAAACACTATGATATTTCACAGGCAGATACCGATGCAGTCCTGATCATCGGGGATAATGCCATGAAGGTTGCTGATAATGGATATGTTACGCTGGATTTGAGTCAGGCGTGGTTTGAATATACGGGGCTTCCCTTCGTCTTTGCAGTATGGGTTGTGAAACGCGGACGTCACATATCGGGCATTAATGCGTTATTAAAGAACGCCAGGGATGCCGGCATGCGGTCGGTTGAAACCATTGCGGTTGCTGAATCTCAGCGAGTTCAGCTTCCCCGTGAGAGGTGTTTTTGTTATCTTACAAAATCGATTCGCTATAATTTAGGTGAGGATGAGATAAAGGGGTTGCAGACATTTTATCATCATGCAACATCTCTGGGACTGGCCCCGAAGGGGGTGGAGGTTGTTTTTAATGAAACGTAATACAACTGTTTTATCAACCGAAATTGAGGACATCCTTGAAAAACCACTGCATAATCAAAGAATTTCATCACAGGAGTGCCTCAAATTGTTTTCCATAAAGGATATTACCATCCCCGGCATGGCAGCCGACGAGATGTGTAGAAAAAAACATCCGGAAGATTATAGGACGTACATTATAGACAGAAACATTAATTACACAAATATCTGTACGTCGGGCTGTAAATTCTGCGCCTTTTATAAAGATGTCAAACACAGTGACGGATATATTATTTCAAAAAATGTATTATTTAAAAAAATTGAAGAAACGATTGCGTTGGGTGGACGGCAGATCCTCATGCAGGGCGGACTGCATCCCACCTTGAAATTGGATTTTTATGAAGATTTATTACAGTCCATTAAGGCAAAATTTAACGTCCACATTCATGCCTTTTCACCTCCGGAAATTATGCACTTTTCAAAACTCAATGGTATACACACCGGTGATGTTATTAAACGACTTAAGGAGGCTGGACTTGATTCAATTCCTGGCGGCGGCGCTGAAATCCTGGTAGACCGGTGCAGGAATCTCCTGAGTCCCAACAAATGCAGCGCACAGGAGTGGCTCCATGTCATGCGTGAGGCGCATGGGCTCGGCATGCGCACAACGGCAACTATGATGTTTGGACATGTTGAAACGGTGGCAGAGCGTATCGAACATCTCGAAAAGATACGTCAACTACAGGACGAGACAGGCGGTTTCACCGCCTTTATTGCATGGACGTTCCAGCCGAAAAATACCCAATTAGATACTGGCGACTCTCCAGCCCACGAAGAGATGGGATTCATGGGGAGTTATGACTATCTGAAGACCCTTGCCATTGCGAGGCTCTTTTTAGACAATGTTGAGAATATACAGGCGTCGTGGGTCACGCAGGGCGCAAAAATCGCCCAGCTTTCCTTAAAATTCGGCGCTAACGACATGGGCAGCACCATGATTGAGGAAAACGTAGTGAAGGCGGCAGGCGTGAGTTACCGGATGAGCAGGGAAGAAATAGAGTTCCTTATCCGTGACGCAGGATACAAGCCCATGCAGAGGGATTTATATTATCGTGTATAATGCCAAAAATATTTGATAATATCGAAAATCATTTAGTTCAGGTATTAAATAATACCTTGGAAGTGTCCTACAGGGGAGACTTCTGTGTTGGTTATTTCAACTTAAGAGGATGGAAACAACTTGCAACCCGGATAGATAATTTAAAAGGCGATGATGGTAATTGTTGCAGACTGCTCATAGGCATGTTACAACCTCCTCTCAACCATACGGGAATATTTCTATAAAACCAATGAGATACCGCTGTGGCAAAAATTAAGGATTTACCGAAACATAAGCGGCCCAGAGAAAAACTGTCTGAAAAGGGAGCAGAAAATTTAAGCGATGCTGAACTGCTGGCAATCATTTTTCGCACTGGACGTGCAGGTAAAAGCGCTTTGGATATCGCCAGGGAAACTTTGAAAAAATATCCACTATCAAAACTTTTCACCGTCACGCAGGAGGAGCTCACCGATATTAAGGGACTGGAGAATACAAAGGTCATTACACTCAAGGCTGCTTTGGAGCTTGGCAGGCGTGCGGTTGGCACATTCAATGATTCTCTGCCGATTTTTGATTCAGTTAAAGCAACTGTGGCTCAGCTTGCCGATTTGCGGGGCAAGCAAAAAGAATATTTTTTGGCGCTGTATATCAATGCCCGCAAGCAGTTGGTTCATAAAGAGACTATCTCCATCGGATCGCTTACAGAGACCCTGGCGCATCCGCGCGAGGTCTTTGAGCCGGCTATTCGTCACCTTGCATCCTCAGTTATCCTTGCGCATAACCACCCATCAAAAAACATGGAGGTGTCAGAGGCAGATATGAAACTCACAGAAAAACTGATTCAATCAGGAACTATTCTTGATATTGAAGTGCTGGATCATATTATTATTACCGATAACGGGTATGTCAGTTTTAAGGAGAAAGGATTGCTTTTTAGGTAATAAAACTATGCCACAGCTTGAAAACATTGAAGCAATAGAGAAAAGACTCTGGAGCGCTGCGGATACCCTCAGGGCTAACTCCAATTACGCCAGCAATGAATATTTTATGCCAGTGATGGGTCTGGTTTTTCTGCGTCACGCCTACAGCCGTTATTTAGCGGTGAAAGATGAAATAATAGCAAGCTTGCCTACGAGAGGCGGCAAAACGCCGGAGTTGACGAAAAAGGATTTCAGCAAAAAATCCGCAATTTATTTGCAACCTAAGGCCCAATTTGACTATCTGGTGGGTTTGAAGGACAGCGATGACCGCGCCAAGGCAATCATTGATGCAATGGAATCAATTGAGGGAGATTATGAAACCCTGCGCGGCGTACTGCCTAAGCAGGAATACCGCGAGCTGGATAATGAAATTTTGGGGCAACTGCTTCGGGCATTAAACCCTGAAGAATTAAAGAAGGTTACCGGTGATGTGTTTGGCCGTATTTATGAATATTTTCTCACCCAGTTTGCCGACCAAAAAGCGCATGACGGCGGCGAGTTTTTTACGCCTGTTTCTCTGGTGTCGCTGATTGCCAATGTCTTGGAGCCTAAAAAGGGCACGGTGCTTGATCCTGCCTGCGGCAGCGGCGGTATGTTTGTCCAGAGCGCCCGGTTTGTGGAAAACTTGCATGAAAACCCAAACGATACATTGAGTTTCTACGGGTTAGAAAAGAACGGCACGACAATCAACTTAGCAAAGATGAACCTTGCTGTGCATGGCTTGGTTGGTGACATCAAAAAAGCGATTACTTATTACGAAGACCCGCATAATCTGTTT
>JAXMAC010000120.1:0-9431 GCA_046350595.1 Candidatus Brocadiaceae bacterium | reverse complement strand
GACGTTTTTTTATTGTCTGAAAGATATGATTAAAACTATTTTTTAAAAAATCTTTAATCCGTATGCTATTTGTATATTACCATGCGGTAGTCTATTTGTTGTGTAATTGAGGATTTTTTCAAGCGCATGTGTATTGATATACTTAAAGTTTTTTTATAACAAATTAATATTGATATCGATGGGGGTGAGATAAGAATGAAATTGAGATGCGTATTAAACAATAACACGTGGAGAAGCATTGTTGTTAAACTGATTTTTGTAGCATTGTGGTTTTCTTTTTTACATATGAATGATGGGTATGCTACAACATTGCTGTATAAAAATTTCAATGATCTTATAAATGAATCTGATGGTATTGTTTTAGGTACCGTAAATAATGTCGAGTCTCATTACAGTCCTGATAGAGAAATCTACACGTTTGTCACACTGAAACAACTTAATATTATTTGTGGACGATATAGTCAAGATACGTTAGTTATACGTCTCAAAGGTGGCCAGGTTGAAAACGAAGTCCTCACGGTAGAAGGCAGTCCGCAGTTTAATCCGGGAGACCGTGTTGTGTTGTTTCTTAAAAGAAATGGGTATAATATTGTACCAATCGTAGGCTGGACGCAAGGGGTATTCCGTGTTATCAACGATAAAACAACAGGCACGGAAGTAATACACGATTACCAAGGCAATAGGGTGTATGGTATTGAAGGTAAAAATATTCTGAAGGAAAATCTCCACTTGCCGGGTGCGTATATTATTGATCAGGTATACGGATCCGATATCTCTATGGAAGTTATCACCGATATATCAAATAGTTCTATACCATCGATAGAGACACAAAATCATCAAAAGCCAAGTATTCCCAATCAAAAAGCCATGATGGCAACGGAGTTTCTTAACGTCTTGCATCGAAGAATTGCAAATAAGACAAAAAAAGCACGGTTAATAAAGAGTGTTAAAGTGTTGGATTTCAGTACCGGTTTGAGTAAATTGGATTGTGTGCCGGAGCGTTCCGAAACAATTTATAATGCAGTTACTCCAAATATTGAACAGGATAAACCAGTACTTCCAAAAGCTTATCAAGAAAGGCAGATAATACAAGAAGATCAGTAACATAGATGTTTTTATAAATATAGACACTGTGTTATTAAATATTTTGAAAATACGGAAGAAATATTTAGGAGAATACGTATGAAAAACATATTTCATACTAAATTGAAAAATTTATTCTACAACGGTATTATAGCATCCACTATCTGCTATCTGTTATTATCCAATTCAGATGTAAATGCATATTCCTGAAGATCTTGCGAAGGTTACAATATTGCATGGTTTTATAATTCGACGAATATGTATATAAGCACTACTTCTTTCCCTGCAGGGAGTTCGGCGGACACTCGGTTGCAAAATGCTATGTGGCATTGGAACAATGTAAAAGGCTCCAAGTTCAATTTTTATGTGGGCCGTGATACTGATGGGTCTCACTCGTCATCTAATAGAATTTGCGAGATATATCTCGCAAATGAGACAGGGGATGCGCTTGCAGTTACCTTTACGCGTTATATATGCTATTGGGAATTCGGTTGGAAAGTATGGCTCACTGAGGCGGATATATGTTTTAACAGTACTCTCTCATGGAATACAAGTGATTATTCATATGCCAATCCGACTGGATCACCCTATAATTTTGAGGGTGTTGCACTGCACGAACTTGGGCATGCATTAGGACTGGGTCATGAAGACCGAGTAATGGCAACTATGAACTCGTATTATCCGAATAGTGGTCCTTTTGGGTCTTATAGGGAATGGGATCCCTGGGGGGATGATCGGAATGGAGTACGTTACTTATATTCTGATGAAACCACAGAAACAGATATTGCGGCATCTCCGCTAAAACGAACAGGTACCGGTTATTCTAATTTGGTCTCGTGCAGTGATACCGCTTCAAAAGGGTCGACCGCAACTCTAGAGTATACAATATCAAATCTTGGCACTGACCAACAAACATTTGATATTGGTTTCTATCTTTCGCAAAACGATTTCATCAGCACCGGGGATATTTTTTTGGGGGCCAGTACCGTCTCGGCACCACGTGGTTCTATGGGGACGTTTACACGGACACTTACTATCCCAAAGAAGATTTCACGCGGGTATTATTATCTTGGGTTTATTGTTGATTATAAGAATGCTATTTCTGACGTTAATGGGTTCAATGACTCTCAACAGATGCCGAGAACTATAAAAATAAAAAGAAAGCCGCGAAAATAAACTAAAGTAAGATAGCTTTTAAAGAAGTACGACGACCAAAGTTATCACTACTATCCAGGCGGATGATTGATTCAATAATTTGTTTTTTATGCCTTAGTTTCTTTGTAGAAGTTTTTTAATCTGTACTACTATCCATCAACTTCTTGTTTCTTTTGTGTGTTTTTTTAGGTGACGAGTGTCGTGTGACGCGTGACGAGAAAAAACGTCACCCGTCACTTTATTTACTTTGGTTGCGGCTTCGCAGCGCTAGGTCAATTCGTGGCTAATTGTATTTTCTATTCAATCTGTGTAATCTGCGAAATCTGTGGTTTCACTATAATAAAATAATATTTGACATTTACATTTGTTATGGTACTTTATTCCTAAAATTTATTAGAAGAAGATTTTCATGGCGCAGCAATTCTCACTAAATCCCCCTTAAAAAAGGGGGTGTAGGGGGTTGTATAAATTTGGCAGCATTGTGAAGCTGCAACCAAATCCCTTGTTATAATAGTCAGCAGGCAGTAACAGATGACCGCTTACTGCCTACAGCCTCCTGATTCACGGGGGTTATAAAAAACCTTGTAAAAAGAGAAGATTTTACAGGCTAGTACTGTAATGAAGCCAGACTTTTTAAATAAAACAACAATGGCACAGTTCTTGCAATTCAATTCAATTCAATTCAATTCAATTCAATTCAATTCAATTCAATTCAATTATACAACGCGCCTTAATTTTCTTTTAATAGCAGTAGTAGAGAAACGTCTTTTCTGGAGCAATCCTGGAAAGACGTTTTTTTATTGTCTGAAAGATATGATTAAAACTATTTTTTAAAAAATCTTTGAATCCGTATGCTATTTGTATGTCACCATGCTGTAACCTGTTGGTATGTAATTAAGGATCATTTCAAGAGGATGTGTATGGATATCCTTGAAGTTTTCGTATTTTTTTATAAAAGGAGGTATGTGTGAAGAGAAGTGGAATTATTGTTGGGATTTTTCTGGTTGTATGCTTTGCTTTTACATGTGTGCAAGTGCAGGCGGCTGATGAGGGGAAAAAAACACCTTCTCATGAGCAGAAGAAATTTTCTGCCAAAATGCAAAAGAAATCGACTGATAGTGCTGATAGTGGCGTGCCGCAATTGATTAATTATCAGGGCAACCTCACGGATAGTAAGGGAGCGCCTGTTACGGGTCAACATAAGCTTACTTTTAGGATATATACCGATGCTATTAAAACGGAGAGTCAGTATTTATCCTGGGGACCTAAGACGTTTCCAGTAGTTTCTTTCGCTGAAGGAAGTTTCAATGTTATTCTTGGGAATGACGATAAGGGAGAAGCTATTACAGAGGCATTTACCTCAGATAAAACATTTCTTGAAATTACGATAGACAACAATGATAACCCCATTAAGCCCCGTCAGCAAATACTCAGTACTCCTTACGCTTTGAACGGAGTTCCGGCAGGAACGATTAATGCGTTCGCTGGCCCCGTAGAGAATATTCCTCCAGGCTGGCTACTTTGTAATGGGACTGCACTTAAAAGTCAATCTTATCCGTCGTTATTTGCAGCAATTGGAACAGCATGGGGAAATGGCTTAAATGATGCTGATCCCGATACCAATTTTAATCTTCCATCTTTATCAGGCCTGTTTCTGCGGGGCGTTGCTTATGGCAGTAACCAAGACCCTGATCGTAATGACAGAGCCCAAATAGCAGTGGGAGGCAATACAGGAGATCAAGTCGGGTCGTTTCAAGAAGGCGCTACAAAAAATCCTAATACCCCATTTGTTACTGATTCAACAGGAGAACACTCTCACAGTTTAAGTGGTTGGATGTACAAAACAGAAGGAGTAAGTTCTGGTTACATCGGAATAATACGAAACTATGCAGGTAACGATATACAGACAACCGCAGGTGGTGCTCACTCACATAAAATCGCTACAGGTGGTGATGCCGAAACCCGTCCTAAAAATGCGTATGTGAACTGGATTATTAAATATTAATGATTCTGCCGTGTCAGTATGTCTTTAGTTTGGTTTTTGTGGGTAAAGTGATGCAAGGTGAATTCTGTAATGTTTGGGCAAAACACAACCCCCTTGCCCCCTTTTCTAAGGGAGATATACCACCCCCTGCCCCCACCAGCGGGGGACAGAAAGTCCCCCTTAATAAAGGGGGATGCAGGGGGTTGTCTCTATATTCACGTAATCTGTTGCGAAAAATGTTTAGTATTTTGATTACTGTCTAAAGAAGGAGATTTATGATGTCGAATCGACAAAAACTATCTTGCAATCCAGGGGCATGGATGAGAACTATGAAGGTATACTGTTTATGCTTTATTATGTTCCTTTTGTGCGCTTTTATCCTCACGCGCGTATCGCCATCCCTTGTCATGGCGAGTACTTCGGTTGCCACTAAGCAGAATATCATCGATGCTGTTTTGGGGAGAAAGACATTTACGGATGGCGAATTCCATGGAATGGATGTGAATAAGGACAACAAGGTAGACGTGGCAGACCTTGTCAAACTTGGCATTGCCGTGGCGGATTTTGCAGAAGGCACGTCGGAGGCATGGGAAGGAGACGGTACGGTCAACGTCGTGGTCAACTTTTCACAAACGTATACCGGGGTGCTTAAATATCTTGTCGGCGGAACTGCGGTCTCTGGCGTTGATTATCAGGCGTTAAGCGGAAGCGTTAACGTGGAAGGGAAAACTTCTGTCGTCATTCCCATCAACATTATAGACGACAACATCCTGGACGAAACCTTTAGTGATACAGATAACAAACAGCATATAAGGGTAGAAACTATTATTTTGACGCTCTATTATGCAGAGAATGCAGGGCTGGCGTATGTTCCCGGCAGCAAGACACAACACACTGTCTACGTTCATGATAATGACGCGATATGGAATGGCATCATTTCAAACAACAGCGCTCAGCTTCATTTTAAGATGCGTATAATCAGTGATGCCAAAGGGATTAATAGTTCTATACTGACTGATGGAAATGGAATTATACCATTGAGCCAGAATACTGTTGACATTGATGGCATGAAACTAAGCGTATGGCCTGCTTCTACAGCTTCCGCAAGCGAAACGACTTTCGACGCCACCATAAAAGATATAGAAATCCCCGGAACCGGCACGGTTTTTCATGCGGGGTTGAAACGCGGCTTTACGTTCCATGCGGACTCATCAGAATCAGGTCATAAAGTAGATTGGAAATCTACTATTCAAGGCGTGGTAACTGAGAATATTTCTTCCATGGAAAATGGCTATTTAGACCGTCAAATTAATGGTACCTTTGTACTTTTAAGGCAATTACCCATTATTGACGTACAGAGACCAAAGCTCACTGCCAGTTTGAAAAGCAAATAAATTTGTATAAATAGAGTATGTGTAAAAAGTTTATTTTTGTGTCATTGCGAGCGATAGCGAAGCAATCTTTCGTTACAATCAATGAAAAAACGAGATTGCTTCAGCGGTAGGGTGGATTAAGCAAAGCGAATCCACCATGTCACAAAATATTGAAGGTGGATACGGCGTAAAAACCAACGCCTTAATCCACCCTACACATAATTTACATAATGTATTGTAACGTTACTTTATGCAAGGTGCATGAGAAAGTGATAGGGAACTGTATATGAAATACAAAATGCCTGCAATTTTAAGAAGGACATCGTTTACCTGGTGGCTGTTCATATTCATAGTATTAATCATATTTAAAATCGGGACATGTGGTAATAGTGTTGCCGTTGCAAATACCTATGCAGTATGGGGTAATTTTACCAACACCCTGATATTACCGCCGGGAACGAATCCCCCTGTTGAAGTGTCAACCTCGGCAACCTTCTTCGGTGGTCATGTGCTTCCGTATGATAACCCTGACGTACCAACAGATGGCACCTATAAGCTTGTGAGTTCTTCCTTCGGGCAGGTAGTTTCAAAGGAAATACCATACCCTGGTTTTGAGGATGAGACACGAAACAATACCCTGAAAAAGCTATATTACGATCATGCGGACGATAGTGAAGGCAATGCAAAGGCAGATGCGGCGTTTCGTTACAAAGCATTGCTTTACAGTGGCAGTGGTAAAGACGTCTCTGCCCAGTTTAAAAAAATGGAAGATTATTGGACAAATGAAGAACGTGAGCGCGCCTTTGTGGCGGCGAACAGTATTAGAGACGCCCTTGTTTACAGCCCTAATGATAACGGTCTCCGCAATGCACTCCTTGATATTTATTACGACATCGCGGTAGCAGAAGTATCGTTGGCAAATGAAAGACTTGTAGCTGTGGAAAGATGCGCCTTGGGTATTGATGTCGGCGCTCCAGAACTTCCACCAGGAGAGACTACGATTTCTACCGAAATCAGCCTGCTTGATGAGATTGTATTTGGTTCCGAAGATTCTGTCCCGGCATACGATAACGCCCTGGAAAATTATTTTTCACTCCTTACCGACCCAATGGGGATTGATATAAGCAGGGTGACATCCAGCGAAACGAATATGCCCTTTGGTTATTATCTCTTTAAAGAAGAGGTGCCTCAACGTTCTTTATATGCCCCTTCTTACGATGACCCAAATGACAATACTTCAGACTTGAAACCCGTCATTGATGACGGTACAGGGAATTCTGCATTGCTTTTTACCGGTTTTAAGGATCTTGTCCTGCTCTTTCAAATCGAGAGAGATTTGTCACAAGCCTCTGCAAAGCTTGCAAAACTATACGCTTTGCGGGGTACAGCCAAAGACATACAACGCGCCAATAACATTATCAGGGATATACAACAGAGGAGCTACACGGAAGGCGCCATTTTAAATGGATTAATAAAAGACATGAATCAGATAGACGAATATTCCGGGTTAGGAGCAGCGCATGGCGGTTGGGCGCAGGCGCTTTCCAGCCTGAGCGGTGTTAAAGCCTTTTTAGAAGGAAAGGCGAATCCGCTTGGACTCGATAAGGACTTTCTGGCGCTTGTCCAGAAAAAACCCTCTGCGGGCTATGATGATACCTTTGGTTATTTTGCTAAGACGCTCATGGATGATAAAGACGGACCACTACAGGATGCTTATAAGAAATGGCAGGATGCGGTAGCTCAGTATCAGAAGGTAATGGAAAATCGGGATACGATAGCCCAATACCTCACGGATAATAGAAGTAGATATGAAAATAGGCTGCTTGAAATTACCGGTGCATCTTCAATGGACGACCCTGAATATAAGACGCCTTGGGATAACACAGGTTCTGAGATATACCAACAAATTCAGAATATCAATTTGGCAAAGCTTAAAATTAATAAAAATACACAGGAAATTGCAAATCTTAATAAACAAATTGAAATAGAGATTGAACGACAGGGAAAGGAACACGGCATCAATAACCTGATTGAAGATACCTATATAGACTATGGTAATAAACGAGCTCATATAATAGAAGAAATTTCATATATCACCGCTATCCAAAAAGCGTCAGACGCAATTGCTAGGGGAACGGAAAGCTGGTTGGTTTCTTTAGGTGCTGGAACAGTAGGAGGAGCTATAAACGCCGCTATTCAATATGGTGGTGACATTCATAAAGGTCAGTTAGAAGCACAAAAAGAACGATACGCAGCGCAGCAATCGGCTAATATTACCTACCTGAATGATAATATCTCTGCTGCTAATAGCGAGGCGCACGTCAAGACGTTGTTCCTGGGTATGAGCGTTCTTGCTATAGAGTCACAGGAGGCGGCGATACAGCTTGCCCAGGAAATGGGAAAACTGCAAGCGCTTTACAATGAAAAGGCGTATTTGGAGTCGCGCTGGAAAGAAGATGATGCTAAGCTTGGTGACCGCTACTACGCAGACCCCAGCCATCGAATGATTCTGGATAAATATATCCTTGACGCCAGTTATGCATTTGATATAGCGCAGGTTTGGGTCTTCATGATGGCAAGGGCGCTTGAATATAAGTGTATTCCTTATGATAAGGAATCAAAAACAATTAAGGTGGTAACCCAGCCAAACACGAATAAAGTAAGCTATTCACCGAATACCGCCTTTTTCTTAAGGAACGCCAATGAACTTAAGGATATGGCTGTCCAGCTAAAAACCTATGATAGTACCCACAAGCTTGGAGAACGTTTTGGAACACAGTTTGTTAAATTTTCTCTCCGGGAAGATTTTCTTGGGTTTAAGCGAGTTGATAAAAATGACAACACGCGTTATTATGCCGATCCCCTGACGGGAGAAATAGTCGACGCTTTAACAGCCTTCCGCAGTTATTTAAAGGATCCGAAACGCCATGGCGTGCCTAAAGATCCAAATATGGCGAAGGCGTTTAGTGAGGTGGTGCATATCGAGTTTAACACAGCAAAAAGTAACAGACAAAGCACCTTTTTTTCGCCATTGCGATGGAATGAAAAAATCAATTACATCTCGGTTAAAATTAACACTACTGATCCAATTGATCAAGTTGCTGTTTGGTTAGAACAATCCGGCACAGGATACATAAGGACTAAAGAGGGTGGTATTGTAGATCCCCAAAATCCTGATCAACTTATTGGTGAGGAGATGATAGCGTATCCGATTCAATTTTTTGACCACGATGCATACAACATCAATAAATGGCATAAGAAGGAGTCTTTTGGACTGGGAATAAATGCTATGATCTCAAAAGACCCTGACGCAGAACCAGAATCGTATAAAAAAGAAGAATTTTCGGACTTTACGCCGGCTGTATCCACGTGGGTGTTGGAGGTGCCACTAAAGACTAAGGAAGGCGACATCATTTTAAAAACCGAAAATATCTCGGATATCGAAATTTGGTTTTATAACAACTATTATTCTCGTTTGAATTAGACTGTCTTTGGCAGCAACTTTAATCTTCCTATAAAAGATGGGATTACCAAAAGCTCCCCTCTATCAAGAGGGGCTGGGGGTGTGTTAATGACATTTTTACACACCCCTTAATCCCCTCTTTTTAGAGGGGAAACCATGATTGGAGTTCCATAACATAAAGGTAAATTATCAACATAAATGATTTATAATCGTTTTGTTTTACTCATAGTACCCATCATTATCTTTGGCGGTATTTCTTCCCCGCGGTATGTGACGGCTGCGGTTGATAAATCAGGTGTAAAACCGAGTGTGCTGTCATTGCCTTCGGGTCCTGGTTCTCTTGAGGGATTAGGAGAATCATTCGAGCCGCAGT
>JAXMAC010000119.1:0-9405 GCA_046350595.1 Candidatus Brocadiaceae bacterium | reverse complement strand
AAAGTCGAAGGTTTAATTAAACCTAGCTGGCGGATGTGCCTTGATGTTGACAAAAAAAACAATGACGATATGTCAGTAATCCGTGAAATATTTACAAACGATGAGCACACTGAGGCTTTGTTTGCATCGTGTTCAGGCACAGGGTTAGCCGTTATCGTGAAAATTGCCAATAGGCCATCCTTTGATGCTGGTCAATGGCGTTCAACCTTTGAATTTGTAGAAAATTATTACAAAAGCAAATACGACATCACGGTTGACCCTTCTTGCAAGGATGTTTCTCGTTTGCGATTCGTGAGCTATGACCCGTATTTATTTTTCAATTCAGATGCAAAGAGTGTCACTTTGCCAGAATCCAAAATTACTGTGGATTTTACCAATACGCCAACAGTGGGTTTTTCTGATAATGTGGGATATGCGAAAACACTTATCGAGGAAATCATTAAAACCGGTGTGCTTGTTGGTGATGATTCTTACAATAGCTGGCTACGTATAGGCTTTGCATTGGTTTCGACCTTTGGTGAAGATGGCAGGGAATATTTTCACAATCTTAGCCAGACCTCACCTAAATATGATGCTATTCAATGTGATAAAAAGTATGACCACTACTTGAGAAATAATAAAGGTGAAATAGGTTTCGGAACTATCCTGCATTATGCAGGCAAATTGAAAAGCATTTTTACCGCTGCACGGTGTGCCAAAAAGGATGGTCGAACCATTGACGGCACAGTAAAAATGCTGGAAGAAGTTTATCAAATTCCAGAAACCGAAAGTCGTCCAGTTGCAGAAAAGGTTTTTAGTGGTGAATTTAACACCAAAAGGGAAGGCTTTAACCTGACCGATTTAGGCAATGCAAAACGTCTTAGTAATCGGCATGGTGATAAAATTCGCTACTGTCATACTTGGAAGAAATGGCTCATTTGGAATGGCAGACAATGGGAAATTGACGGTAGCGGGGCAATTCTCAGGTTTGCAAAAGATACGGTAAAGCACATTTACCAGGAAGCGACCTTGTTTACCGATGATGAACAGCGCAAAGCCATTGCAAAATGGGCAATAACCAGCGAGAGTGAAAGTCATTTAAACAGTATGGTATCGCTTGCCCAAAGCGAAGAAGGCATTCCGATTTCACCACAGGATTTTGACACCGACCATTATCTTTTGAACTGTTTCAATGGAACGATTGACCTCAAAACAGGAAAACTAAAACCACACGATCCGAAAGACTTCATCACAAAAATAATTCCTGTTAAATACAATCCAGATGCTGAATGTCCGCAATGGATTAACTTTCTTGAAACTATTTTCGACTGGAATTACGACCTTATTTCCTTCATCCAAAGGGCTGTTGGCTATTCTTTAACGGGCAACATTTCCGAACAATGCCTATTTATTTTGCATGGTTTGGGGGGCAAACGGTAAGTCAACGTTTTTAAAGCTGGTATCCTCTTTACTTGGCGATTATGCCCAGACCGCAAGTTTTGATACATTTCTTATTCAAAAAAATGATAACGGAACCAGAAACGACATTGCCAGAATGTTGGGCAAGCGTTTCATTTCTTCAATAGAGGGGGAACAGGGGAAGCGATTAGCTGAAACGTTGGTTAAGTCTTTAACTGGTGGCGACACTATAACCGCACGTTTTTTGTTTGCGGAATTTTTCGACTTTCAGCCGACTCACAAAATTTGGTTGGCCGCTAACCACAAACCGAATATCAAGGGCACGGATCGTGCTATTTGGCGGAGAATTAAACTTATTCCTTTCAATATAACTATTCCTGACGACAGGCAGGATAAGCATTTGGAGGAAAAACTAAGGGCTGAATTACCTGGCATTCTGGCTTGGGCTGTTCGGGGATGCCTGGAATGGCAACGAATAGGCTTACAAACGCCTGACGAAATAATAAAAGCAACAAATTTTTACAGGGATGAAATGGATGTTATTGGCAATTTTCTTAAAGATAGGTGTCTTATCTCCTCAGACAAAGCGGTTAAAACACCTACCTCCACATTATATGAAGCCTATAAAGATTGGTGCAGTACAAATAACGAATTCGCATTGGACAACAGAAGGTTGGGACGCTCATTATCAGATCGGGGGTATATTTCAAGTAAGTCGGGGGGTAAAAACTGTTGGTTTGGCATTGGAATATTGGAAAAATAGTACCATTAGTACCATTACTTTCTATAAAGTCCGTGCGTGAGAGATATATAAGAAAAGTTATAGGAAATGACGGTACTGATGGTACTAATGGTACTAAAAACAATAGGTGTTTTATATCTTTATATCTTTTTGGAAGTTATTGAATGCAAAACGAATTTGTGACGGTGGAACAAGCAAAAACGATATTAAAAACGGATGCAGATACCTTTTCTTGTCTTTTGCATAAACTGAGGCCGTACGGCGTTTTCGACATAGTTAATGGCGAAAAGGCTGATTTGACTGGTGGTTTTTTATACAAAAAAGATGACGTTTTAAAATTAAAAGGTAAGTTTTGTTCAATTTTAGATGCGGGCGGTGTGTGTAAATTCTTTTCAAGGGGGGAATAATATGACCGATTTGAAAATTGTAGAAGGCGGATTACTTGACATGGTTCAAACATGCGAATATTTGAACATCAAAAAAGATACTTTGTACCAGCTATGCTTTAAACGGCGGATACCTATCGTCAAAATCGGGCGGTTGAATCGCTTTAGGAAGCAAGACCTTGACCAGTGGATTGAATCGAATATGCAAGGGGTAAACACAAACGAATGAATGTTCTTAAATCGCCTGTCTCCGTAATGGGCGGAAAAGGTGGATTGGTAAACGACTTAATCAAACTAATACCGACGCACAGGCTTTTTTGTGAGCCATTTGCGGGCGGTGCAAGGCTATTTTTCGGTAAAGAACCTTCTGTTATAGAGGTGCTGAACGATAACGATGACCTGCTTATAAACCTATACAGAGTTGTACAAAATGACGGAAAGAGACAGGAGTTAATCAAGAAACTCAGCGAGACGCCATATAGTAGGAGTATATTTAATTATTACCGACAGGCTAAATTCCAGGACGAAATTGAAAAGGCAGTCCAGTTTTTTTACCTGTCTAAGGCGTCCTTCGCCGGTGATATTAAAAGGGGCGGTTTTGCCTGTCCAAGTCGGAATACAACAAGGAATCCGGCAAAAACATACCAAAACGGTATTGATGTTTTAGAATACATAGGAAAAAGGTTAAAAGGCGTTACGGTGGAATGCCTAGATTATAGGACATGTATCGAAAAGTATGATTCGCCGGAGAGCTTTTTCTTTTGCGATCCGCCCTATTTTAGCGCAGAACACTATTATGGCGATAGCTTTACGGTACAAGACCATTACAAACTTTCAGAAATACTTCACATGGTAAAGGCTAAGGTAATGGTTTCGCATTATTCCAATGACCTTTACGACAGGTTATATAATGGCTGGTATCGGTATGAGTTTCAGAGTTTTAAGGGTAGTCATAAAGCTGAATCAGGACAGGGAAAGCCAAAGACGGTGGAAGTGGTATATTGTAATTTTGAACAAGAGATTAAAACACGGGGTTTATTCGATGTATTATCATGACTTCTTTTTGTGGCATATCTGCTTTGAGCTTTTGAGATGGTTGCTTTTTGGGTTGTATTGGTCAATGTAGTTAAGACGGTTTCTTTGAATGCTTCTGTGTGTCTTTTAACCAAGCAAAGAAGATAAGACAAGATGCAATTACAACCAGATAACAATTTCAAGACCTCAAGGTGACATTTATTTATCCTTAGAAGTATTTAATGGGTATGTCTAGAATGCCTTCTTTGTCCGTAATAGGTTAGAAATATCCCGATGAGTCCAATAACAGAAATTATTATAAAAAGTATAGCAAGGTTACTCATGTGTATTTACCCTTTCCAGGCTATATGCCCAAAAGAAAATTATTAATGTTGCTATAATGCCAGAGATAATGACAGGAATATCAAGTTTATCTTTTGTGAAATTTCCAACAACAGTAAGAAGAGCAATTCCTTTACTAATGTCATACAAATATTTAGCGGTACTTTCTCTTTGCTTCTTTGTCATGAATAACAATATACCAAATACATACATAAAGCAATAGATAAAAATATACCAAATCAGATAAAAAGGGCTTGACAATATTTCAATGGTACGGTAGTACGTACGATTATCAAGGGTTTCAAGATGTTCTTATATTATTTGCAGATAATAGAAGTTAAGACTAATTCTCAATTAGCGTGGTCAGGACGCTATTGGATATGGCCGCAAAAGTGGGCAACAAAAGGCAACGGCTGTGAGACCTGACCTCTCATGGCTGATTGCCTTTTTTATTGGAGTATAGGTTATGGCAGTCAGGTATAGAAAATATTACAATCAATGCAAGGCGGTTAAATGTAGTGGTAGAAGGTCAAAGAGTTGTCCAGAGACTCCACGTAAGGTAAACGGTGAATATAAGACCTGTGGTGTGTGGTGTATTGAATTCTTTGACGATAACAAGCAATGGCAATCATTGACCTTTAAAGATGTCAGGAATAAGACAGATGCTGAGAAACGGTTTGCCTTGTTTATATCTAAGGTGTACTGGATATTCAATGATTGTTGTAGGGTTGTATTGCGATACGCCCCCCGTGTGAACGTCTCGGTGAGTCAGATTTGCAACTTGAATCCGATCTGGAATGTCTACCATAACTATAGCATGTTATAAAAGCATCGCAGGAGTTTAAATAGAGACGATCCGCCAGGTCGTCTCTCCATTGTTGACAATCGAAGTATGCCCTTCGGGCTTTTTGCCTGAAAACAAAACTTCAGTCGCCACATCAGCCCCTTGGATGGAATTGACGGTGTACTGCCTTGAGGTGATGTTTGCTTACGTGGGTATAAATCTGGGTGGTGGAGACGTTCACATGACCCAGCATTTCCTGTACAGAACGGAGGTCGGCGCCATTTTCCAACAAATGAGTGGCGAATGAATGACGCAATTTATGGGGCGATACATGTTCATGAATGCCAGCCTTCAAGGCGCACTTCTTTACGACCACCCAAATATTCTCACGTCGAAGGAGCTTTCCTGTCTTTGAAAGAAAGAGATAGTGGCTATCCTGACTGCCTTTTATCTTTGGCCTTGCTATCGTCAAATAATTTTCAATGGATTCAATGGCCTTTGTCCCAAGGGGGACGATACGTTCCTTTGAGCCTTTACCGCGGCATTTCACATAACCGTATTCGAGATTGATCCAGTCTAACTGAATTGCTGAAACCTCGGATACCCTTGCGCCGGTTGCATACATGAGTTCCAGGATAGCCTTGTTCCTGATCCCTAATTTGGTTTTTACATTAGGCACGGCAAGCAGGTCGTCTATTTTATGAATAGGAATAACCTCCGGCAGCTTTTTCCAGAGCTTTGGCGAATCAATGGAAGCAAGGGGATTCTTCTGCAACTTTCCCTCAGAGAGTAAGAATTTGTATAACATGCGAATAGATACGATGGCGCGGGTAATGGAGTTGATGGCTAATCCACGCTGCTTTTCGGAGATAATAAAACTTGTAATGGTGTCAGGACGGACGTCGTGAAATGTTTGTATATCTTTAGAGATCAGAAATTCTACAAAGGTTTTCAGGTCGTGATGGTAACTCATCGTGGTATTTCTGGACAAACCACATTCAACTACAAGGTAATTTATATAAGATTCGATAAGTTCGTTCACCGGATGTGTTCCTTATTCATTTTTTTTGGATTTTTTAATGACGTCCCGTTTAATAATTTCACGATAGGTATTCAATCTTATGTCGTGCTCCAGTCTGAATCTCATGGGCGGAAAGCTTCTTCGGCAGATAGTACTAAATTCACACCATTCACACTTTTGCGTATCATCTCCTGGCATCGCGGGGAATAAGCCGTTATGAATAGAGTGTAAAAATTCCTGTAACGTCTCACAACATTGTCCTCCATGGTCTTTCCACGCATCTTCAGTGATAGTTTCTTCAGGTATAGCATCATCGCTCGTATTTTGTGCAATGTAAACAAGGGATGCCTCATGTAATTGTGCCTGGCTCTGTGAAATACGGCCATTCCTGATTTCTCCCGTCAGGAGATGTTCTGCCATAATGATATAAAAGGGGAGTTGGAATTTTTGGCCACGGATGGCTGATTTAATAAGATTTTCCTTCAAATACCTTCCTGACTTGTAATCTATTACCTGAAAATGAACGGTACTTCCTGTGGTCTTTATGTCGATACGGTCTATCTTTCCCTTTATCATTACCTCCCTTATTTTCTTATCAGGTAATTCATAGTTAAGGTTGTGTCTTGCAGTTTTTTCCAGATATGCGGGAATATACCCCGACTGTTCTATGCGTTCAATGTCCCGGATAGCGAACTGACAGAGAAAGGTCAACATCTCTTCTTTCTTAATCTCCCAGATAATGGGATAGGGGATGGGGACTTGTTTTTCTATCCCGGCAAAGTGTTTTTGGGCAATGGTTCGTAATGTATCCAGAAGATTTGCCTGCGCAGGTTTTGTGGAAAAATATTTCTTCTCAATCAGGGTACAATAGAACTCACGGAGGATGTTGTGATACAGGTTCCCTATATCCACAGACGGTATTTCATCGACCCTTTCAGGTTCTTCCAGGGATTCCAGTCCAAGCGCTCTTTCCATAAAAAACTTAAATGGACAAACGCCATACGATGACAGGGCAGTTGGACTAACGCCATGACGTATCCATTCTTCCCACCACTGCGATATGTCACCTACGATACCATCGTATGGCGTCAATTGTGAATAATAACCTTCCTGAGAGTTTAAGGCAGATTGTGCATGTTCAATGATACGCCCACTCTTCTTAAATGCCTTTAAAAAATTGGTTGCATCTATTCTTTCAAGCGCCAAATAAGTTCCGATCTCGCCGGGTGTGAGCAGGGATAATTCTCTGTTGCCGAGTTTATCTTTAATACCACGTGGAATATATTCTTCGTACGCAGACTTTTCACGATTATGCTTTTCCTGCGGAGAGGTCGCTTTCAGACTCTGGAAAATATCCATGAGGTAATGTGATGGCACCTTCGGTTTTCCTGCTTCATCAGAACGTTCGTAGAGGAGATAGAGCCGTTCCTGCGCAGCGTTGAGCAAAAAAGAAAAGAGGAGAAGTTCTTCTTCATACCCCCTGAGCTTTTCCGGGATAACATTCCCCAGCACCTCAGTAAGCTTGCGGCGGACGTGGTCCCTTAAAAATGGTTCTTCTGAGATCGCACGGGGAAATATCTTTTCGTTGAGTCCCAGTACAAACAGGACACGGAAAGGGATGCCCCGCGCCGACATGGCATCGAATACCTTTACCCCTCTTTTATTCTCCAGTCCCATCAGCATGCCTTCCTGTTGACATGCCTCAATAAAGGTGTCTATACATTGATCAAGGGTAACTTCCTCTTCCAGGCAATCCAGGGTATGCAGAGTATGCAGGAGTTCCCATAACTTTCCCATGATTGTACGGTCTCTGTCACGGTCTTCGGTGTCCATATTTTCTGATGGGATACGGATGTGTTTTTGGAGAAATTGTGTTATTTTTTCACTCACCATTGCCCAGGAACCTTTTTCCGGAAGGGATGAGATATCTTGTGATAGGGAACACAGGACATTTTCAAGGAACTCAACCTGTTCAATAGGGATACGGTTGTTCGTTTCCGCCTCTTCCCCGGAAAAATCATCAAAGGACGCAACCCGGTATTGTTTAAGCCTTGATAACCAGCATGTGATATCGCCGCGAATACCAAGTTTCCGGCTCAGGATATCCCAAAGATCCGGACGCGGGGTAAGCTTTTGCACATTGCCGGACGATATGTTGAAGTATGGCGATTTCAATAATTCAATAACCATGGGCCGATAATAATTTTCCCGTTTCAGCAGGAGGATTTGTTGGATAATTTTTACCAAGGGGTATCTTCCCATTGATTCCTGTGCGCTGGTGACAAAAGGGATAAAATTTTCCTGAAATATTTTTTTTATATCATCCGTGTAAGGTTCCAGAACCCTTGCAACTACCCCAATCTCACTAAATGCATAGCCTGCATCTAACAGCTTCTGGATCTCTTTGGCAACCGTCCAAACCTCGTCTCTTTTTCCAGAGACATTGAAGACGTGGATATTGGTATTTTTGGTCTGTAATGAATCGGATATTTCTTGTTCTTCGTGGCGTTTGGGGCTTAAGATGTATGAAAACCCGCCTTCTTTGTCAGATGACATCTCTTCTCTCTCGTGCGCCAGTCCCAGGACAAAAGATTCAAAAAACGGTTTTACATAAGAAAAAGAGGGGTGGTTTTTTATATAGGGCAAGAAAAAGATGGTGGAATGCGATCTGAATATTTCTCTGAAAAAATCCTGTTCAACGCCCGTCAAATCGTAAAATCCGTAAGCCAGAATATGTTTAAAACCCCTGAGATATTCAGAATTGGCTACACAGGGTGTGGCTTTGTGATAGACGTCCGAGTAATGCGATATGTTTAAGGCTTTTAATTTTTGTTTGAAAATATCATAGAGTTGGATAACACCCGAGAGTTTTTGCATATCCGTATCTTCAATAAAACCCTCCCGAAGGATTTCTTTTAAATCATCAATACAGATATCCGCGTCAGAAAAATCCTGGACAACCTGAAATAATGCCCTTGCAAGGGCTGGCAGGGACTGTACATTTTTAAAGAGCGCATTCCGGAATACATCCTGTTTCAAAAGTCCGGCGATGATGTGTTCGTAAATAACCGGTTGTTGAATAATGTGACCTGCTTCAATTCCGGAACGACTGCATATCTCACGCGCAAGGACAAAGAAGTTCATAAAAGAAATATTCAAATAAGCGGCGCCATGTTCCTGTACCAGCCGTTCCTGAAGCCTCTTTATCATCCAGTTCGACGGCGCTACAACAGCAATGGGCGTTAAAGGGTCGTCTCTTTTTAATGTTTGTATGGTATCTATAAACGCATTTTCAAGAGATGGGTGATAGTTTCCTGCCTTAACTGATAACATGGTGTATTAATGAATACCTTTTATCTTGCATTCCTGATGTAGTGTTTGTTTATGAGAGAAAGATTGCTTTGCTTCGCTCGCAATGACAGAACAAAGCTGCAATGATAGGTTCCAGATTCACATTTCTACTAAAATTGCCAAAATTCTTTTTGGAATATACTAACGGTCACAAGGGATCACGAAAATGCGATTTTCAGGTGAAAAATGTAATGCACAACGACAGCGTGCAATGTATAAGCGCCATAGTGCGTGTCATTGCGAGGGTCTTTTCCGAAGCAATCTCCTCTCCTGTAATAAAAGACTTTTCTTGTGAGAAAAGGAGGGGCAGGGCATACGTGTTAAGTTAAGAAATAAAAACACTGCGAGTGAATAAAATATTGATTAT
>JAXMAC010000118.1:0-9872 GCA_046350595.1 Candidatus Brocadiaceae bacterium | reverse complement strand
TCTGCCGGATTTTCAGCGCTCATATTTAATTATTGTGTGGAAAAAAGACTTAACGCAGGAAAGCTCTTTACAGCCATACTGGCTGGCCTGGTAGCTATTACTGCCGGTTCAAGCAAAGTAAATCCGCATGGCGCTGTTTATATTGGTCTTATCTCCGGTATCCTGGCAGTCCTGGCGCAGGATTTTATTGAAAAGATTCTCAAGATAGACGACC
The DNA here is from genome assembly GCA_046350595.1 of Candidatus Brocadiaceae bacterium. Taxonomy (GTDB): domain Bacteria; phylum Planctomycetota; class Brocadiia; order Brocadiales; family Brocadiaceae; genus JAHFOW01. The sequence continues at coordinate 9,658 of JAXMAC010000118.1, read as the reverse complement.
CCGTCGCTGCCATTGCAGTCCACGGCGTAGGCGGCGCTCTCGGAACCCTCTGTGTAGCCCTCTTTGCTGAAAAATCCACACTCCTCGTGGAAAGCGGCAGTCGTTTGCATCAATTGGGTATCCAGGCGCTGGGCGTTGCAGTTGCCTTTGCATGGTCATTTGGAGTGGGCTTGCTTTTTTTCTGGTGTCTTAAAAAAACCTTAGGTATACGGGTAAGCGCAGAAGAAGAAAAGAGAGGGTTAAATGTCGCCGAATACGAAGATGTTGCTTCCTGGCTCGATTTTATCCGCATTTCGCGCCTTCAGGATTTAAATGTGCTCCTGGAAAAAAAGGTTGCAGAGAGGACGGAAGAGCTTCAAATAACAAATATCGAGCTTGAAAAGGCCAACAAGCTCAAATCAGAATTTCTGGCAACCATGTCACACGAACTCCGCACGCCGCTCAACGCCATCATCGGCTTTGCAGAAGTATTGAGGGACGAAATCACCGGGACGCTCAATACTGAACAAAAGGAATATATCGGCGATATCCACAGCAGCGGCCAACACCTCCTTAACATGATTAACAGCATCCTCGATCTTTCAAAGATTGAAGCCGGGAAACTGGAACTCCACTACGAGGAGTTTTCTGTTAAAGAAGCCATTAACGAGGTATTAAACACCATCGTGGGTTTCTCTGATAAAAAGGACATTGGTATAAATACCAACATACACGAAGATATTCTCTCTATTTCTGCCGATAAGGTAAAATTTAAACAAATCATGTTTAACTTATTATCCAATGCCATTAAATTTACACCAGAACATGGCAGGGTTGCTATCGATGTTAAACGTATGGATAGCCATATAAAAATCTCGGTGATTGACACAGGAATAGGTATTAAACAGGATGATATGGATAAAATATTTGAGGCATTCCGTCAATTGGATTCTACCTACGCCCGCAAGTATGAGGGAACCGGACTCGGTCTGACACTCACAAAACGGTTGGTAGAATTACACGGCGGTAAGATATGGGTAAAGAGCGAATACGGCAAAGGAAGCTCTTTTACCTTCACCTTGCCGATAAAACCACACCATATTCTGAAACAGTAAAATGAGCGTAGTTTGTAGTAACGACTTTAGTCGTTATCCCTCCCGGATTCATTATTTGGTTATACTCACGACAGTGAGATATTACACTTGACAATATACACCACGTCAGGTAGACTATGAATGATTTTTCATAATATTTTACTTAATAGATTATGTAATGGCCACTCTATATTTAAGGTAGCTTTCTGATGAAATTTTATTCTTTTTTCTATTACTTTAGATACTCTTATAAAAGGGGACGGTCTTAGGGTTTGATAAAAAATAATTAATAATTTATAGAGTACCCTAAAACCTTCGTTTTAGGGTTTTTTTTTGCCCATAAATATTTATGTAAAAGAGGAGTAACGCATGATTATTGTAATGAAGGCCGATTCTACAAAAAATGATGTTGACCATATTCTTGAAAAAGTAGAAAAGGCTGGCCTGAAAGGGGTATTACTGCAAGGAACGAATCGGAATGTCATTGCGGTTATTGGAGATGAACGGATACTACCTGCCGATTTCTGGGATGTTCTCCCCGGTGTAGAACGTTCAGTTCCTATTCTTGCGCCTTATAAATTAGCCAGTAAGGAAGGTAAGGATTTTAAAACTATCGTACACCTCGGTAATGGTAAAAAAATTGGCGGAGAGCAGATTGCCGTTATTGCAGGACCATGCGCTATTGAAAGTAAGGAACAGATCGTTGAAATTGCTAAACGCGTGAGAGACGCCGGTGCAACGGCATTACGGGGGGGCGCCTTCAAACCCCGGAGTAATCCGTATACATTCCAGGGTCTCCAGGAAGAGGGGCTTGTGCACCTCGCCCGTGCCCGTGAGGCGTCTGGTTTACCCATCGTTACTGAGGTTCTTACTCCCGAACAGGTTAAATTAGTGAGCAAATATAGCGACATATTACAAATCGGAACCCGCAACATGCAAAACTTCTTACTCCTGCGGGCGGTGGGTGAAGCAGGAAAACCCGTGATTTTAAAACGAGGCATGTCTGCGACGGTCGATGAATTCCTCCTCGCAGCCGAATATATTTTAGCTCAAAACAACCCCAATGTTATTCTCTGCGAAAGAGGCATCAGGACATTTGAGACGCATACCCGTTTCACGCTTTCGCTCAGCATTGTGCCTTTACTGAAGGAGATGACACACCTACCCGTTATCGTTGACCCAAGTCATGGAACAGGAAAGAGAAGTCTCGTCAACCCCATGTCCAAAGGTTCCATAGCGGTAGGAGCTGACGGTTTATTAATTGAAACCCATCCGGAACCTGAAAAATCATTTGTAGACGGCCCTCAGACAATTACCCTTGAAGCATTTGACCAGTTGATGCAGGAACTCAAGCCGGTGGCAAAGGCGGTTGGAAGAACGATATAATCGGTGAGAAGGAAAGACAAAGAAATAACAGACAGGGATGAGGTCAGCGAAATCCTTTCAACTGCAATGGTAGGAAGACTGGGGACGTGCTTAAATAATATTCCCTACATTACCCCCCTCAATTTTACGTATGATAAGGCTGTCGATAAAATCTTCCTTCACTGTGCAAATGAAGGGAGAAAATTAGACAATATCAAGGTCAATCAGAACGTCTGCTTTGAGGTAGAAGAAGTAAAACACACCATTGTCAAGCAGCCAACCTGCGCCTCTTCAGTTGCTTACCGCTCTGTTATCATCTTTGGCACAATAAAAATATTGACTGATATCTCAGCAAAAAATGAGGCGCTCCAGAAACTTGCCGATAAGTATGCACCGCAAAATCCGAAAGTTCCTTTTACAGACGCCATGCTGAATAAAACGAACGTACTCGAAATAGAAATCAAGGAAATGACCGCAAAGAGAAGTCCGGTCAAACCTGCGATTACTGACCCATCAAAAAAATAATTTTAGAAAGGAATAGTATTTATGGAAATTACGCCATCAAAGAGATTGCAATCTATTGGTGCGTATGCCTTTGCAGAAGTCGATAAAGAGGTTGAAAAGTTAAAATCCCTGGGAATAACACCCATTGATTTTGGTGTGGGCGACCCCACCGTCCCTACGCCAGAAATTGTGCGTAAGGCGACTCAAAAAGGAATAACACTCCGCAAATCGTCGGGCTATCCAAGCTATACGGGCGCCCTTGAGTTTCGCAAGGCGCTTGCTGATTGGACGCACAAGCGGTTTGGCGTTCAATTAGACCCTGCAACAGAAATCACATCCACCATTGGCTCGAAAGAAGGTGTTTTTAATTTTCACGAGGGCATTGTTAATCCGGGTGATTATGTAATTATTCCAACCCCTGGCTATCCACCATATACACGCGGTACATTATTCGCCGAAGGTATTCCCTATTATGTGCCCCTTCTTGCGGAAAATAAATTTTTGATCGATGTGAAGTCTATCCCCGAAGATGTCTGTAAAAAGGCAAAACTCATGTGGATCAACTATCCGAATAGTCCATCGGGCGCGGTTGCTCCTTTGTCATATTTGAAAGAAGTAGTGGAATTTGGGAAAAAGTATAATATCATCATTGCCTCTGATGAGGCGTATAGTGAAATTTATTATAATGAACCACCGCACAGTATCCTGGAGGTAACAAAGGAAGGCGTTGTTGTATTTAACTCCTTCTCCAAGAGGAGCGCCATGACCTGTTACCGGATTGGCTGGGTGGCGGGCGATAAACGGATTGTTGATATATTCAAGAAAGTGAAAACGAATGTTGATTCGGGCACGGCGACATTTATTCAGGATGGCGCTATCGCCGCCCTCAGCGATGAGACTCACGTCGAAAAGATGCGGGCAGAATACAGAATTAAAAGGGACTTATTGGTCGATGCCTTCAAACATATTAAACTCCCCGACTGCACACCCGAAGCAACGATTTACCTCTGGCAGAAGGTGCCTCAGGGCATGTCGTCTGTCGATTTTGCCAAAAAGCTTCTTTCCCCGGAGATTGCCATTGTAACAACACCGGGCGCATGGATTAGCGATAAAACTCAAAACGGACTGAATCCTGGCGAAGGCTATGTGCGGTTTGCGCTGGTACCCAGCATCAAAAATACCAAAGAAGCAGCTAAACGGATTAAAAAACTATTGCCAAAGATTTTGTAAAAGAGAAACCACAGATTGCGCAGATTACACCGATTTAAGGAAAAGACAAACTAAGGATTTTTTATGAAAAAACGGTTATTTAGCGGGATACAACCCAGCGGCGACGTGCACATCGGCAACTACCTCGGTGCTATAAAAAACTGGATACGCCTGATCGGTCAATATGATTGTATCTTTTGCATCGTTGATTACCATGCAATTACCATCGAATACAACCCACAGGAGATGCAAAGACGGGTTCTCAATGCGGCTGCCGTCAATATTGCCGCCGGACTCGATCCCAACCGGTGCATTATCTTTGTCCAGTCCTACGTCCCGGAGCATACGGAACTCGCATGGATATTTAATACCGTTACCCCCATGGGTCATCTGGAACGTATGACCCAGTTTAAGGACAAGTCAAAACAGCATCGGGAAAATATCAATGCCGGTTTGTTTACCTATCCGGTCTTGCAGGCTGCCGACATCGCACTTTACAAAGGTGAATTTGTGCCGGTAGGCGAAGATCAGGTACAACATATCGAACTTGCGCGGGAGATTGTCAGAAAATTCAATATGAAATATGGAGAAACATTTCCGGATCCACAGGAAGTCCTCTCGGAGGCGCCCCGGATTATGGGACTCGACGGGAAGACCAAGATGAGCAAGAGCCTGGGAAATTATATCTCCCTCGTGGAATCTCCCGAATCAATATGGAAAAAATTATCAACTGCGGTAACTGATGAGAACCGAAAGAGGCGCACCGACCCCGGCAATCCTGATATCTGTAATCTGTTTACCCTCCATAAGCATTTCTCTCTCAAGGAACAAATTGACCGCATTAATGTGGTATGCCGTACGGCTGAAATCGGCTGTATTGAGTGCAAAAAGATGCTGTCCAACAATATTATTGAGGCATTAACACCCATTCGACAGAGGTATGAACAATTAATTAAAAACCAGGATGATTTGCTCGGTATCCTGCGCACAGGTGCGAAACAATGCAAGAAAATTGCGGAAGAAACTATAGGAGAAGTGAAAAAGAAAATGGGGTTGGTGTAAAAATAAACCACAAATAAATTATTCATGTAGAGACGCAAAATCTTGCGTCTCTACACTATTGAAATTCCTTGACATATATCTACTATGGACTATTTCATAAAAGCAATCGTATTATCATTAAAAGAAGTTACAAATCTTCCCGAAGATGAAATTGCAGGATTTATCGAAATTCCACCCGATATAAAAATGGGTGATTATGCCTTTCCCTGCTATAGTCTTTCAAAAACCCTGAAAAAATCACCCGCTATCATTGCAACGGAGCTTCTGAGTATTATACGGCCTGCCACGCCTGTCAGAGAGGTAAAGGCACTCGGTCCTTATCTGAACTTCTTTATTGACAAGGCAATTTTTTCTGAAAACATTTCAAAAAAGATTTTTGAAGAAAAAGACCGTTATGGTTGCAACGATATCGGAACTGGCAAAACCATCGTTGTCGATTACTCCTCCCCCAATATTGCAAAACACCTGGCCGTTCATCACCTGCGTTCCGCCTTAATCGGGAGCGGTATCTACAATATTTATAAAACACTTGGGTATAAATGCATCGGAATTAACCACCTCGGTGATTGGGGAACACAGTTTGGCCAATTAATTGTCGCATACAAAAAATGGGGTAAGGAAAATGCTCATACAACATATACAGTAACAGACCTGAACAACCTTTATGTAAAATTCCACCAGGAGGCTGAAAAGAATCCAGGTCTGGAAGGCGAGGCAAGGGAGTGGTTCAAAAAACTCGAAGCAGGCGATGCTGAGGCCCGGGAACTCTGGCAACACTTTAAGGACATTAGTTTAAAAGAATTTCAAAAGATTTACGACATGCTCGGTATACACTTCGATGCCTTTACCGGCGAAAGTTTTTACAATACACTGGTCGAAGATACCGTTAATCGGATCAGGGAAAAAGGGCTTACCAGGATCAGCGAAGAAGCGTTAATTATTGATCTGGAACCTTACAACATGCCACCCTGTCTCTTGCGCAAGAAAGACGACGCCACCCTTTACGCCACCCGCGACATTGCGGCCGCAGAATACCGGAAAAAGACTTATAATTTCGAACGGATGATTTACGTAGTCGGCTCCGAACAGAAGCTCCATTTCCGGCAGGTCTTTAAGGCGCTTGAACTCATGGGGTACGACTGGGTAAACCATTGTGTACACGTGGATTTTGGTCTCATGAAATTTAAGGAAGGCAAGATGTCCACCAGGAAGGGAAATGTTGTTCTCCTGGAAGACTTGTTAGCCGAGGCCGTTGAACGTATCAGAAAGATTATCGAAGAGAAAAATCCGTCGCTTGAAAATAAAGAAACCGTCGCTCACGAAGTAGGTGTCGGCGCCGTTATCTTTGCCAACCTCTCCACGAAGCGTAATAAAGACGTGGTCTTCGATTGGGATACCGTACTCAATTTTGATGGGGAAACAGGTCCGTATGTCCAATACACTCACGCCCGTCTTTGCAGCATCCTGCGAAAATATGGAAAACCTGTGACGACAGGCATTCACTATGAATTACTGAAAGAAGACGAAACCGTTGTTCTTGTAAAGATTTTGTCTCAATTTCCCCTCATTATCCTGAGGGCATCCGAGGCTTACGAACCGTCGCTCATCAGCAATTATCTTATCGATATTTGCAGCAGCCTGAACAGATTTTATAACGCCCATCGTGTCCTCTCTGACGATGTATTACTCACGAAGGCAAGGATACTTCTTATTGACGCTACCAGGCAAGTCATAAAAAATGGCCTCAATATTCTTGGGATATGTGCGCCTGAACGGATGTAGTGTTGATATAGTAAGGTGGTATGACTTTTCAATGAACGTTAATATCAGTAACTATTCAGCGGATACACATTCAAAAATGGATAATATATATAAGATGATAGTACGCAGAGAATGATAGTACGAGAGGGATGGCATTATTTATTATGCAGCATAGCGCAGCTACGCCGCACTAATTCTTATGAAAGGGGAGATTGCTTCTGAAAAGACCCTCGCAATGACACTTACTATGCTTTTGATGGCACACAGCACGTTGTCATTGCGAGCGGAGCGAAGCAGTCTTTCCCCAAACAAACTTCACCTCCTGATATGAAGTACATGGGACCGTGAAAAACTTACAAAAAAAGAAGTTTTTACAGAGTAATTCTATAACACCGTGTATTTATTGACAACCCCGCAGGGGTGGCATATTATTATTTACAGAATATTTTACCCCCTACGGGGTTTAGACACTTGGCGTATCTTTTTTCTATAATCATATCATCCCTTCGGGATTCTTCCTTTGTTAATATGCCGGATAGGTACTTCCTTTTTAAGTTGTCTATACGTCCGAAGCATTTCATTCTGTACCTTCATCCCCTTCTTCTAACATCTTTATCTGTGGGATTGAACTGCCTGCGATGCCTTTGATTGCCCCGTAAAAACCAACGGTGTTGCACAATATCTTTTCCAGTTGTTTTTCCCGTTCTTTCCAGATTTTCTGCATCTTGAGTTTCTCATCGTTATAGCCGTCCTGGAGCGCCCTGAAACCCTCCAGTATTGCCTCAAACTGCCCTTTAAATTCCTGACTTGTCAGATAATTGTAAAGCATCTCCATCTTAGTCTCTTTGCCATGATGGGTAATTGCAATGGAATGAAAATGAAACAAACACCGCAAGCGATCATTATATTTATGCCCAGAAATTTCAAAGTTGTAGAACGGCGTAGTATTTCGTTATGGGCAAAGTACCACTTCGCCCTATGTAAAAATCGCCGACAAAGACAGTCGAATTTATTCTGGATAATGTTCATGGTATTTCTCATCTTGCATTCAAACTGCCACAGGAAGCGACTTTAAACTTTTTATAGAACTAATTTCTTTAGCTTTTGTGGATTTTTCTTCCCTTAAATCATATTCCATCTGAAGACCGAGCCAGAAATCTGGTGTTGTGCCAAAGAACTGTGACAGGCGTAGCGCCGTATCTGCCGTAATCCTCCTTTTTCCCTTTATTATTTCAGATACTCTTGTTGGCGGCATTTTGGTTTCTTTTGCAAGCCTATATCCAGAAATATGGAATTCCTTGAGGAATTCCTCCTCAAGAATTTCTCCGGGATGAATGTTAGGAATTTTTTTCATCTTTAACTCCTCTCTTAATGATAATCAACAATTTCAACATCAGATGCATTTGCATCATTCCAAATAAAGCAAATTCTCCATTGGTCATTTATTCGTATACTGTATTGACCGGTTCTATCGCCTTTAAGTTTTTCGAGACGATTTGCAGGTGGTATTCTTAAGTCCTGCAATTCCTTTGCCCTGTGAAGCATAAAAAGTTTTCTCAAAGCTATACGTTGAATAGGAACAGGAATTCTCAACGATCTTTCCTGATTCCATATCTTTTCGGTTTCCTTGCATTTGAACGATAATATCACAATAGTATAATAACGGTTGGAAATAATAACGTCAAACGCAAATATCGGGACGTATCTTTTTAATCTTCAGGTTTTTTCTTCGCGCCCTTCGTTGTGAAATCGTTGTTGTTTTCCTTCGCGTTCTCTGCGTCTCCGTGTGAACAATAACTTCCCATAAAACCAGTACATCATATCCCTTTTTGGAATTTTTTATTTCATTCACTAACTCTGAACTGCTCAAAACATAAAACTTATGTATAGCAAAACTTTTTTCCCATTGACAAATATTTTATAATAATGTAAATATAAACACATGAGTACTGTAAAGCAAAAAAAAGAAGATGTAAAATCCATAAAATTCTTAGAAAGAAGAATAAACCCGGTTCCAATAAAAAAGGACGATTCTTTTTTTTCATCTGTCCCAGTAGATATAGGTCATACTAATAATGAAATAATTGATGAATTGTTGTATGGCATGAAATGTCAGAAATAATTTTTGCGGACACCTCTTTCCTCATTGCTTTTTATAATAAAAAAGATGATAAGCATTCGATAGCAAGATTGCTTGTCCAAAATCTTATTCATCATCAAACATCGGTTGCATTTATAATTACAGACTATATCTTTGATGAAACCCTCACCACTGTTATGAGGCAGAGAGGTAAAAACCTTGCCATAGATATAGCCAGAAAGATTTATGAATCTCCTTCCATAAAGATTTTTCCTATAGATTCTGAAATCTTCAATCTTTCTTATGATATGTTTATCAATTATCAGGATCAAATGTGGAGTTTTACGGACTGCACGTCCTTTTGTTTCTTGAGAAGTTACAAGGATGCAATAAAAGTTGCGACATTTGACCGACATTTCATAGCTGCCGGGTTTCATGTAATTCCTGAAATCCAATCCTGAATATCAAATTTGAATTTTATAGAGAAGACTCTCATAAGTTCATCAATAGACTCATCGCAAGACAACAACCTGAATTTGCCTGATTTAACAAGCTGTATTACTTGACGCGGTTTTCCTTTCCATAAATAACCAGAAATCATTAT
>JAXMAC010000117.1:0-9629 GCA_046350595.1 Candidatus Brocadiaceae bacterium | reverse complement strand
CACTTAATTTTCAAACATTTAATAAATCACAATTTGTGAACCTTTAAAGTATAATAATATAAAAATATTGCTAAAAATGTAAAAACACTTCTTGTAAGACACAATATTTACTTATGAAAAAACATCAAACTTTTCTGAAGTTCATGTGACTGATAAAATGCCAATACGCTTTACCAATCACGCAACACAATTTATCTACCGAAACTGGCATATTTCACTCGTCTGACGCCTCGTCTTGCAAATCTTCTACGGATATTTCATTTTGTGCCGTTTTCTTCATCTTTATTGTAACCTTCTTGTTTGCTCCTGCGTCCAGTTTTATCTTCTTTTTCTTGTTTTTGTATCCTTCTTTGGTCGCTATAATGGTATAATTTCCACTACTGATGCCTTTAAACACAAAGGCGCCTTTGACATTCGATGTAGCCGTCTTTGCTTTCTTAACACCCTTCCCCTTCAACTTTATCTTCACAGCGTCCATAGGTATGCCTGATTCGTCAATTACCTTGCCTGCAACCTTGCCGTTCTTTGCAGCCGAGGTAGTGAAAGACATTTCATCGCCGTACACGGTTTCTATGGAAGTCTTTGCCACAATCCTGAAATAGTAGGTCTTGCCCGGTGTTAATCCATTTACCTCTGTATTGATTTTTACTTCATCTGACACGTTTACATTTTGTGTAGCTGTCGTATTCCCGTAAGACCCGCTTTCAGTGCTGTATTCAAACCATACATCAGCAGCCAGGTCATTGGCGTTTATTGTGCCATTTAGCGTTGCCGATTTAGTCTTTACATTTGTCGCAGATGTGGTTTTGACAACGGGTGATATATGACAATCTTCCCCGATGCAATCCGGGTCATTACAATCGGTATAACCATCACCATCATCATCCAGCCCATTCTTGCAATCCTCTGTATGACATGCCTTATGACTCAGGCAGTCAGGGTCGTTGCAATCTATCAACCCGTCATTATCGTCATCCGTCCCGTTTGCGCAATCCTCCACGTTTTCCAGGACGACCATGGTTGTAGTATCAATTTCAGATGGGGCATCTTCATGATTAAAGACATTGTCATGTGCGATGCTGTAGAATGCATAATGGCTGCCCGGCTTTCCGCTAAATACCCCTGAAGTCTCCGTAGTATTGATAAGCCATTCTGTAAATGGCCCCCCATCCTCGGATACATAGATGGTGTAATCCCTGATACCGGAGCCTTCATCAACACCTGACCACTGCACGGTAAAGGTGGGCGATGCCTGTGTGTCGCTCAGGGTAAGTATATTGCTCTCCGGTTTGGTCTTATCAATGGTATTTGTCCATTCATTAGTAACAATAGGCTGATTTATGTCGAAGACAATCTTTGCGCTATTGTCAATCTTCGTTGACGTAGAAAGGTCATTTTTAGGCATTATCGTAAAGATGACGTTGCCTTCACCTTCCGGAGGTGTTTTATTGGGAGGTAAAAAACCAGCTAATGGGTCTTCCGTAGGTTCTCCGGTCTCTGGATCGAGAGAGATAAAGCGCCATGTAATGACGCCTGTATCCATGTTCAGATTTGCGTTAATCCTGACAACGAGGTTATTCGCAGGCCTCAGGTCAACATCCGTAGTGTATTCGCTTAAACCCGGTTCAGGTTCTACTGTGGTAGTACCGAAGGTCATCACACCAAGACTGAAAGTGTGCAGGTCTACCTTTGTTGTATCCAGTTGATCGGTAATCACAACCTCCTGCGCCGGCGCTGTAGCATCTTCCTTATTCTCAAAGTAAACGACATAGCGTAACGGCTCACTGGCAGTTATGTAATGAAGGTTACCAACCCCATTGCTCCCTACTTTCATATTTGGATCTGCCGATCCTACGACATTAACATTTGCAAATTTCTCATATACACGTGCACCAACCTTCTCGCAGGTAGAATACATATCCTGTATTTCCAATCCTAAATCTATTGCATCTTTTACCGCTAATGCAATCTTGACTACCGGTATATACTTTGCCGCAGATTTCGTGCACTCTAACCCTACCCGCACGGCATCTGTTATCAGGAGTTCGGCAGATTGTATATTATCGTTACCGTGTAGGTCGTGGAGTTCATTGGCAAGCACAATGGTATATGAATCAAGCCCGGCGCCCGCAACCGCTTTTAAACATTCCGTTGGCATAACGGCATCCAGAAGTTTTTCAGCAGCCTTCATAGCTGCAAATTGCGCAATTTGAACCGTACAATTCGCAGCATCTTCACCTATTGATGGACCTGATAAATCCTGTGAATCCTGTGGTAGATTAAAATAAGGTGGATTTACCCATACCTGGGGCTGGATGGTACGTGATGTTGGTACCGTCATCTTTATTTCTATCATACCTTTTCTCCCTTGTCGTATAACTGGCAAAAACAGTGGTATTACAATATCTTTTTCCCGCTCGATATAAATGGGAGCCTCGCTCCAGTCAATAGGCTCTTCGTCCTCTCGTTGCGGAGGTGGTGTAATATTAAAGCATGGCTTCCAAGTTGCATCCTTCGGGATACCGGCAATCCAAAGGGGTACCCCAAGCGCATCCGTATTTCCATTGTTACCATACAAAATAGAGATTTTATTCTCACGATTAATTGAAAAAAAGATCGTGCAAGAACATCCACCCAGACTTGTGGAGATTTTCCTTCCACTACCGTAAAACCTTCTGATAGTATTGCAGAACTACCGTCAGGATTTACCACTACTACATCCCACAGTCCCGTTTCCTTGCCCGAAAGATTAAAAATTGTGGTAATGTAATTAGCATTTTTTAATTTTACAATATCACCCCAGACAGCTGGTTGATCATCTTTAACAAGCTTTACCTTCGCACCTTCCTGAAACTGACAACCATTTATAAGCGCCGAGACAAAACCATTGTTACCACCAGTTTTTGGGGAGATTCCTGATATCGATAACTCATCTGCACAATAATGTAGAGTATTGATAAATCGAGTCACGAACGTACGAGTGTCTCTATCAAATTTAGCCGGAGATGTATCGTATGCGCCAGGGGTAGTAGGAAAGTCAGAGGATTGTGTCATACCAGTTACATAGACATACCCCTTTGTGTCCATAGCAATAGCAGATCCTAAATCCCAATCAGTTCCCCCTAAATTTGTTGATTCAAGAAGCTCCGTTAAATCGCCACTAAGTTTTGACACGAAGGCATCTGCAGAATAACCATCACCATGATAAGGTTCTTCGTATGTAGGAAAATCAATTGAGAAGGTATCTCCTGTTATGTAAATATTTCCGTTTGCGTCTGGCGCTATAGCAACAGTATAAGCGCCATCACTTTCAGTTCCTCCCAAATACGTAGAAGCAAGGAGGTTTTTTAAGTCCCCACTAAATTTTGATATAAAAATATCCCAAAAATCATTATAAGAAGTATCATAGGCATTTGGTGTTGTTGGAAAATTAGGTAATTCATTACCCCCACCAGAACTAACATTACCAGCCACAAAAACATTTCCGTTTAAATCTAGTGCAATAGTGGGATAAAAAAGATAAGAATCGTTTCCACCAAAAATGGTGGATGCAAGTAATTTTGTCAGGTCACCATTAAGCTTCGATACGAATATTCTACCAGGGGTCGTGTTATAGGCATCAGGGGTAACTGGAAAATCCGATGATTCGGTATAACCAATTACATATACATCCCCATTTGAATCTATAGTTATAGAATGTCCATCATCACGGTTGCTCCCTCCTAAATAAGTAGATACAAGTAATGTTGTTAAATCTCCTTTTAATTTTGATACAAAGGCATCGCTTGCATTAGCATAATTTGAATCGTTAATTGAAGTGTCAAAAGCACCAGGAGTTGTAGGGAAATTGGGTGAGGAAGTAGTACCTGTCACATAAACATCTCCGTTCTTGTCTATAACAATAACGCCTCCACTGCCACCCCATACGCCTTCGTCAAAGAACGTTGATGCAAGAAGTTTCGTCAAATTTTTATCGAGTTTTGATATAAAAATACCTGGTTCACTTGTAAATGAAGTATCATAGGCACCTGGAGTAACAGGAAAGTCTTGCGACCTTGTGAATCCAGATACAAATATATTTTCATCTGGGTCTATAGCCAGAGAACGAATTTCCTCAGTTACTAAAAGAGAGTTAGCTGCAGTGCCTCCCAGATAAGTGGATGCAAGTAATTTTGTTAATTCTCCATTTAGTTTAGATACAAATATATCATAAGAACCTCCAAGTGAGGTATCATACACACCTGAAGTAGTTGGAAAATCAGGTGCATACGTCGAGCCAGCCACATAAACATTACCATGCTGGTCTATTGCAATTGAATGATGCTGAAATGATCCTCGTCCCAAAAACGTGGATGCCAGGAGTGGGTCGATGATGAGTTCTTTTGTGGTATCATAAGAAGCTACCTTGAAACCGTATTCCGATTTTAGATTTTGGATTTCGGATTTCATATCTTGGAATTCGGAATTTACATTTTGGAATTTGGATTTTGGATATAAGAGTTCTGATAGCCCACGAAAGGACTCAAAAGGACGCAAAAAATCCATTTTCGTGTCTTTTTGTGTGTTTTGCGGGCAAATACCTCCGCATTCCGCAATTACATATTCGCATTCGACCTCTACCCTTTTGCCATCTATCATTTGATACGCAATGGGTTTTGTGAATTTGACCAGTCCCAGCGCTGTTTCTGCTACAAGCTGCCCGTCTTCGTTTACAGACAACCCCCTTGCCCCCTTTTCTAAGGGGGATTTCGTTATGTCCCTACTTTCTATGGGGTGCATCCACCTCCTACCCACGCCTGTCTGCACAGCCTGGATAGCGGGGGACAGAAAGTCCCCCTTAATAAAGGGGGATTCAGGGGGTAGTTTCTCATTGCATTCAGGACTTTGTAACCCGCTCAGACTAATCTTAATCTGATTCGGGTCTGCGCCTGGTTTTACATAAAAAAGTTTTTCAACATTGTTTCCATGCGCCTGGAGTTTTAGTTCTACCCCTTTGTATATTTCGCCCAGATCAACCATATCATACGTGGTAATATTATTCTTCCATTTGGATGGGTCATTCCCCTTAAAATAGCTGATCTTTGTGAACGATTCACCCTCGCCCTTTACCGTGGAAATCCTTCCGCCAACAATCTCCTCCTTGAGCATGACGCCGCTTGTCGATTTTGGATTTCGGATTTCGCATTTAGTCCCCCTTGACAAAGGGGGATTTAGGGGGTTGTTCTCGTCTTGGCCCCACGCCGCCATGCCCCTTTCTGCCAGGTTGCATCCATATTCCATACTTTTATTCGAGTATGTCAATAGCGAAGAATCTCTTCGCCCTACATTTGTATTTTCTTCGTGTGCTTCGTGGTGAACGTCTTTTGCCTTTTCCTCATATTTCGGCAATACGTATACAATCTCCCCATCCTTTATCACAAACACCGTTCCACCCGCGGTGTTTGCATAAAACCTTACCCTTTCATCTGTTTGCCCTTCATTCGCAATAAAGGGCATCTGGAGTTCCTGTGTCTTTCGTAAAGCCTCATCAGTCGCAGGTTTTGCCGATGCCGGTACTATGTCATAAAATAGAAACGGATGCAGGAGAGAAACAAGGGCGCTTATAGATAAAATACGTGCAAAAGAGATTTTTTGGGAAGATACATTGCTAAACGACTGTATAAACAGATATATCAACGTAGTCATATTTTTCCTCATTTTATCTGACAATAAAAAAATGCCCTTTCAGGATTCCCCCCGAAAAAGGCATTTTGATAAACATCTAGAGAGAAAAAAATAAGTAAACGTCTTTTTATTGGATTGGATTGGATTGGATTGGATTGGATTGCAAGATATATGCCATTATCAGTATTTCTATTTAAAGGCGTTTCATCCAAAAAAATTATTCTATTATCACAAGTCTTTTTTTAAAATTAGTCACAAAAAAATATGAATAAGCACGAATTACAGAAAGAATATTGAACCGGCGATGGCATAAGCATAAAGTATACACCATTAATTAATAAGATTTTTTATAACATTTGGCTGGTAACAGATCGGTAACACATTGGAAAATATTTAAAAAATGTTTTTCAGAGGAAGAACCTGGGGGGCTTTCTTATAATAAAATCGGGGGATTTTGTTGCGGCATGGTTGCAGCAGGATGTTTATAGCGTTTTATTCTGTACTATTGTTTGATACAGCGCTTTTGTTTTTGGCGAGGGTTCGATGCCGAGTTTTGCTAAAAGTGTTTTTTTGCAACGCTGGTATACTATTATTGCTTCAGACCAGTACCCCATGTGGTGTTGGCACAGTATAAGTCTTTGATAAAATTCCTCCGCCGTGTCATCCATATCGAGTCCTTTCTGATAATAGTCCCTTGCTTTTTCCCATTTTCCTGTTTGTTCATAGTATTGACCAAGCCTCACAATACATCTGAGAAATTTGCTTTTTATTCGTTCACGATTGGAAACTGCCCATAGATATTCTGTATCTCCGGATAAAAAATGTCCCCGATAGGTTTTAAATAATTTCTCGTACAGAAGTTCTATCTGATGTATATCGTTATCTGTCTGAGTAACTTTCCAACATTCTTCAATCTGGCTGAAGACCTTTTCAAAAACCCATACATCCACCCAGCAATATTGGGGATTTATGGTTATCCTTCCTTCGTGGACCAAGATTGTATTTTCGTAGCCAATTAACCGGCGCAGGCGAGAAAGAGTCATTTTAAAGGCGCTGTGAGCAGCATCCCCGTCAGCATCAGGCCAGAGAATGTCTGATATTTGTTCTTCTTTTACATCCTTGCCCCCGAGGGTAATTAAGACCTTGAGCATAAGAAAGGGTTTTTTTTGCATTTTCTTTGAGCATTTAACAATCTTTCCATCCTTTATTACCTCAAAATATCCCATGGTAAATATCTTGATTTTCCAAGGCCAGTTTTCAATATTAAGGGAAGGTGTTTCTGGAATCAGATTGCGTCTTTGAATGAGGTGCTGTACATACTCAACCTCAATCCCGTTCTCAAGCGCTTCCATACAAAGACGCGCCATTACCGAAGGCCTCCAGGAGAAAAAATTCACATACCCATGCTTTCTTCCTAATGCCATTGCCTTTCTCAGGTGTTTTAACATCCTCTGTTTTTCATGATTTCCGCACTTTCCTTTCATGGCAAATTGGGCGTCCGCGAGGCGGCACATGTACTCAATCATGGGGTTTTTTATCTGACGACCAATTTCATAGGTTTTTTTCAAATGTCCTGTTGTCTTTCGATATTCTGTGTTTTCATAAAAAACCTGTGCCATTCCATAATGGTTTACGGCCTCCCAAAAGAGAAATCCGCCTTCTCCTGCCATTTTTAAGGCTATTTTTTGGCGCTGAATAGCGCCGGGGATATCTCTCTGAAGCAAGGCATTCCAGGCTGTCAGATAATGATAGAATGAGGCTTCAAGCCGCCCACCATGTTGTATCGTTTGCGACATTTTACAGAGAAACTCGTTGGTCTTTTTTGTATTGCCATCGGTTATGGCAACGGCAGCACCGCAACCAAGGAGGATGGAATGCCAGATAAAAATGCCAGTATCCCGGGCTGTTTTCAGGCCCACGGAAATTGCCGTAAGGCAATCTCCCGGTAAGGCCGCATGCCAATAGTACAGGGCTGCCGCCACGCTCATCATAATCTGTTCAAGGGGAAGATATTGCCGTGATAACGAAATATTTTTAAGCCTGCTAAGCACCATATCTGCCTGGACTAAATTGCCCGTAAGCACCTGATACAAAGTTTGATAAATATGATTCAATACCTTGAGGTTTTCATCAGATAGTTCCGCCGATAACAAGCTGGCACATTCCATCCAATTATTGAATTCAGCATGGTGTTGATTTCTCAGTACGAGTGCGATAAACATGGCTGATGAGAGACGCGCAAGTGTTAGCGGTGAAGAAAAGGTATGGCTATCAAAAACGGGCGCATCCCATAAAATATTTTTTCCCTGAGATTGAGGATTCGTTATTGTTGGTTGTGCTAGGGTATCTTCAAGGTGTTTTATCCAGGTGTCTAAACATGTATAGTCTTCTCCTCTGCACAAAATAGCATGAACAATATATGCCCATGCCCCACATGCCCCGTGTTTATTCTGATATTTCCGGAACAGATGAAATGCTTTTTCAAAGTAGTGTTGACTTTCCGCGGGATTGGATGACAATTGACAGGCGCCAAACCAAAAAAAGAGCACGGGTGATTGTTCCCTTATTTCTTCGGGAATTTGAGCAAGTAAGTTTTTGAGGATTTTATTATTTCCCTGTGTTATAAGTTTTTGTGCATGCTTAAGAATTATTCTGGCAGCTTCGTTCCAGTCCCCTGTACTCAGAAAAAGTTCCGCCGCATCTTCAAACTGACCCGATTCTTCCAAAATACGGGCGGCGGTTTCTTTCGTTTTTGCAAGTTCCGCCGGTTGAAATGCACCCCTTGCCCGGAACAATAAATAATTTCTGAAAAGTGGGTGATACTGATATGCTGTCTCACCAGAAAAATGCTCATAAACAAAGTAATTATTTTTGCAGAGGTGCGACAATAATAGTTTTGCATTATTAATACCGGTAAGCCTTTCTGCCATCGGCACAGTCATTTTGGGCAAAAAGGCCGTTTTCAGGAGAAAAGTTTGCGCACATTTGCCCACATCATCAAAGACCTCGCAAGCAAAATAGTCAAATACTCTAGACTGGTTAAATGTGTCCTTTGATTGGTCAACGTGGATTTTTGTTTTGCCGTCCTCCAACATAAGGACTAATCCGGCTACCCATCCATCTGTTTTATTGTGCAAGTGAGAAGTTGTTTCCCGAGATACCATGCTACGCTGCTTTTTTCGGATAATCTTCTGAGATTCTTCAAGAGTCAGCCGTAGTTCATTCCAGCCAAGAAAATGTATTTTGTCGTTTGCACGCAATTTGGAAAAAACCGGAGGAGTATCATGGCGGCTAACGAAAATAGCGCTTATCTTTTCCGGTATTATAAGCATGCCTTTGCAGATTATTTCGTGGAGTTTGGATGAGGCTGCGATTTTGTGATAGTTATCGAAGACAATGGTAAAGCGCCCTTCCAGTCTACTATAAAAATTCTCAAAATATTGCAGGGTAAATTTTACTATATCTTTTCGGCATTTCTGTGTCAGAAGGGGTAATGATTTTGATATGTGAGGAGATGTCTTTTTTACTGCCATATCAAGGCAATAAAAGAATTTTTCGATGTCAGCATCTGTTTCATCTACATGATACCAGAGAAATGGTACTTTTCTGGATTTGATGTAGCTTACAACGAGCGCTGTTTTGCCAGAACCGGGCGGACCTGATATCCAGGTAATAGGGCGATTTTGACGTCTTTCTAATACCCGAAATAGTCTTTTTCTTATGTGAACTTCGTTAAAGATTGGAGGAGTTAGCTTGTGTATAAACATTGATCATCAAACCCGAACGAGTCGGAAAAGGCCGTAGCCGTAGTGGCAAGGCGCGCCTTGCCACTACAAAATATTTTTACCAAAAATGCAAAAATATTTTTCGTAAGGTACTGTAGGGGTGACATGGTATCATTATCTTCGCACTATTTCACCCCTAAGGGGTTGAATATTGTGGTTTGTTTTTTCCTATAATCATAT
>JAXMAC010000116.1:0-9652 GCA_046350595.1 Candidatus Brocadiaceae bacterium | reverse complement strand
GGAGAATAATTTTGCAGGCTGTTAATGAGTACTTCACGACTCAGGATGCTGAATCCTTTTTCCGTGATGCGGCTGGTAAGAAAATCATCCATCGCAGATACTTTTTCATTGAATTCATTTCCCGCACGGTTTTCCACAAAAATAGCTGCCTTTCGCATACCCTGCGCATCCTGCTCAGCCGCCGGAAGAACCTTAGGGAACAAAGCCAAAAGGATGAACATAAATACCGCAACCAATTTTATCCACACAGCACCATCGCGCCTATAGGGTAGTCCGGAATAATTTGGTTCTGTATACAATATCTTTTTATAGGGCAAATAATGTGTCATAGTTACACCACCTTTACAATACTTGGTTCATTATGGTTAAACCGTTAATTTTTAATTTTTGCGTAAAATTTCCCTCTTAAATCAGTACTGATATGCCTTATTAAGGTATTAACATTGATAAAGTAAGATATGTCAAGTATAAAATGAAGGGCATTTACCAAGCATTTTTATTGAGTTGGCTTACAGAAGAAATATTGACAAAAGGGTATTCGGCATCTCTCAACCTTATCCTCATGCGCCAGAGACACTATGAACGATTAAAAAGCTTGTAATTTTCTTAATTTTTGTTTAGCATCTCATCGAAGATATTGTACGGTTGGAACCTAAATATTTAGTATTAAGAGGTGTAACATTCAAAAGGACTTAAGAAGTTTTCTATCTGCATTAGAACGTGAAAAAGAGCTTATCACGTTTGACGAAGAAATAGACTGGAAATATGAAACCGGCGAGAAAACAAGAAACCTCCAGGCTTCTCCGGCTACGTCAAAAGCTTTATTATTCAGGAATGTAAAGGACTATCCGGGGTATCGTATTTTAACAAACGGACTTGGTTCTTTTTCCAGAATTGCTCTTGCTCTTGGACTGGAGCCGGATACTCAATATAAAGATATTGTAACCATATTTAAAAAAAGATTCTCAAATCCTCAGGAACCCATTCTGGTAAAAGATAGTCCGACCAATGATTGTATTACAGCAGGTTCAGATGTAAACCTCTTCAACCTTCCGGTACCCTTATGGAGCACCGTCGACGGGGGAAGATTTCTTGGAACCTGGCATTTAAATGTAACAAAAGATATAGACACCGGGATACGGAATATCGGCATTTATCGTATGATGCTCTTAAATTCCCGACAAACTACTGTTAGTTTCAGCGCAAACAGTCATATTGCTGCTCATATAAGAAAATCTGAAGAAAAGGGTAAGCCGTTAGAAATGGCCGTAGTCATCGGCGCCGATGAAAGCATTATTATGGCCGCTGCAGCCGGTTTACCTTATGGATATGATGAGTATTTTATTGCGGGAGGTTTAATGGAGGAACCGGTTGAACTGGTGCCATGCCGTAGTATTAGTTTAGAGGTTCCGGCTCGTGCAGAAATAGTTATTGAAGGAAAGATTTTGCCTGGCAAGAAAGCCCGGGACGGTCCCTTTTTAGATTATACAGGGATGCCGAGCGTAAATCCAGAAGCAAGCATATTTGAGACAACATGCGTGAGGCAAAGAACTAATCCCATATTCAGGGGCGCTGCAATCGGCCCCCCCGGTTCAGAAGATCACCTGGTCTTTTCAATTCTTTCACGTATTAACGCTGTGGATTTTCATGGTTCCAGACGAAAAAAAATAATACAGAATTATTTATTAAAATTTAAATTATTCAAGGCATTTCAATTTGCCGGAAATTATCGCAAATTAATGAATCGAAATGTTTAGGGTTATCCTTACACTTTTGAGAAAGAAGCAAAAATGCCGCCTCGTGGTAATTTCATGTGGTTGACTTTTGAAGCAACCTGGCAGCTTCCTTTGCAAAATAAGTTATTATCAGATCAGCGCCCGCCCTCTTAAAGCCGGTCAATACTTCAAGCATTACTTGTTTTTCATTGACTGAGCCTGCGGCCCCGGCGGCTTTAATCATTGCATATTCCCCGCTCACATTGTAAACAGCGACAGGCATTCCGAACTTCTGCTTAACCCGATAAACAATGTCCAGATACATCATACCCGGTTTCACTATTACAATATCCGCTCCCTCCTCTATGTCCAATGCCACTTCGCGCAACGCCTCGTCGCCATTAGAATAATCCATCTGATGCGTTCGTTTATCACCGAATGCAACAACCGATTTGGTGCCTTCTTTAAAAAATGGATTGTATAAATTCGACGCATATTTTGAAGCATACGACATAATGAGGGTATTGATAAATCCATTCACATCTAACGTTTTGCGAAGAGCCTGGATCATTCCGTCCATCATGGAAGCTGGCGCCACTATATCTGCCCCGGCCCGTGCATGTGATAAAGCTGTTTTGGATAAAAGTTCCAGGGTAGGATCGTTAAGTACATATCCGTTTTCCACAATTCCACAATGACAGTGGGTCATATACTCACAAAGGCATACATCGGTTATTACTATAAGATCCGGCACTGCTGTCTTAATCGCTCTAATTCCTCTCTGAACAATACCGTCAGGCGCATACGCTTCTGACGCCTGATCATCTTTTTGCGCTGGAAGGCCAAAGAGCAAAATTGCGGGAATACCTAAGTCAAATATTTCTCTTGTCTCCTCGACTAATTTATCTATGGATAGATGAAAAATGCCAGGCATGGATTTTAACTCTGTTTTAACGTTATTCCCATGAACGACGAACAGAGGATAGATGAGATCATCTGCATCAAACGTATTCTCTCTGAGCATCCTCCGCAGTGTCTCTGTCCGTCGGCTTCTTCTCATACGATGTGTTGGAAAAGACATATTTCCTCCTCTGGTTAAAAGTATTATTTAATGACTACGCTTTTTTGGTACTTGTTTCCAAACGTTCCTACCGGAACGAAATTTATCTTATTTACGCTAATGCCCGTAAAAGTTTTCGTGTACCTGAGAATTTTCCCCTTAATATCTTCAGTAGTTGCTTCGGAAAGACAATTATTTGCTTCTATATTCAAAGTTAAAATCTCTGAAGGTTGCCGCCTGTCCACAACTATTTGAACGTTACTCGTTACCCCGAAAATCTCTTCCACCAACCGTTCAATTTGACCCGGGAAAAGGGTTGCTCCTCTTATTTTTACCATAAAATCTTCACGACAAATATCGGCGTCAATTTTGGGATGCGTGAGGCCACACTCGCATTCGACGTTACTATGATATAAGGTCGATATATCCCTGCTTAAGTAACGGATCAGGGGCGTTGCCTCTTTTCTGAGACTGGTTATCACCAACTCTCCCCTGGTTCCTTCAGGCAGAGGCTGATGGGTTTCCGGATCCACAATTTCCACAAAATAATTATCAGACCAAATATGATGACTCTCTGCATTTGCCGGACATTGCGTGCAAAAACCAGGAAATTCCGTTGCCCCGTAATCTATATAAACCGATTCATAGCCCATTTCTTGTTTAAGCATATCTATTTGTTGATTTGATAATTTACCTGCCACGCTTACACCTACGCGCAACGATAAATCATTCTTGTTTACCTGTGTTTTTTTTAAAATTTCAGCGATACGGAGATGATAGTTTGGCGTTGCAAACAAAACGGTTGTCCCAAATTTTCTCATCAGGTTAAGTTGACGTTCAGTGTCACCCGGCCCAATTGCAATTATGCAAGAGCCAATTTCTTCGAGTCCCCAATGTGTTGACCAGGCACCTTGCCACAGACCATAAGGCAATGTTACCTGTGCTACATCTTGCCTGGTTACTCCGTAAAGTGAGAGCTCTCTCTTTTTTGATTCCGCAATCATATTAATATCATTTTTTGTATGCGCCAGCGTTAATGGCGATCCCGACGTTGTTCCACTGGTTTGGATGAACATCTTGATTTCGTCAGACGATACAGACAGTATATGATCGAAATTGTTTTGCAATTCTTCCCTGGTTGTAAAAGGTAATTTGTGGATATCCTCGATACTTTTAATGTCATCAGGTGTCACCATAGTTCGGGAAAACTTATCCCGATAAAATTTACTCTTGTGGAACACTCTTTGTATCTGCTTTTTCAGCAATTCAAATTGTAAAGTCTGATTTTTGTCCACGCTCAATCTCCGTTATTAAACTATTCTGTGAGCTTTTTATTTAGACTACGTTGAATTCCCGGTGGTGCAAAATAGTTGACATACATGAAGCTTGTCGCTAATTTGCACCTTTTTGTTTTACCTTTGAAATAACTGTTCGTATTTTTCCAGATTTTTCTCGTTGTATTTTTTCAACCTCTTCGACTTGAATCATCACGTGTTCGTTTAAGCATCCTTTTTGTATTTGTTCTTTTATTTCGTGAAGTGTTTTTTCTGAAAACTGGTCGTTTTTTTCTATTTGAACAATGAACAGACCCTTTTCTTCCTGGATTATCCTGTATTGATTTATTCCAACTATGCAATCCAATACATTTATACTTCTCGGGGAAATGACTCTTCCACTCGGTAGTGTTACCATGTCATCTATTCTGCCAAGTATTTTTTCGATTAGTGGCAATCCTCTCCCACACGAACACGTATACTTTAAGGCCCGCGCAGTATCCCCATTACGATATCGTATGAGCGGCATTGCGTAGTTATGCAATCCTGTGATAATTAAACTGCCGTACTCGCATTCAACGGCTGTGTCTTTTATGATTTCTACGACCGAAAAATCAATATCTGTGTGATAACCCTCGTGTTTTGAACATTCCCATGCCAGCCTTCGGAATTCTGTGCAACCATATATGTCAATAATGTCGCAGCCAAACGTGGACGCAATTTTCTTCCTGGTCGTATCATATAACATTTCTGCCGATGTAAAAATTTTTTCGGGAAATTTTATTTTAACATTGTTTTGTATAATGTAGTCAGCCATTAATGAAAGCACGGAGGGATAACCCATAAGTATGTCGGGGCAGTATTCGATAAATTTTTTTACATTTATTTCTGGTGCGTCGTAAACGGAGAGGCATTCTTTTCTATACATTCCCATCCATCGAAAAAGGGTGTTCTGAGAAAAATTTTCAGGGTGAGTAATTTCCATGATTTTGTGAGTTAAACGTACCCCATTTTCCATCATCGCCCTTAAATTAACTGTTCTATTACAAGATTCCCCGATTTTGTCAGTATATAAGACAAGCGGGATTCCCGTTGATCCTGAAGTATGAGTTTTCCTGCATTGGTTGATTTCGTAATTTTTTGCAAGAAAATCAAGCGGTCGTTGCTGAATATCTTCTTTTTCTATAATAGGTAACTTAACAAGGTCATGAACTGTCTCGATATCGTCCGGATGCAGATTCCTTTTTTCGAACGCATTGCGATAGAACGGCACGTTTTGATAGGCATGATTAATAATAGCCTTGAGTTTTCTATTTTGAATATCCTCAAGTTCGTTAAGTGATTTCCAGATATTTTTTTTAAACTGATATAGATTGACAAGATCACGTAACATTATTCACATTTTCTTTGTATGGTATATGTTTATACTCGGAATGGTTCAAAGTGAGACACAACATAAAAAAAGTATTGTTTTTTTAGGTTAAGATGAATTTTTCATTTAATCAAGCGACGCAATACCCTAAAAAATAACACAAATGGGTTAAAAATCCATTGAATTCTTTTCAGGAATATTATGAAAAAGGTGCCGATGGCGAGACTAAGGATAATGGCGATTGTTAACCGGTTTGTACCCAATAGCCAGGACAGTGCTTTGACAAGGCCTGACAGAAATGCGAGGGGGTGTGTGGCAAGGATAAGCAGGACAGAAGCAACAAGTCCGTATTTGAAAAATTTCACACACTTCGTAAATACCTTTGGCGACATGAAGCGCATGAGCAGGAGACCGGCCTTTCCCTTTCCCGCCAGTTTGATGCCGTCATCGCCATACATACCGACATATTTAATGACATCATCACCCTGTTTCCTTGCAAGGTTCGTTACATCGCTTCCGTAATATTTCATAACCTTTACGCCGTTCAGGCCATATTTGGATGCATATACTATGACATCATCTCCGTAAAGGGCTGTTAACATAATAACATCATCTCCATAGACAGAACTCAGAAGCACAACATCCTTACCATATTTCTGAATAACCCCGATCCCTTCATCGCCGTAAAGAATTGTATATTTAATTACTTCGTCTCCGTAACGACGCGCGAGGGATAGTACCTCGTCTCCGTACTTATCAATTATGGTCGCTGCATCAGCGCCATGGCGCGAAACATATCGAACCACATCATCACCGTAATGTTCTGATAACTTAAGAACCTTACCGTCAGTTGCCTTTATCGCCTTGATGCCATCGTCACCGTATTTTGCGACAAACCGAACGGCATTATCGCCATACGATACAACAATATCTTCCGTTAGATTCGTAATCCCCCTGAAGCCCTGCATAGACTTTGCAAATCGCGCCCCTTTTGCCACAACTTTCGCCCCTTTAGATATAACCGTACCAACGGGAATGAGTCCGAGGATATCCAGCCCTGCGAAGACTTTATCCTGAAAGGTGATATCTTCCTGCCGTATCCTTTTCCGGCTTACCTTTTCTGCATCCGAAATGAAAAAATTCTTTAATTTATTGGTGATTATCGTAACGGCTTCTTCCCTGACGTTGCTGATATCAAGGATTTCGAACCGGTCAAGGAAATCGTTTCCCAGCACATCAATAAGGTGAATTGCCTTTTGCGCATTTTCACGTCTTACAACGGCGTCGCTTTGAATATCCGATGCAGCCGTATCCGTTCCATACCACCATTCGGAAAGCCACTCGTAGCCCTTTGTCTTTTTCGCATAGTCATATACCTGACTGGTAAAGTCCTTGTTATCATAAAAGAGATAGATGATGGGGATGGTCTGTTTGTGTCCGTATGTTTTAATTACATGGCTGAAAGTATCATCATCAATAAAAAGGCTGAATAAAATCTTTGCCTTGTTTCCGTACTCTTTTAAAGCCAGAAGACCATCGTCCTGAAATTTTATCACAATATTCAGCACATCTTTGTCATAAAGTTTTGCAAAGTCGATACCGTGTTTCCGCACGAGGGGAAAGATGATGTCGCCTTTTTCGCTGGCAAGTTTTATAAGCTCAAGACCCCTCTCTTTGTCTTCATTAATCAGGAAAAAGTTTTCAGGGTTATGTGCAATGTATTGTATGCCATCATCTCCATAGGTTTTGTAAAATTCGGCGATGATTTTTGGTGAAAAGAGGTGAAGATTACTTATGGCACCCTGGGTATTGTGGTAGAGACGGAAGATATCCCGGCAATCCAGGAGTGGATAGAGTCCTGCCATTTCCTTTCCGTCTTTCTCGAGGAGCGCAAGTCCTTCAATCTTATAGTCACGGAGGAAGTGGAGGGAGAAGATGCCGTATTGCAGATACAGACGCTCTGCATTCTCTCCAAATTGCGCAAAAACTTCCTTGAAGTTCTCACGAACCGGGTTTTCAGGACTCCTGAGATGTACCGTATCAAATCGTTTATCTTCGTTCGTTTCAGAATAAGCGTTTGGTAAGGGACAAAAGAGTGCCTGGCCTGTAACGAACAGAAAGATAACGAAAAAGATACTTACCTTCATTTTGTTAAAATAACGTGGGTGTTATTCTGGCAATCCACATGAAAGTCCATCGCCTGTATCCAACTCTTTTTTTTCGTATAATCGCGTAAGCTCATGACGAGACAGACCGGTTCATTTGATTGAGGTAGAAATTCTTCATCCGTACTGTCTTTATCCACCTCCCTTACATTCTTACCGCTATAAAAAATAAGACTTGAGTCAATCCGTGAATAATTTAAGAGCGTGTAATCTGTCGTTTTATCTGAAAGGCACTTGCTCACAAGCTCTTTTGTAGAGCGAAAGGTACCGAGTGGGTGTGAAGCATATACTAAGGTTATCGTCAGGAATATACCATTGGTAAAACAAAAAACCTTTTGCAGAGGAAAAAACCGTCTCTCCCTGAAAAAGGCAAACAATGCAGCCAGCATTCCCATAAAAAATATAATGAGGGGAATGGCGGCGTGAGGGGTTGAAAAACCGTACTTTGCGGGTATCCATGTATGCATGGTTGCAAGAAGCACAACGGGGATAAGCATGGCTGTTGTGAGTATGAACCAGACTACCCGGTTAGTCCATTTTCCCAGTCTATTGTCCGTTTCCCATTGTGAAAGTGAGGATGTGAGTAATGCAACTGATGGCGACAGGGGCAGGATATAGGTCATCAACTTCGATCTCGACAGGGAAAAAATAACCAGCGTAAGCACAAACCATGCAGAGAAAAAATACAGATATCTTTTCTCTTCTAACGGCATACTGTTTTTCCTTTTGATAATATGGGCAAAAACAAGAAATAAAAACGGCGACAAGGGGAAAAAACCCATAATTAACACAGGAAGGTAATAGTAAAAGGGTTCCGGGTGCGCATAGCCGCTGACAAACCTCCCTGACGTCTCCTGGGAAAGGAGGGAGGTGATCTGCTGTGTGCCCAAAGAAAGCCAGAAGGGAATACCCCATGCGCAAATGATGCCAAGAAAAAGCAGGAATCCCGGAAGATACCACACCCTTCTTATGTACCGAAAATCGCGCATGAAAAGAAGAAAAGATACGTTAACAAGGATAAACAACAGAATCCCAACGTGCCCCTTTACAAGAAAGACCATGGCCAGGAGGAAATACAATAGCATCCTTTTGTAGGAGCTGGTTTGAAACCCCGTTGCGCCGACTGATGTATGCTCTGTATATTCTACGAAGAAAACATACAGGGCTGCGCTGACGAAAAAAGTTAATAACATATCGGTGATACAAAAACGGGCAATGAAATAAAACAGAGGACTGGTCATAAGGATCATGCCTGCCCAAAACGCATCTTTCGCGGACCTGTCTTGAAATTTCCCACAGTACCTCTTGCGCCATGCGTAAGTGATAATCGCTGTCCCGATAGCGGCAAGCGCAGACGGCAGGCGAGAACTGAATTCATTAATCCCGAATATTTTATAAGAGAGGGCAACCGTCCAGTAAAAAAGAGGCGGTTTATTGATGCGGGGAACGCCGTTAAAATGAGGCACAATCCAATTACCGTTTACGACCATATCACGCGCTGTGGATGCGTAGCGCGGTTCATCGGGATCGATAAGGGGCATTGCCCATATATACATAAGGAAGAGAAAAAATCCTGCTAAAACAAGCCCTGTGAGATAGGGAATATCGTTCCTTGATAACTTTTCGGTGGCGCACATAAATAGTTTTCGTATTAATAGAAAATGGTTTTTAGTTGTAGAGACGCAAGATCTTGCGTCTCTACAATATAATTGAAATTAAAGCCCGCCCCCCGGAGAGACGTCCCCGCCGGGGCGTCTCTGTTAAAAAAAATGGGCGTCTATTCAAATGGATATAACAAAACCCCCTATTCTGTAAAGACTCACTCAACATCTGAACTGAGAAAAATATGAAAATATTTATGAGAGAAAGATTGCTTCACTTCGTTCGCAATGACGCGAGAAAGAGGCTTCGCTGTCGCTCTCATTGACAAGCAAGATAATACTTTTTGCGCAGACCCTTTACGCCGGCGGCTTCGCACATGTATAATTTCCCCTTTAAAAAGGAGGATTAAGGGCATACGTGTTAAGTTAAGAAATAAAAAGCACTGCGAGTGAACAAAATATTGA
>JAXMAC010000115.1:1090-10023 GCA_046350595.1 Candidatus Brocadiaceae bacterium | reverse complement strand
GATAACGAAAGAATTTAAAAATTTGTGAAGGAATTACGCAAGAAAGAAAAGGTCGATATTATGAAGAACTTTCAAATTGCGGAAGCCCTTTATCATGAAGCCGTATTGCTTGGTATTATTCCGCTGAAAGACCCCCTTGACGGATTAGAGACAGAAATAAAGATAGCAAAAATAATTAACAGTATTTCAAAAACTTCTAAAAAAAATAGCCCGTAAGCTTAATGTCTTTCAATCCCCTATTATGGTAATAGGGGATCAGGCTGTGCTTGTCTATGGAGAGCCACGGTTAACAAAAGACATAGATATAATTCTCGGTATTGGAGTCAAAGGGTTTGGAAGAATCAGAGAGGTTATCGTCAGATTGAACCTTACAGTTCTTGTGGGCGACGTTGAAGCCTTTTGTAAAGAAGACGATGGCAGTACCATGCCTTGATGAGAAAAGTGAAATCAGGGTAGACTTCATTTTCTCGCATTCTTCGTACGAAAGACAGGCAATAGAAAGGGCAAAGGATATAAGGGTGGACTAAACGACCAGGCTGGGTCAAATGAACTTTCTTGCTTCAAAAGTGGGGAAGAACTACTATAAATTGCCATTTTTATACTCATTTTGTCGCTTTTTAGCCACTAATGTGGGAAAGAAACCTCACGAAATAGGGTAAAATTGCCCATTTGACCCAGTCTGGACGTGAATCCACCTTTTCAGGGATTGGTGGATTCGGCGCAAATGACAGCGCCTTAATTCACCCTACCCACTGCTAATGCCAATTTATGATATAATTTGTAGCTCCCTGTACGTAAAGATTTACAGAGAGGGACCCCTTCAGTTTATGGTTTTCTAAAATCTCATCTTCGAACCGTACTGTAAGCAGGAGTATGCCGGAAGGCTCGTCCTTTCCTACGGGCTTTCCCCATCGGATATAGTAATCTTTCACATAGGGTAATCCGACATTCGTATTGAGGGCAACAAATGGTTCTCCGGAAATATTGTTTCCTTCCACGAGAATGTCTGCGGTAAATTCTTTAGGTAACAAAACACCTTTAAAGTTATTTTTTTCAAAAGTAATCTTTTTATTCACATTTTTCTCCTTATAGTATGTTTCGTATATAAAATCATTGCTGTCCAAATTAAGTTGTAAAAGGCTATTTTAGACAAGCTAAGTACTTGATATGAAATATGTTAGTTTTAAATGTAAAAACTAGGTTTACCATATGCTTCAGATACTGTCCAAAATACACTGGTTCAGGAATACAATGCTAATTTTATATTTAAACCTTTGTAACAGCTTAAAAAAGGCTTTGTACTGTTATCCGAGAATGTTAACTATAATTGATTATCTATAAAATGCTGTCCAAATGATTTTTTTAAAAGCTAATTTGGACAAGAGTGAATAACGATTAATTATATTTTCTACCATTAACCTTTTCTCTTGTCTAAGAGCAAAGAACCCCCTCTTCCTTGGGTAATTACGACACAGCCTCTAAAGGTGAAGGGATTTCAAACCAACCCAAAGATACTAAGTTTTTCTTTGTACCTTTGTGGCAAAAAAGTTGCCGAATGCGTAGTTTATTGCAATACCTTCCGTACAAACCCACCATGTGTATCAAGTCTTTTTTTTGCCTCTGCGTAATCAAGCCCCAATTTTGCATAACAATGGCTACCTTGTATTCTCCAAATGCAGCATCGAGAACTTTTTCGCCTCGTCACGACTGATGCCGGCAGACGGTCGTGATAATGCGCAGGGCGCGGTCGGTAAGCTTTACGTTTGTTGCTCCTGAGGTCTACCATGAGGTTCCCATATACCTTGCCTGTCTTAATCATGGCAGTTGTTGTCAACATATTTAAAATAAGTTTGCTGTTGCACCTGCCTTCATACGGGTAGAGCCGGTAATGACCTTCGGTTCAACAATGGGCGAATGGTGACATTCACTTCGCAGTCTGGCGGTTTCCGGATTACAACAAAAAAAGATCGTCCTGGCATTCCGTTTTTTTGCCTCAAGAAGTGCTCCCATGACGTATGGAGTTGTACCGCCTGTCGTAATGCCGACAACAACATCCCGGTGGTTTACCTCTTTTTGCTGAATATCCCGTGCGCCATTGTCTGAAGAGTCCTCTGCGCCTTCAACAGCCTGGAACATAGCCCTTTCACCTCCTGCAATGATGCCTATAATCATGTTAGGGTCTGTTCCAAAAGTGGGGGGGCATTCTGCGGCATCAAGTATGCCCAGTCTTCCGCTCGTCCCTGCGCCAACGTAAATAAGCCGGCCTCCTTCTTTCAGTGCATCGACAATCAGATCGACTGCCTTTGCAATGTGTTCCCGTTCCCGGTGGACAGCGGTAAAGACCCGTGCGTCCTCGCCATTAATACTATCGATAATTTCCATGGTCGTTTTGTTGTCAATAGTAAGGGTGCGCGGGTTGCGCTGTTCAGTTATGAGTTGTGACCGGTCTTTTATTTCCATAAATGTGCAAAACAAGAATCATTTAAAATCTGGATAAAAACAAAGTCGCCGCATGCCCAATTTAAAAGCATAGTAACAATTGTACGGATGGGTTGTCAAAGGTTATTTACAAAGTATGGCAGAGCTGTTATAAATTTATGTTTAAGAAAAGTTTTACAAAACCGAATCCCTATGAAACTGGAAAATAAACTTAACAACATCGCAATCTCTCCTGGTGTCTATCTCATGAAAGACGCCAAGCATAAGGTTATTTATGTCGGTAAGGCCAAAAACCTGAGAAACCGGGTAAGGAGCTACTTTCAAAAAAGCGCCGATACCAGACTCTACACGGAATATCTGGTAAGACATGTGGCGGATATTGACTTTGTCCTTACCGGAACAGAGAAAGAGGCGCTTATCCTGGAAAATAATCTGATCAAACAGTTTAAACCCAAATTCAACATCAACCTCCGCGATGACAAGACCTTTATCAGCATTAAACTTGAAGTGAATAAAAAATTTCCCTACCCAAAGGTCGTCAGACAGATTGAAGATGACGGCGCGATGTATTTTGGTCCTTATGCCTCTTCACGTGCGGTGCGCGAGACGTTGCGCTATATCCACGACACCTTTCCCATCCGAAAGTGTCCCGATAACGTATTTAAAAATAGGATAAAACCCTGTCTCTATTACCAAATTCATAAGTGCCTGGGACCGTGTTGCGGCCTTGTAGATGAGGTTGCCTATCAGGAGTTGTTAGATCAGGTAGTCCTGATTTTGAAGGGTAAGCACGAAGCCCTTATTGATATGTTAAAACAGCAGATGTACGAAGAATCAAGAGCCATGAGGTATGAAAAGGCTGCAAAGATACGTGACCATATTCGTGCCATGGAGGAGACAGCGGAGAAGCAACGGATTCATTCCATGAACTTTGTGGATCGAGATGTATTTGGTTATTACAGGGCAGGTAAGGATATGTATATTGTGGTAATGTTTATTCGGTCGGGGAATATGGAGGATGTGGCCTCATATCACTTCTCTACCAGTCTTATTACCATCGAAGAGGTATTCAGATCATTCCTGAATCAATTCTACACTCAGACACGCTTTATTCCTTCCGAGTTGATTATTCCCGTTGAAACTGCCGATGCCAGGCTGCTTGAGGAATGGCTGAGTGAGAGAAAGGGTAAAAAGGTAGAGGTTATATGTCCGCAGCGCGGGGACAAGGTGCGGCTTATTGATATGGCGCAAAAAAACGCCCACAACGCCTATCTGGTATCACGTACCCAGGATGAGGATTTTACCAGAACATTACAAACCCTCAGGGAAACTTTAAAATTAAAACAGACACCTGAACGTATTGAGTGTTTTGACATCTCGAATATTTCTGGGAAACATGCGGTGGGGTCTATGGTTACCTTTGAACAAGGAAAGCCGAATAAATCGCGGTATAAGCGCTTCAAGATTAAAACCGTTGGCCAGATTGATGATTACGCCATGATGCACGAGGTGTTGACCAGGCGGTACACGAGGGCTATAGAAGAAGGCGACCTGCCCAATTTGATTGTTGTCGACGGAGGCAAGGGGCAATTGGGCGTGGCCTTGAAGGTGTTTGAAGAATTGGCAATGGGTAACGTCGATTTAATTTCCCTTGCAAAGGGCAGGACAGAAAGCGTGGTAACCGGTGAAAAGATTGGGGAACAGGTTTTTGTGCCGTATCAATCCAACCCTATTATCCTTGACCCCTCTTCGTCTGAACTCCTGTTTCTTGATAAAGTGCGGGATGAAGCGCATCGATTTGCCATTAGCTATCATAGAAAGCTGAGGGCAAAGGAATATTACCAATCACCCCTTGATAAAATCCCTGGTATTGGCAGTGCACGCAAAAAGAAGTTACTGAAGTGCTTTGGTAGTATTGAAGGTATCAGAAACGCAACGGTTGAGCAACTGGCTGAAATTAGCAGGATACCGCCAAAGTTAGCACAAGGTATATTCGATTATTTTCATAAGTTAGAGATTGCGAATAATTAATTTCTATTAAAATTTGAAAAACCAAAGATTCCAAATATTTTGCAGGCAAAAACTACTTTTAGATTTATAAAATTCCGATTCGTTTATCTCCAGAGTTTCGAAAAAATAAATCAATACATCTGTGTAATCAGTGAAATCTGTGGTTACACTTAAGAATACTACATGACAAGAGCAGAAATTATTACCATAGGGACAGAAATCGTATTGGGACAGATTGAAAATACTAACTCCGCGCATGTTGCAAGGGCATTAACGGAACGGGGGATTCAGGTGTTGTATCAAACGTCTGTAGGTGACGACAGAGAATTGTTAAAATCGGTTCTGAAGATTGCCATAAGCCGTGTAGATATGATTGTCACAACAGGCGGATTGGGCCTTACGGAAAATGACATAACCCGCGAGGTTGTTTCAGGCGTATGTGGTTTGCAGCTGGTGCATAATAAAGAGGCGTGTATGCGTATACAGGAATTTATGAACGACCAACACGTTTATAGCGCCGATATACATAATAAACAGGCATTCATTCCGGAAGGCGCTGTGGTGATAACGAATGAAAATGGGACGGCTATTGGATTCGCCTTGCGGCGCAATAATACAGAAATCGTCTGCCTGCCGGGGGTCCCCCGTGAGATGCAGTCCATGGTGAAAAAATATCTCTCCGTATATCCATTCCACCGGCAGGCAGAGGAAGGGTGTACGGTAACAAGGTCATTCCATACCTTTGGTATACCTGAGTACGGGGTAGAAAAAATGGTAAAAGGTTCTCTGTTAAATAGAGCGGATATCAAGGTAATGACACGGGTACATGATGGAATTGTAACGGTTGATATCCATACAACTGCACAGAAAAGGACAGATGCAGAGAAACTTATATATGATGCAGGGAGAGTTATTCAAAAGGCGCTTGGAAATGCAGTCTTTGGCGTTGGTGATGAGGCGCTTGAATATGCAGTCTTTGAGCTACTCAAAAAACATAACAAGACAATTGCCGTCGCTGAGTCGTGTACAGGTGGATTGGTTTCAGACAAACTTACCAACATGCCGGGTGTTTCAGAATATTTCCTGGAAGGGGTTGTTGCCTATAGTAACAAGGCAAAGGTTGATATCCTGAGTGTTCCTGAAGAACTTATCAATAAGTACGGCGCCGTCAGTTCCCAGGTGGCAAGGGCTATGGCAGAAGGTATTAAAAAAATATCTTCGGCGAATATTGGTGTTGGTATTACGGGTATTGCCGGACCAACGGGGGCAACAAAAGAAAAACCTGTGGGGCTGGTATATGTTGGCGTCGTGGTAGATAACGGCGTTGAGGTAAAAGAATGTCGATTTCGGGGTTCGAGGATGGACATCAAAAAATTCTCGGCAAATACCGCATTGAATATGATAAGGCTTAAGTTGATGGATATAGAGTCTCTTGCAAGGAGGATATAAAACGGTATGGTTGTATATCCAGCGGGATGTTTTTTAAAAAATCAGAGGCGAAAAATCAGGCATAGAAAACATCCAATACCGGAGAAATGAACAAAAGTAACTAAAACAGGAAAAATATACAGTAAAAACAGCTTTTCTGAACGTAGTATCTCCGTGCGAACAAGAAATATATGGATTTTATAGAAAGATAAGAGATTCATAGTCGCAAGGTATCTTTAAAATGGTCGAATATAACCGTAAGGTTATGCGCTACAAAGGCAACAACAATATGGGTAAAAATGGCTGAGAGATTAAAATTTAAAAAGGAAGCAACCTGCCGAACCCGTTTGTTATCGGAGAATACGCGCTCGACAGAAGTTCTTCTGTTAAAATCGTCTTTCTACTGTAAAGAGCCTTTTGGAGTAGTGGGAGTTCCATAGATACGAAGATCGTCTTTTATCTGAACGTGGTATACCTGATCTTTGATACGAAAGAGTTCTGACGATGGAGAGGTTTTGGTTTCCTCTCGGTGAGGAATAACAGGTTCTGCCTTGAGCTCATTTACCACGAAGTGATAGTTATCTTTGTCATCGTATCCCTTATCGGCAGCGTACTTGCATGTTTTACAATTCCCGGTAAGCGTTTTATGGAAAGGGTTGGCGTGACTGTCAAGAATCGATGAATCGATTGCAGCCAGATAAGAGTCTACGATTTTGTGGGTAATAGCAACCGTCACAATGAAGTAGAAAATAGCAAGGAGTCGAAGCGGGGTAATACCCTGATTTTTAAAGCGATTAATCTGAGATTCATGAGGAATCGCAAGGGGAGACAAACCGCAGGCTTTTGCATATTTGTCATTTTCCTCTAAGAATCTTGGAATTTCAGCGTCAGACGGCAGATTCCTGAGATGTCTCAACAAGAGCATCTTGAACTTGGAGATAACAGAATAATAGGAAGAAATCTTTTCGTCAGAAGATTTTTTATATTGAGAGGTGATTGGGAGAGAAACGATTCGGGAATCTGTTTGATTATGGACTCGATTTCTTGGGCAGTTTGTGAAAGGGTAGATTCGTCATATACGGAGAGGTCAAACCATTTATTGATTGGTGTGTTAGATTTTAAGTCAGACAGAGAATTATAAATTGGGTCTTGGGCATTTCTGGAAAAAAGCATGTGTAAGGGTATCCTTAATGTCTGTTATGGGAAAAATACTGTAAAATATTATACCAGATATAAGGAGGAATTTAAAGAACAAAATAGCTGAAATACGGCTATTTACAAGGCTTTGCAAGCCTTGCAATACACTCTGATAGATGATAGGAGGAGATGATTATGACGACTAAAGTCGTCACTACCAACTTGATTGCATAGGAATTTCAATCTTTTGTGATTCCCCTCTAAAAAGACCTGTCTGCTACTGACATGTAAAATCTACATTGTTCGCCTTGCCCCCTTTGGATATTTTCACCGTTTGCGTACCGCCGTTAACGCAGGATAATACGCGCACCTTGTACGTGCCGTCCCTGAGGTTTTTGAAGTGATAACATCCGGTATCATCCGTTTTTGCAGTCTTTTGCACCTTTGGTGTTGAGGGAGATGTTCTGTTCAACTTGACTGTTTTCCCTGCAAGCGGTTCACCTGAAGCATTTACAATCGTGCCTGATATACAACCCTTGGGGGGCGTGGTATCATTCGGGCATCTGCAGGTTTTATCACAACTGGGTATGTGTATGATATGTAAGCCACTATACCTATCAGCCACGTACGCCGTCGTGCCCACGACTGCAACACCATATGCACTATCAGGTGTACCATAGCTGCTCAGGAGGTTGGACTCCGATGGCTTGGAAACATCTATGACCTGAAGACCCCCGGTATTATCAGCCACGTATGCCGTCTTATCAACGACAGTAACACCCCATGCAGAACCAGGTGTGTCATAGTTGCCCAGGAGCTTTGGGTTTGATGGCATAGAGAAGTCTATAATCTGAAGACCATTCACATCATCAGCTACGTACGCTGTCGTACCCACGACTGAAACACTGTATGCAATACCAGGTGTGTCGTAGTTGCCCAGGAACTTGGGCTTCGATGGTTTAGAGAAGTCTATGACCTGAAGACCACTGTAATCATCAGCCACGTACGCCGTTGTGCCAACAACTGCAATCCCCCATGCATAACCCGGCGTGTCATAATTGCCCAGGAGTTTTGGCTTTGATGGCGTAGAGAAGTCTACGACCTGAAGACCACTGCCATAAACAGCCACGTACGCTGTCGTGCCCACAACTGCAACACCAAGTGCCCGGTCAGGTGTATCATAGCTGCCCAGGAACTTGGGCTTCGATGGTTTAGAGAAGTCTATGACCTGAAGACCACTGTAATCAGCAGCCACGTACGCCGTCGTGCCTACAACTGCAACACTAAGCGCCTTTCCATGTGTATCATAGCTATTCAGGAGCTTTGGTTTAGATGGCGTGGAAACGTCTATGACCTGAAGACCCTTAATATCATCCGCCACGTACGCCGTTGTGCCCTCGACTGTAACGCCAGATGCAATACCAGGTGTGTCATAACTGCCCAGGAGCTTGGGCGCAGATTGCCTGGAAACGTTTATGACCTGAAGACTACTACGATCAGCCACGTACGCCATCGTGCCTGCGACTGCAACACCCTGTGCCCGGTCAGGTGTGTCATAGCTGCTTAGGAGCTTGGGCGCCGATGGCGTGGAAACGTCTATGACCTGAAGACCACTGCCATTATCAGCCACGTACGCCGTCGTGCCCACGACTGCAATACCAAGCGCAGAATCAGGTGTGGCATAGCCGCCCAGGAGCTTTGGCGCCGATGGCGTGGAGACGTCTATGACCTGAAGGCCACTACCACTATCAGCCACGTACGCCGTCGTGCCCACGACTGCAACACCAAGTGCATAACCAGGTGTGTCATAGCCGCCCAGGAGCTTGGGCGCCGATGGCGTGGAGACGTCTATGATCTGAAGATCACCACTATCAGCCACGTACGCCGTCGTGCCCACGACTGCAACACCAAGTGCATAA
>JAXMAC010000115.1:0-990 GCA_046350595.1 Candidatus Brocadiaceae bacterium | reverse complement strand
ATAGCCGCCCAGGAGCTTGGGCGCCGATGGCGTGGAGACGTCTATGATCTGAAGACCCCTATCCCAATCAGCCACGTACGCCGTCTTGCCCACGACTGCAACACCCCATGCAGAACCAGGGGTGTCAGAGCTGCCCAGTAGTTTGGGGGCCGATGGCTTAGAAACGTCTATGACCTGAAGACCACTGCCGTAATCAGCCACGTACGCCGTCTTGCCCACGACTGCAACACCTCATGCATAATCAGGTGTTGTTGCATAGCTGCCCAGGAGCTTTGGCGCCGATGGCTTGGAGACGTCTATGACCAGAAGACCACTAAGACCATCAGCCACGTATGCCGTCGTGCCTACGACTGCAACACCATAGGTATTACCAGGTGTGTCATAGCTGCCCGGGTAGTTATCACACGGTTTGGCAATCACTGGTGACGATGTTATATATAAAATGAGAGAAAGAATAAAAAAAATGCATATACCTATGCATACAGACTGTATTCGTTGCGAAACATTCATGCTATATTCTCCGATGGATGAGATGATAGGAAAGATGATAGGAGATGATAGTAAATTGCTTTTTTCCATATAAGTAGTTTTCCATATAAGACATTCTATGTCAAGCTCTTTTTTTCTTTTAAAAAAAAAGAGTTAAAAAGACCTTGAAAATCAAGGATTACAAGGCCATAGTCCATGCGACATTTTTTGCTTTGAGATTTTGAATGTGCAACGTTTCATCATAGGTGGTTCCCTGTGACCAAAGGGCAAAAAGGATTTTGATCCATTTTGTGCCTAGGTTGCGCAGGATAGTGTTATGTTTTTGGTTTCTTTTTTTGTGGTAATCGTAAAATGCCCTTGCCCAGGAAGAGTAGTTGATGCTGGTAAATGCCCAGTCGTGAAAAGTCCTTCTGAGGGATTTTACGCAGGCATAACGCAGAGACACACTTCTCCATTTTCCACTTTCTTTGACAACCGGCACGCAGCCGGAGAGTTTTGCGA
>JAXMAC010000114.1:0-11050 GCA_046350595.1 Candidatus Brocadiaceae bacterium | reverse complement strand
TTACGATGTGACTAACAGCGACCTCAAGTATGCCACCAATGCCTCTGGCTCATGGGTAAAGAAGACGGTGGACAGGCGTGGAGATGTAGGCCGAGATACCTCCATAGCGTTGGATACATCGGGCAAGGCGCACATCAGCTATTATGATTTTATAAACGGCGACCTCAAGTACGCCACGAATGCAAACTTATAATAAACCGACAGTAAAAGAAGGCTGTGACAATATAATAGATTATTACTCAACCTTGAACGGACAGTAAATGCCTCATGATTGACAACAAGGGTATGGTTTCCATTATGGGAATCAAGCTGAAGCGTTTATAATAAAAATTCATTAAAAAAGACGGTGAAGGATCGATAAACAAGAAGGTAAGCATTTGCATAGGTGGGATTGTCATCCCAAATGACTTATTATTATCGTATAGCAGCAAAGAATAAAGACGGTAAGTCGTATGGAAAAGAAAAGTTATTTACTACGCAATAGAAACAGGTAACTTTGAGCAATTTTTGTAAGAGAAAAGCTTAACATCTCCGTAGATGTTTTTGCTATTTTACAAGAGAGCGCGATATAGGATGGGGTAGAGGGGAACTAGTGTAGTAGTGTGTAGATTTGCCCTATCCCCTTTTACATGTGAATATATCTGTTTTCCAACGCCCCCTCACAAATGCAATATATTATATTCTGTGCTAGATCAAATCTAAAAGAATATAACCTAAATCCTGCCGGTTATTTAGAATATTTCATGATCATATACCTACAATTCCGGCAAGGATCATGTATGTTGATATTCCAGCAATAATAGATTTTGTAAATCCCCATCTTGGCAAGAGAAAATGAGGCATAAAACATAGAGAATCCACGGTATTGTCATCAGGAGGAGTCCCTTTGTATACTTTACCGTAGCGGCATGGCCTGCCTTATGATAAAGCAAAGAAAAGGTAAGTACCGTCATGGTAGGAAAGGTAGCTACAAACGCCGCCAGCAGTCCCTTCCCCTGTGAACCAATAAATGCACAAGACTTACAATAGTGCCGCCAAGGAGAAATAAAGTATAAAGTTCATCATTTGCATGGTTTCAGAAATTTCCCAAAAAGTCTTTGTTATTTTTTCTCCTTTAAAGTGTTACGATTTTTCAATAAACGATTATGCCGTGTTATGCGAAGGAAAAAATAATAGAATGGCCTATAAAAAACCCTCTAAATCATCCAAAAATAATCGGGTTCTTCTGTAACTTCAATTATTAGGTTTCAGAATCACCGTTTTCCCTCCATATCTTTATTTCTTTATGTCTACTTTTAATATAGCATGACAGGTGCCAGTGAGAACTCCTTTGCGCCATGATAATCAACTCTTCGAAGTAGCTTATCCCACCCTGTCTTTCCATAATATCCTAGCGCAGCTACGCCGCAACCAATTCTCTTGTGAAAGCGGGGAGATTGAAAAGACCCTCGCAATGACACTCATTATGCACTTTGATAGCACACAGCACGTTGTCATTGCGAGCGTTTGTAGTGACGACTTTAGTCGTCCAGGGTCATTGCGAGCGGAGCGAAGCAATCTTTCCCTCATAAATAAACTTCACCTCATCTTCGACAGGTTTTGTCACTTATCAATTTTTTTTCTGATTTAAAAGGAATTTGGAATCAGGTAAGGGTGCCATGGACAAGGAGAGACGACCCGCCGGGTCGTCTCTACACATCGGTACGTGGCAAACTCATTACCTTTTCCCACAGAATGAATTACAGAGTCGTTTTGCCTCAGGAAGCTTGACATGTCCTGTGTACAATGCCTTTCCAATAATCATGCCTGCGATGTTCAATTGACTCAAGTCTGCAACATCTTTCAAAGATGAGATTCCGCCTGATGCAATAATGGGCGTTTTTACTGCTTTTAAGAGTTCCTGTAGGCTCGTAAGGTTTGGGCCCTGCAACATACCATCTTTTGAAATGTCGGTGTAAATGATGGCGCAGGGAGACGATTTTTCCATCTCCTGCGCGAAGTCTATTGCTGTCCATTCACTGACAGACGTCCAGCCCTTTACGGCGACCTTGCCGTTTTTAGCGTCAATTCCAATTGCAATGCGTCCGGGGAACATTGTGCACAGTTCCCCTACCCATGATGGTGTGTCAATGGCCTTTGTTCCAATAATAACACGGTTGATGCCTGAGTCGAGTATTGTTTTTATAGACTGGGTGGTCCTCAAACCGCCGCCGAATTCAATGGGGATTTTTATTTTTTTTCGAATCTGCTCGACGATAGCAAGATTTTTCGGAGCGCCGTCAAAAGCGCCATCAAGATCAACGAGGTGGAGATAATCTGCCCCCAAATCCTGCCACGACTGAGCCACGTCCACCGGGTTGTCGGAGAATACGGTTTCAGCGTCCTTTTCTCCCTGCGTTAATCGCACACATTTACCGCCTTTTAAATCTATCGCTGGAATGATAAGCATATATACCTATAGTTCACCAAAGTTCTTGAGTATTGTAAGCCCGTAATGCTGACTTTTCTCCGGATGAAATTGGGTTGCGAAGATGTTTTTGCGCCATATCATGGAGGTGAAACGAATGCCATATTCCGTTTCTGTTGCAATGACGCCTTTGTCATCCGGACAGACATAATATGAATGGACAAAAATACATATAGGCATTATCAGGCACATCTTTCAAAAGGGGGTTGTCCTTTTTTCTGGAATTGATCTGATTCCAGCCCATATGCGGGATTTTTAATTTCCCCATTGCCCCGTTTTCAGAAAATGCAAACCGCACGACCTTGCCCGGAATAATGTCTAATCCTTCATGCTCGCCGTCTTCGTAACCTTTTGTAAATAACAACTGCAATCCCAGGCAAATGCCTAAAAAAAACTTGCCGGATTGAATGAATTCTAAAATTGGCTCTTTAAGATGTCTTTGTTTCAGGCCAATCATGGCATCCTGAAATGCCCCCACGCCGGGTAACACAAGCTTGTCTGCGTTTTTAATATCCGTGGAATTATCGGTTACCCTGACGTCAAAGCCAAAACGTTCAAACCCTTTTTCTACACTTCGCAGATTTCCCATTCCGTAGTCAACAATAGCAATCATATTTAATAGATAGTTGCAGATATAATATTTTTATAAATAAATTATGAGAAGAAACCGCAGATTCCGCAGATTACACAGATGTATCTTATAGAAAAACCGCAATCAAATTTGGCATTATGGTGACTTTCATTTCACATTCACCGTAGGGGTGCATTATCTGGTTCCCAAGCTCTGGCTTGGGAACTCACGTGTTCGAGAAGCTTCGCTTCACGCAAAACCAGAGCATTGTCAACAACTGCGTTCCCAAACAGAGCTTGGATGCGAGTTGCATGTAAGGTACCCTTTAGAGCCTGTGTAAAAAGTCAATCATCGTGTCATTGCGAGGGTTTTTCCCGAAGCAATCTCCTGGAATTATTACAATGAGGGAAAGATTGCTTCGCTTCGCTCGCAAAGACACCTAAAACCAGACTTTTTGCATAAACTCTTTAGGGTTATTCTACAAACCGTAAAGCCACATAAATAAAATGAAAATTCCTATGCAATCAAGATAACCATCCCGCAATCCCACCTTCATGAAAGAAGAGGTTATAGAGTGATAAATATTGAATCCTTCCCCTTTTATTTATCTGTGCAATCCGTGAAATCTGTGGTTCCCCCAGAACATTTACAGATTTATTGTCATTGCGAACGATAGTGAAGCAATCTCAAGCCTCTGTAATACAGGAGATTGCTTCGTCACTCCGTTCCTCGCAATGACATTTGTACTGTATACTTTTTTCTGAAACGAAATACTAGCCACCGCCACTGGGAACAATTACGAACTCTACACGCCGGTTCTTTGCCTTCCCGGCCTTTGACTTGTTATCAGCTATCGGCTGATATTGCCCAAATCCTGAAATGTAGACCCGTGAAGGCGAAACGCCGCACTCTTCTACCATATAATGGAGTACTGCTGCCGCCCGCGATGCTGAAAGTTCCCAGTTTGTTTTGTATTTCTCCTTCTGTTTAACGACGGGGTCATTATCGGTATGGCCCTCAATCCGTATCGTTTCGTTGGGCGCCTCGCTCTTGAGTATATTGGCAATTTTTTTCAGGGTGGTCTTCGATTGAGGACGTAATGTTGTTTGCCCTGAATCGAATAATATAGCATCCGGCAATACCACGGAAACAGCGCCATTCTTTACCCGAACAATTGCGCCTGTTCCCTTTAATTTTTCTTCAAGTTCCCGTCTTGAATTCTCCAGGCGTTTTAACTCACTCTCGCATTGAGTTGCCTTTGTCGACAATTCTGCATTTTCCTGCTGTAACGTTGATACATTTTCGTTGAGCTGCTGGTTTTCCCGCCGTAACCTTTTTAATTCCCCGCAACCAGTGCTTGCAGCCAGCATTCCCAACATCCCGAATAAGCAGAAACCTTG
Source organism: Candidatus Brocadiaceae bacterium (assembly GCA_046350595.1). Taxonomy (GTDB): domain Bacteria; phylum Planctomycetota; class Brocadiia; order Brocadiales; family Brocadiaceae; genus JAHFOW01. The sequence goes on along the minus strand of JAXMAC010000114.1, from coordinate 6,612 downwards.
CACTACCTTACGTTTTTCCAGCATGGTTCATCCATCCTCCCCAATTCAAATGTATAAAGATTTTACCCATAAATTACGATTTGAAGTTTACTCTTGAAGATTTATTCCTTTAACAAGGAAATCCTTTAATCAAAAAAGCAAAAAATTGTATATACGAATTTATTAGCCTGAGAAAGTAATCTTGCGTTAAAATACATACCAGTGTTGCCAAAGACAAAAACGGCCCATACGGAATCGTATGACTTTTCTTGAATATTAATACAGGAATGGCCATGAAGAGTCCGAAAAACGGCGCAACAAAGAAAATAGCCACGGCCAGTTTCCAGCCCACAAATCCCCCAACCATACCCATGAGTTTCACATCGCCAAATCCCATGGCATCCCTTTTCAGGAGTAGTTTTCCCAGAACACCACAGAGGAATATCAGACCGCCGCCAACAAACACTCCGATAAGCGAGGCTGTTAAGGAATTGAGCCGGAAAATATCAAGGAGTGAAAAACTCCTCAGGGTATGGTGGGCATTATGGAGTTCAGGACACACCACGCTGAAGATAAGCGCCAGGGGAATACCCGCAATGATAACTTCATTGGGAATGATAAAGAGTTCAAGATCGACAAAGGTCGCAATGATTAAAGCACAACAAAGAACAAGGTAGCCGATGGAGACGCACAGTGATTCCTGTCTGTTTTGTAAAAAAACGTAACACACGTGTGCAAATACATATCCTGTTAATAACTCTACCATCAGGTATCGGGAGGAAATCTTTGCCTTGCAAACCCTGCAACGTCCCCATAACAGGATATAGCTCAAGAGCGGGATATTATCGTACCAGGTGATAGGCGTACTGCATTGAGGACAAAAGGAGCGAGGCGATACCAGAGATTTTTTCTTTGGGATTCGGTATATACAGACGTTTAAAAAGCTGCCTATAGCCAGACCAGCAAGGAAGAATATGAACCACAAGTTTGTATGAGTTGCATCCGGAAAACTTTCAGGATGCCAGTACCCCTCTTTTTTTATACAATAATTGTTTCAAGTATATTCACTAAAATATGTTAAGGAATACTATCAAAATGGATTATTAATTGCAAGACGAAAAGACAAAACAAATTTTATTACTCTCCTTGAATATGAAAGATTTTGTGTTAAACTATTCAATACAAAAAAAGACAAAGAGACGGAGAATGAGATTTTTGACTTTTCCGCGCAAAACCATAAATTATGCCTTTGGCTACTTTTTATAATAAGATTAAACCTACCCCTAATCCTCTCTTGAGAGGGGGTTGGGGGGCATAGGCGTTAACTTAATGTATAAGGGGGTTGTAGAGCGACGAGCCTCGTCGCTTTACAGATAAAAAGTTGCCGAAGGCCTGATTTAATGTTAAGGAATTTCAAACCGGGTTAACTCTGACAGGGTTTCAAACCCTGTCAGAGTTTTGGTTTGTTTGTAGTGGCAATTCATGAATTGCCACTACACTATTGAAAGTCACCGTAAGGCCTAATTTAACGTATAGGAATTTCAAATCACCTATGTAGTGGCAAGGCGCGCTTGCCACTACTGTTATAAAAGTCGCTGAAGGCCTAATTTAAAAAGTAATAGCTCTGTCCCGCCCCGGCAAATAAATAACAAAGATAAGTTAACGCTTATGGGGTTGGGGGGGTGTGTAAGGCAATAGCAGAAAGTTTGAAATTCCTTAACATCAAGGTTAAATCTCCTGGTCGTGAACTTTACCTTGCTATAACTTCAACTTGGAAATAGGTAAACATGAATGATAATGTAATCTCTGTAATTCTGGGAGGGGGGCGCGGTACACGGCTCTACCCCCTGACAAAAGAAAGATCAAAACCGGCAGTTCCGCTCGCGGGTAAATACAGGCTCATTGACATCCCCATCAGTAATTGTCTGAATTCGAATCTCAACAAAATTTATGTCCTGACGCAGTTCAACTCGGCGTCTCTTCACCGGCATATAACGAGGGCGTATAAATTTGATAATTTTTCACGGGGTTTTATAGAGATACTGGCGGCAACGCAGACTATGGAAAGTACGAACTGGTATCAGGGTACCGCCGATGCCGTTCGGCAAAACCTCCGCTTCTTTAACCAACCCAACACTGATTTCGCCTTGATTCTTTCCGGCGATCAACTTTACCGGATGAACTATCAGGAACTCATTAAAGAACATATCAGGATGGGTGCAGAGGTGACCGTCTCGGTAATTCCCGTGGAAAGAAAAGACGCTTACGGTTTCGGCATTTTAAAGGTAGATGAGCAGGGTCGTATTATTGATTTTTTTGAAAAACCCAAAGACGAAAAACTTATCGATGCCCTTTCACTTCCGCCATCTGCCTTTGAAAGACGAGGCATACGGGCAAAAGGCCGGACGCTCCTGGCCTCCATGGGTATCTATGTCTTTAATATGGATGTGCTGAACGATGTGCTCAAAGAATCGGACAAATCAGACTTTGGTAAAGATATCATCCCCTATATGATCAAAAACAGACGGGTATTTAGCTATTTCTTTGACGGCTACTGGGAGGATATTGGAACCATAAAATCGTTTTATGAGGCAAATCTGAAACTGGTCTCACCCACCCCCAGTTTTGATTTATTCGATGAAAAGGCACCCATCTATACCAACCCGCTTTTTTTACCAGGCTCTAGTATTAATTCCTGCACGATAACCCAATCGATCATCTCCGATGGTTGCCACATCGATAATGCAGAGATACACAATGCCGTCCTGGGAAGCAGGAGTGTTGTTGGCAAAAATACCGTGATTCGGGATTCCATCATTATGGGGGCGGATTACTACGAATCGGAGGCCAATATACGGACAAACCGGTTTAAAAAGATACCCGATATGGGAATTGGCAATAATTCACGTATCATACGGGCAATCGTTGATAAGAACGTGCATATCGGAGAGAATGTAGTCATAGAAAACGTGAAAAAACTGGAGCATTTCGACGCAGACAATTACATAATCCGTGATAATATTGTTATTGTAACCAAGGGCAGCGCGATACCGTCGAATACGGTGATATAAATTTAAAATATAAGAAACTCCACGGGTTTAAGTTATAAATTATGTCTACGGTGATTGAAGTTTAATTGTCCTGTGGTAGTAGCCGTCTCTCCTGACGGCGATTGGCAATTTAAAACGGCGTGTATATTGCCCAGTCGCCAACAGGAGTTGGCGCCTGTTGAATTTCCTATACCTTGCGCAGCTAAGCCGCAACCAATTCTCTTGTGAAGGCGGGGAGATTGCTTCGGAAAAAGACCCTCGCAATGACAATTACTATGCACTTTGATGGCACACGGCACGTTGTCATTGCGAGCGGAGCGAAGCAATCTTTCCCCTCATAAACAAACTTTACCTCCTGATAAGAAGTAAATGGGATTGTGAAAAACTTACAAAAAAGAAGTTTTTACAGAGTAATACTTTAACGCAGTCAAGCCGCAACCAAATCCCCCCTTAGAAAAAGGGGAGAATGGGGTTGTGAAAAGCCTGCATAAAAAAGAAGATTTTATACGGTAATACTATAAAATATGTCAGAATCGCATAGTTTATTCCGCTCTGTCAGGCTCATCAGCGTCTGCACCTTTCTCAGCCGTGTCATGGGTCTCGCACGCGATATGATTTGCGCCAGCATTTTCGGGACAAGCATGGTGTGGGACGCCTTTACGGTCGCTTTTAAGATACCCAACCTCTTTCGCCGTCTCTTTGGAGAAGGTGCCCTCAGCGCCGCCTTTATCCCTGTCTTTACAGAACAAATCGAAAAGCGTGGCAGGGCAGAGGCTATGGTCTTTGTTAATATCGTGGCCACAACGCTCATCCTTATCCTTGGGGGGATTGTCTTATTAGGCGAGGGTTCTTTTATTGCCATTCCCAGGATATTCCAGGTACAGGAGAAATGGCAGCTTATCTTTAAGCTATCCATAATCATGTTCCCCTACGTCTTCTTTATCTGCCTCGTGGCCTTTATGGGAGCGGTGCTCAATACACTCCACCACTTTTTTATGCCGGCCTTTGCCCCGGTGGTCATGAATGTTTGCTGGATACTGGGCGCCATTATATCACCGTATACGGGGAAAACCCTGGAAACGATGATCTATGCCGTTGCTATCTCTACCTTTATTTCCGGTCTTGTTCAGGTCATTATCCACATTCCTACCCTCAGGAGAAAAGAATTGTATTATCGCCCTGTGCCGCAATTTTCCCATCCGGGCTTGAAATTGGTATTGACCCGTATGGGACCGATCGTTTTCGGACTGGCCATCGTCCAGATCAACGTCCTGCTCGACAGCCTGATTGCCGTCGGATTTTCTGCCCCCCAGGGCGGAACAGGTTGTTTTACTCTTGCCGGCATGTCCATCCATTATCCACTCAGGACCGGCGCTGCCTCCGTGTTGTATTACAGCGACCGGCTCATCCAATTTCCGCTGGGTGTTTTCGGTATCGCCATGGCCACCGCGGTATTTCCCCTCTTTTCTTCCCATGCAGTAAAAGAGGACTGGTCGAATTTTTCAACCACCTTCAATAAGGCGTTAAAATTTATCCTCTTAATCGGCATTCCCGCATCATTAGCGATTATCATGTTACGGGAACCCATCGTTGACCTGCTCTACCGAAGAAACCAGTTTAACGCAGAGTCTGCGGCCAGGACGTCGCGGGTGATCCTCTTTTATGCCATGGGTATATGGGCGTACTGCGGCCTGCATGTATTGATCCGTGCATTTTATTCACTCAGGGATACCGTTACCCCGGTAAAGATCGGTGCAATGTGTGTAGGATTAAATCTCTTTTTAAACCTTTCCCTTATCTGGGTATTGCAGGAAGGAGGTCTGGCACTCTCCACCGCTATTTGCGCCATGGTACAAATCACCATTCTCACCGTCATTTTACAAAAAAGACTCCGCATAAAAATTGGAAGCGAGGTTTTGTGTCGTTGCAAAAAACGGGCATTGCCTCTCTGGCGATGGCATTTACCTGCTGGTTTGTTCTCAAAATGTTTCCCGATTTAAATGGGACGGGAAGCCTTTTCTTTAAAACAATCCGGCTCTTTGTTCCCCATGCTCTCTTCCGGTGTTGCATTTGCCATCCCGTCTTTTTCCTCAAGTCGGAAGAGTTTGGACATCTGATAAGACTTTCCTTAAGAAAGACATAAAACTGTTCATTCTTCTAATGAATGCAATTCAATGTTCCTTTCTTATTACCAACTCCAAATGCGATAAAGAACTAAACATGTTGACTTGTATATTCAAAAAGCCTAAAATAACACGATAAACTGACTTTCTTAGATTTAATCCTTTAATATTGTTGGTAACCTGATTAAGTAGGGGTATATATGCCCGTAATACGATATGTTCTGAGTGAGTATGTAGAATATGCTATGGCACTGGCCGCTTATATGATAAGCTCGAAGACGGTACATTTGCTGGGAGAATTCCTGTATGTAAAGGAGTTATAGCGTTTGGCAATACTTTACGAGAGTGTGAAAATGAGTTACGTTCAACACTTGAAGATTGGATTGTCTTAGGATTAAAACGGGACATTCTTTACCGATAATTGGAGAAATTGATTTAAACAGGAATAACGAGTGAGCCGATGGACTCCGTGTAAACGCCGGGATTTCATTCGTCGGTTACGAATACTTGGTTTTGACGGCCCATTTTCTGGGACAAGGCATCAGTTTATGGTTTATAAGCGACATCGTCTGTCAATTCCATCTAATAATGAATACTCTATTCCCCAGTTTCGAATGATGATCCGAGAAGTAGAAGAAATAATAGGCAAAGAAATTACTGCAGATGAATGGAATTGTTTGTAAAAATTAGGAAATATGACCCCCTTTCTTTACTTCTATTCCTTTTAATAAACTCTGCGCCCCACCGTTTTTTGCAGTGGGCTGAACTTTTCCGATTTAAATGGGATGGGTAGTCTTTTCCTTAAGGCGTTCCGGCTCTTCGTCCCCATGCTCTCTTCCGGTGCCGCATTTGCCATCACTTCTTTTTTCCTCAAGTCTGAAGAGTTTGGACATCTGGTAAGACTTTCATTAAGAAAAACATAAAGCAGCACAACACTATCTAAATCCACTTTGGAAAAGGGGGAGAGGGGGGTTGTTTAGATAAAACAATCCTTGACTTAATGACATTGCTCGGTATCCTCTGTGGCGAATCAAAGATATTAATAAAATGCTTGACATGGATAAAAATAAATGGTAAATACTTGAAAACTAAAAAGCCAAGGTATCTCAGGTATGACGAATAATCAGTACGCCTGTAGTCTTTTAAGTTTGATGAACTGGTACGGTGGTTTTTAAATATTTTTCAAAATTATTGTTTTTGTAACAATTAATTTTTGTAAATACTTACAACTTATTTTTTAATAATGTGATCTGCGTCACATACAAAATATAAAAAATGTGATATAAAATTTTCCGTTGTTAGTTTGTGAAATTCGTGATTATTTTCTCAGTATTTTTGGAGGCGAAGAGTGATACAGCATCAAAATACATTATGCCAGAAAAATAAGATATTGGAACAGTTCTTGCAATCCAATCCAATCCAATCCAATCCAATCCAATCCAATCCAATCCAATCCAATC
>JAXMAC010000113.1:0-9955 GCA_046350595.1 Candidatus Brocadiaceae bacterium | reverse complement strand
AACAAATTAAATCCTTTTTCAGGAAATAGTCTACTTAATTATGTTACCTAATATAGATACCCCAATTATAGTATTAATTTGTAAAAACTTCTTTTTTAGTTTTGTAACTATTCAGCGTGTTTGAGCAAAAAACACTGTATATGTCAAAAAACTCTTGATTTGTACTTTTTGTCTATATGTAGTAGTACAGCCTGTAGCTGATTTGTGTGATTTTAACCACTTTATGCCATATATGGTAGTCCGCAAAATCACGCTGAATAGTTACTTAGTTTTTGCTTATTAAAAACCGCAAAATCAGAAGCACGAAATCCGAAACAATTTCAAGGTTACAAATTCAAACACCCCTAAAACTTGAATCCATTGATCTGCATCTCGTTAATTTGATTTTAAGCTAAAGTATATTCCGCAAATTACAATCCAAATAACACTGCGGAGAATCCTTTTCTTCCTGAGACTCCAATTTTTTAAACCGGGGTTTGAAAGGTATCCAATGTGGAGAAATAGTCGGATCGATGACCCATCTCAAATCTCAGCGGGCGGTGCCGCGAAGAGACGCCGTCCGCTGCAGCACTTAGTTGGGCGACTGCCCATGCCGGGTAAGGCGTGAATTATGCAGATAACGCATCAGCAAGAGCACGCAGCAGTTTTGCCCCATCGCCATGCCATGCGCTGCCGTGCTTGCACGCGAGTGTTGCCGGGTTTGTTGAGGCTAGCCTCTCAAGCATCACACGGCTGTTCTTCGTGTATGAGAAATATCCATCCCGTGGCGAAAAGCCTCGCTCGGCCCAAGAATATCCGACTCCGTTATGGGCAGAAGACCATTGCCTTCCTACGTGAAAGGAAAGTCGCTCCTGAAGACCAACTGAGCCTTGGCATAGGTAAGCCTTCCATGTCATCGCGAGCTTGTTCGATGTAGGTAAGAAAACAGGTACCTCTGTTGGCTTCAGCTTCCTTATAAATCATTTCCTTCTGAAAAAGCAATTTCCTAACATCTATTTCCAGATACAGTTATGGCAGGCCCAAATGTTATCCAAAACCGGCTATAATCCAAAAATGAGAGTATGGACTGTACCCGACTCCTTCTCCTTCAGCTTAAGCCTTAGCCCCTTCGGTTTTGCGGATTCACCGGGAAAGAAAAGAAATCCATAGGAGATTTCCTTCGCTGGAATCGGTTTGTTTTCAAGGGTTCTTGTCTTGAGGTCATCGCCTATTTTTCGCTCCACGTCCCGCGTATCAGCATAACCTTGAATGCCGCCCGCTGTGGCCCCTGCTGCAGTGCCTATAACAGCGCCCATGAGAACTGCTTCACCCACGTTCTGACCTGTTACAATACCGATTGCCCCACCAATAACCGCTCCGGCAATGCCAACAAGAGCGCCTTTTTCTGCCGCCTTGGGGGCAACCTTGCCGAGTTCGGTCTTTTTGGCAATCCGGTCATAGGCGAGTTTGGAATCAAGAATGGGCCAGAGATTATTCTGATCATCTTCCAGAAAGGTCTGTCCTGATATGATCTCGAAGGATTGATTTCCTTTATTGTCAAAGACTATCTCCACAGGAAGCACGCCGGCACCCCGTATATCAAAGCCGAAGGCCGATTCTGCCTCCTTCGCATCATTGTATGCCTTTGCAGCAATGTCCATATCGGACACCCGTTGTGCACTGCCATAGGCGGCCGGTAGTCTTATGGGTGTAACCTGCTGTTTATAGCTCGCACAGCCGGTAAGTATTGCCGTTGCCACAATAAAAAGAGTACAAACAGCAGAAAGCCTAAATGCCAAACCCCGGTTTCCCTTCATGTAAATCTCCATAAAAAAATGACTATAAGGCAATTGTAGCCGGGCTTCCCGGCTGTCAAAAAACGCAGCCGCATCAGCATATCTTTTTTGCTCTATATACTGAGTAACTTGATCTTCCTGTTTTCACGCAAGATACGATTTGTGATAAATACGGTAGCATAGCTTTTGCTATTCACACCCGCTTAGTGGGTGGTTTAGCCTGGGAATTAAGGGTGCATAAACTGATAGCCAAAATACCTCGTTCAACAAAACACAAAGTTAGCGGGAAGGGATTTCATGTTTCAAGTGTATCTTTGAAACTTAAAAAAAGAGGTTTTTACAAAATATACTGATACAAAAGATAATACATTGAGTTGGGTATATCTGGTTTCTCAATAGAGTCATTAATAGGATATGCTTTCGGCCCGCTTGGCTCCTAAAACCGCTCCTTTTCCTTCTTCCTCACTTATTATCTCAATTCCTACACGGGCAACTGTCCATCCCATATGAGTACTAACTTTTATATAGTAATTCTTACCAGCCTCTGCATTTATACTTACTTGAGCACTATTTTCCATAGAAAAAGCGCTAATCATGTGCTGGCCTGGTGTAACAGCCAATAAATGATACGTATTAGGCGCTATAGAACCGATTATCTTTCCGTCTAAAGCAATTTGAAAAATGACGGCAAGTCCAGCCCCCATTCCCCTCACAATGTAAATATTTGATTTCTCCGGCGATGCTGTAAAAGACTTTGCCTCCTGATCTAATTGCGGTGAAGCCATTTGTACGGTGGCACAACCACATAAAGTAGTGATGAAAAGCATTATTATAAATTTATGCATAGTTTTCATAATATTTTTCCCCCTTCGTTTATATTAATTGTTTTTCAATCCGGCTTTTTATACAATACACAAAAATATAAATTTCTGCTTTATTTCACCCCCTTCGTATGGTTTATGCCCTATTTTATTGTCGAACAAGTTATACAGCAGTTTAATTTGTTCCGATATGTATGCAAGTTTGTCTTATTGTTTAAAACAAAAATAGAATTTATGGCGATATGCTTACAGGTATTTCTTTGCTAATTCTCAGGAGGGTTCAAACAAAAGCGCCTTGACGTTATCGAACAACATGTATGACTTGTGCAGGTATAATAACGGTTTTGATTATCCGTGTCAATTTAAAATAATCATGATAACGTCTTTTTAAAGGCTGTCTTGGCGGAAATTCCGGTGAAGCATTAGCAAAAATTAAATAATGTGGTATAATAATAGCGGAGAGGAACTAAGAGAGAGTTTATGAGGTTAAACGTTCCTCAAGGTATAAAAAAATACGATTAATACCGTATGATTTATGTAGCCTTTCGACCGTTCTTAGTTCCACTCCAGGAGCTCTTTGAAATTATCAGTAACATTGAAATAAGACCCGTCCAACAACATTTAAAAATATATAAAGCGCGTCGCAGTCTTTGAAATGTTACTGATTATAATAAAGGTTTCGGTGAACTTTTAGAGAAAGGGGTGTAATACGATATGAGGGAGTTTAAATGATAGCTTGGTATGTCTGAAATGGCATACCAGGCTATTTTTGTTTATAGTTATTAAACTGTTATTTCCGGGTTTATGGTAGGGTAATCTACTGTCTGTATAGATTCTTTTCGTCCTTCACGCTTTCTTCCTTTACATTATCTCCTCCTCTTCTTTGAGTTTTTCAACTACTTCTTATCGGGAGGTGAAGTTTGTTTATGAGGGAAAGATTGCTTCGCTCCGCTCGCAATGACAACGTGCTGTGTGCCATCAAAGTGCATAGTAAGTGTCATTGCGAGGGTTTTTTCCGAAGCAATCTCCCCCTTTTCATAAAGAAGAATTGGTTGCGGCCTAGCTGCGCCATGTATAGTATCAAGTACCCTCATGGAGGAACGGGACTCCTGTCCACGAATCCCATACCCCTATCCCCCGATTGCGAATTCATGTCGTACCTGGTGGTAAAACATTATATAACCTGGCAAGGACAAATAAAAATCAAATTACCTTGAATACCATAAAATTACTGGTACAATCAGGTATAGTAAAAAAACAAAAAAACCTGAAACCAGTAAAAATGGCCTGGGAATACAAGACAAATACTTTTTCCAAAAAACTACCTTGTTGCGATTTTTCATTCAATAATTATTCTTTTCGTTCACCACGTTAGTCTTCAGGAACAACATGGCAAGCGTCTACGATCTAAAGCCATATTTCCAAAATCTTTTAAGACCCGTTACACGATTTCTTGCACTGAAAGGCATCACGGCAAATCAAGTAACTTTGACGGCTATGATGTTGTCGTTTGCAACAGGTGGATTGGTTTATTGGCGGGTGGAATCCCGATGGTCATTACTTCTGATACCTATTATACTCCTCATTCGCATGGCCTTGAATGCCATAGATGGCATGTTGGCGCGTGAACATAATATGAAAACCCCGCTTGGAGCTATCCTTAACGAACTGGGGGATGTTTTATCTGACAGTACCCTATACCTTCCGCTTGCTTTCTTTCCAAATATTCCCTGTGTCCTGATCGTGTGTGTTGTAATACTGGCAATAATAACCGAAATGGCAGGAGTCGTAAGTATACAATTTGGCGCCAGCCGTCGTTATGACGGACCCATGGGGAAAAGTGACAGGGCCTTTGTATTCGGGCTGGTTACGTTGTTGCTTGGACTTGGATTTCAATCAGGTGTTTGGCTAAAAGTTGTTTTTGGTTTGATGGTTTTTCTTTTGATTCTTACTATTTTCAATCGGTCACGAAAGGCGCTGCAGGAGCTAAAATCATGAGTTATATTACACACCTCCATCCGCACCTCCTCTACACCATGGGAGGTATTTTGGCGATCATGGTAATTGCCACGCTGGTAGTTGCCATATTAAAGCGGAGATATCCCCGGAAAGATTTCACCGAACTGACACAGCGAGTCAATAGCTGGTGGGTCATGGCTGGCGTTTTTATATTAGCCATTGCACTTAGCCGGAAGATTTCTGTGATTTTTTTTGCCTTTGTCAGTTTTTTGGCGCTCAAAGAATATTTTTCAATTATTGAAACCCGCCGGGCAGACCGACGGGTTCTATTCTGGGCATACCTGTCAATTCCTATCCAGTATTTTTGGATTTGGGAAGCCTGGTACGGCATGTTCATTATCTTTATTCCTGTCTTCATGTTTTTGTTCCTGCCGTTCAGGATGGTAGTAATTGGTGAGACTTCCGGATACCTCAACGCAGCGGGAACGATTCACTGGGGATTAATGAAGACCGTATTCTGCATTGGCCATATTACCTATTTACTGGCCTTGCCGTCAGACAAAAACCCTGTGGGAGGTGGTGCGGCACTCGTATTATATCTGACTTTTTTGACGCAGTTCAATGATGTATCGCAGTATGTCTGGGGAAAATGCTTGGGGAAACATAAGGTGGTCCCCCTGGTCAGTCCCGGCAAGACGTGGGAAGGTTTGATAGGCGGTGTGATAACAACTATGTTCCTGGCGTTTTTCCTGGCGCCATACCTTACCCCTCTAACAAGATATGAATCCACCGTGGTGGGAATTATGATAGGTCTGGGTGGTTTTATTGGCGATATCACCGTATCTGCAATGAAGCGTGATCTCGGTCTTAAAGATAGTGGCACACTTTTACCCGGACACGGGGGAATTCTGGACAGGATTAACAGCCTGATGTATACTGCTCCACTGTTCTTCCATTACGTTTATTACCTTTACTACTGAATTTGTGGAAGTAAGTTGCAAAATGATTCAGATGCTACGATACCTGTTCTTTATCCTGATTGTGCGGCCAGTGGTATTGGTCATCTTAGGTTTGAATGTACGCCATAAAGAACGTTTACTAACACGCGGGCCAGCAATCATTGTCGCCAACCATAATAGTCATCTGGACACCCTTGTTTTAATGACAATATTCCCCTTAAAGTTATTGCCCATCATCAGACCAGTAGCAGCCCGTGATTATTTTTGTTCGAATCGATTTCTGAACTGGTTTTCCCTCAACATCATGAACATCATTCCCCTGGAACGCACGTTGAGTTCCTATCATAATGATCCTCTGGAGAACATTACCAAGTCTTTAACTGAAGGGCACATCGTCATCATCTATCCGGAAGGTACTCGTGGCGAACCAGAACAGATGTCCAAATTTAAAACAGGAATTGTTCATCTCGTTAAACGCCATCCGGATATTCCCGTTTTTCCCGTTTTTATGCATGGTTTGGGCAAGGCGCTCCCGAAAGGAGAAGGGATTTTAGTCCCGTTTTTTTGTGATATCTTTCTGGGTGAACCCATGTATTGGACTGGTGACCGTGATACTTTTATGAATGAACTCAATTCCCGCATGCATGCATTAGCTGCAGAAGGACATTTTCCAACATGGCATTAAACATCATTACAGCTTTAGCTGAGTTCACATTGTTTTTTGTTATACCTGATGTTTTCCTAACCCGAATGATCCCAAAAAGACAAAATCAGAACCACAATATTTACAAGTCAACCCTGTCAGGGTTTGTTTTTTTTGTTAAAAATGTCAAAATATTTTTTATAAGCAGAAATACCCATGTCTGATGGAAAATATAAGGATATTCTAAAATCTTTTGGTTTTCAGTGTTTTCTATGGACACAGTTTTTAGGGGCATTCAATGACAGCGCCTACAAGATAACCCTCTCATTACTGGTAGTGAATATCTTTGCGGGACCTGATGGAGGAGGCGGATACCTCTCTCTGATAGGAGCGGTCTTTATCCTTCCATTTTTTCTCTTCTCCGGATATGCAGGTTATTTAGCTGACGTCTTCAATAAGCGGAATGTGCTCATCGTAACCAAATCCCTCGAGATAGTAGCCATGTCTCTTGGATTGATTGCTACTTTATTCGCCGGTGTTAATTTCATGCTGGTAGTACTGTTTTTAATGGCCATGCAGTCTGCCTTATTTGGCCCGGCAAAGTATGGGATTGTTCCTGAGATGTTCCCCGACAAGGACATTTCCCGTGTCAATGGACTCCTGGAGATGACCACATTCCTGGCGATTATTCTGGGAACATCGGTCGGCAGTGTAATGTTTTCTGCATGGAAAGACACGTTGGCATTCATCAATCTCGTTCTGATACTGATCGCTGTAGTTGGAACTGCTACCAGCTTTAGAATTCCAAAAGTTAGTTATTCGGGCGCCAAAAAGCCGTTTCGCTTAAACCCCTGGTCTGAGGTGATTGCCGGTATAAGGCGACTTTACAGTTATAAGATACTATTTCTTGCAGTTCTGGGTATGTCTTACTTCTGGTTTCTGGGGGCATTACTCCAAATGGACATCATCCTGTTCGGTAAAGAAATTATGGGTTTGAATGATTTATCGATTGGATTCCTGGGGACATTTATGGCTGCTGGCATTGGAATGGGCAGCCTTGTGGCAGGCCGTCTGTCCGGTGATAAGGTAGAATTGGGATTAGTGCCTTTAGGTTCAATTGGAATGGGGTTGTTCTCACTCTGGCTTTCCTTCTCCGGATCATCCTATGTTCAAACTTCTGTCGCTCTGGCGCTCCTCGGATTTTCCGGGGGGTTATTCACCATACCTTTGAATGCCATTCTCCAGCAAAAAAGTAAACAAAATGAAAAAGGCCGTTTGATTGCAACCAACAACTTCCTGAATACCATCGGAATACTCCTGGCATCGGGAGCTATTTGGTTTTTACGGAAACACCTCCTCATTCCTGCGGACAGGATTATCCTGATCTTTGGATTATTAACACTCGTGGCAACGGTTTATATCCTGAAGATATTACCGGACTTCCTGACCCGATTCAGCCTCTGGATGCTGACCCACACAATATACAAGATTCGTATCGTGGGACAGGAGGACGTTCCGTTCCGCGGGCCAGCGCTTTTGGTCTGCAATCACATGAGTTTTGTTGATCCGCTGCTGGTGGGTTCATGCGTCCAGCGGTTTATTCGGTTTATGATTTATAAGCCCTATTATGAGCACAAACCTTTTCATTGGCTTTTTCGGCTTATGAATGTCATTCCGTACTCAGACGACAATCAGGATGAGATGCTTGAATCAATATCTCGCGCCCGCGAGACACTTCGCCAGGGTCACGTAGTCTGCGTCTTCGCAGAGGGCACCATAAGCCGCATTGGCAATCTCCTGCCCTTCAAAAGTGACTTTGAAAAAGTTGTTGAAGGATTAAATGTCCCGGTTATTCCTGTTCATCTTGATGGTCTGTGGGGTTCTGTCTTCAGTTTCAAAGGCGAAAAAATTTTCCGGAAGTGGCCGGAAAAATTCCCCTATCCTGTTACGGTCTCTTTTGGCAAACCTCTCACATCATCAACCACTGCCCTGGAAGTCAGGCAGTCCGTTATGGAGTTAGGCAGTCATGCATTTGAATACCGGCGAACAACTCAGAGCCTGCTGCATCAACGGTTTATTAAAATGGCAAAACGGCATTGGGCTTCATTCTGTATAGCCGACTCAAGCGGTAAGGAGATGACCTTTGGTCAAACCCTCGTTGGTAGTTTGCTTTTGGCGCGCTTGATTCAAAAACAGCGGCCTGCGGATAAAATGGTGGGTATCTTACTCCCTTCCTCCATTGGTGGGGCATTGGCCAATATAGCCGTACTCCTGGCAGGGAAGGTCTCTGTAAATATTAATTTTACATCAGGCAGAGAAGGCATTGCATTTGTCATTCAACAGTGCAACATCAAGCTAATCTTAACCTCCCGTACGTTTCTCTCTAAGGCGAATATTGAAAAGATGGAGGGGATGGTGTTCATCGAAGACCTGTTAAAACAAATAACCTTATTTCAGAAATTTTTTACCCTTATAGCTTCTTTTCTCTTCCCTGCCTGGCTCCTCCATATACTCACGAGACATGGCAAACAAACCCCTTATGACCTTGCTACCGTCATCTTTTCCAGCGGAACAACAGGAACACCAAAAGGGGTTATGCTCTCACATCATAATATCATTTCTAATATTGAGGGGGTCAGCCAGATATTTTCCCTCACGAAGGAAGACCGGATAATGGGCGTTCTTCCCTTTTTTCATTCCTTTGGCTTTACCGTTACCTTATGGCTTCCTCTTATATCAGGATTTGGTGTAATTTATCATGCTAATCCTATAGATGCAGCCACTATTGGTCAGATGGTTTCCAAATATAAGGCCACACTCCTCATCAGCACACCCACGTTTTACGGAGTTTATCTGCGGAAATGCTCCGTTCAGGAGTTTTCCTCCCTCCGATATGCCATGACGGGTGCAGAGAAGTTGCGTGAGCAATTTGCCAGGGCATTTAAGGAAAAATACGGGATAGACCTCCTTGAGGGTTACGGTTGTACAGAGATGTCGCCGGTTATATCAGTAAATATACCGAATGTAATGGTAGGCCAGGAGCAACAGACCGGTTCAAAATTCGGGATGGGTGGCCATCCTATCCCGGGTGTGGCAGTTAAAGTAGTTGATCCGGAGACGGGTGATCCCCTCCCATACAACCAGGAAGGATTATTATTCGTAAAAGGTCCTAACCGGATGATAGGCTATCTGGGACAGCCCGAAAAGACAAAAGAGGTCTTAAAAGACGGATGGTATATTACCGGTGACATGGGAAGTACCGACAGTGACGGATTTATACGGATAACAGACCGTCTCGCCCGATTCAGCAAGATCGGCGGCGAGATGGTTCCGCATAGCAAGGTGGAGGAAACGATCAATCAGATATGCGGGGACCATCCCTGTGTGGTAACATCTGTCCCTGACGAGCAGAAGGGTGAACGGCTTGTGGTTCTTTACACCCATAAAGGACTTAAACCAGATGATCTCTGGGAAGCATTATACAAGCAGAATCTCCCTAACCTCTGGATTCCAAAACGGGAGAATTTTTACTCCATCGAAACCATTCCAACCCTTGGAACAGGAAAGGTGAATCTAAAAATGGTCAAGGCAATTGCCCTGGAATGGGCAGGACAAACAAATAGTAAACGTAACAAATAAAGTATACATACAAGTGTCATTGCGAGGGCAATAGCACGAAGCAATCTCCAATGCTTGGATTGCTTTGCTTAGCTCGCAATGATAACTTACTTTTTGCGTTCACTATGAACCTGTAACTATCCAGGTTTTCTCCTACGAAGCAAATTCCATTTTTATCAC
>JAXMAC010000112.1:0-10439 GCA_046350595.1 Candidatus Brocadiaceae bacterium | reverse complement strand
GGATTTCGGATTCCCTTATACCTTGTTGTTAGGGAATTTCTTCCCAGGATGTAAGTCTTCCCTCGGTCATAGGGATTACCCATTCTCCCTTCGTGATGTATGTTCTAACGCATTATCCAGAGATGTTTTCACCTAATCTATTTACTCATCTCCGACAAAGGACATTGCCAGTGCTTCACTGAGAAAGGGCAGTTGGCACGAACTAATACGCCATACTCATACACCCCAAAAGGTAGTCTGTACCTCGTAACTCCGTCATACCCCTCACGGGAATACGCTATCTTTCTACGCATACGGATTGCTCCATTGTATACGCATAGGTACAAACTTCTCTACGAGGATTTAGGCTCGCAAAGGTGGTATTTTCAACCACTCAGGTTTTCCTTACTTCAAGGCACGCCCTTCCCACTCATCTCCGTCTTGATTTTCGGTTGTATTCTGCATCATCTTTTTGCTATATTCTTCTTTGAAAAGGTGAAATTCCTTTTTGTTGTCTTAAATACTCAAATACCTTGGAGATTCTACCTTTTCAAGCCTATTCCAGCAACAAGGCTTCGCCTTGTTGCTGGATTTAGGTTTTATACTATTTGAGTGTTTACTGCCGACCCGGTTTCCTAAAAGGAAGAACATGAATTATAAAAAGGCTCTTTGGTGTTTGTGAGATAAAAAAACAAAATCATCAGCTTAATTTGTTTTAATGTGAAAGATTAATAAGGAGACGCTGTATGCAATTGTTAGAAAAAATACGTTTTGATGAAAAAGGGCTTATCCCTTCGGTGATTGTGGATGTAAAGGATGGCGAGGTACTTACCTTGTGCTATATGAATAAAGAGGCTGTGGTAAAAACAATTGAAACAGGCAAAATACATGTGTTCCGCCGTTCGCAGAACCGATTAATGATTAAGGGAGAAACTTCCGGACATATACAGCTGGTAAAGAGGGTGTTTTTCGATTGTGAGGGGAATTCGCTGGTTTTTATGGTTGAACAGCATGTAGCTGCCTGCCATGCAGGATACAAGACTTGCTATTACCGGGAATATATTCCCGGGACAGACAGTATTCAGATAACAGAGAAGAAGGTATTCGAGCCGGACAAGGTTTACAAAAGTTGAGGTAAAATTCATGGGAAAAAAACTTGAAAACATATGTAATGAATGTTATATTTACGCTTTAATGGTAAGTTTTTTAGCCGTTTCTTAGATATTATCCTTATACTTTGCCTCATCCGATGGAGGGAAAAACATGTCTAAATTTAGTAAATATGCAAAGCTTTTCCTTTTGATAGCGTTTTTGGGAACTTCGGGGTGTGCTGAATTAAAAGAACTCAGAGATTTAAATAGAAGGCAGGCAATTACGATACGAGACCAATCCGAAGAACTTTCCCAGCTTAAGGGCCAGCTTTCTTCTCTGTCGGACAAACTCAAGTCAAACGAAGAAGAGATGAACAAGCTCAGAAAGCTTGCGAAGTCGATTGGTGAAGGTGTTACTGTCAGGGATACCTTTGAAGGACCGGTGCTTCTTTTTCCGGAAAAAGTATTGTTTGATTCAGGAATGGCCACCATAAAACCGAATGGGGAGGTGGCGCTCAGCAAGGTTGCAAAGTTCCTCGGAGAAAACCCTGCAATTGCAATACGCATCGATGGTCACACGGATACAGACCCCATCATGAAGACAAAGCACCTGTGGGAATCAAACCACCACCTGTCTGCTGCACGGTCGTTGAGTGTGTTTCACTTCTTAACAAAGAAGGCAAATGTTGGAGAAGGCAAGATTCATATTGCCGCTTTTGGTCCCAATCGTCCTATAGCGCCCAACACAACCTCTGCCGGTAAGAAGCAGAATCGAAGGGTTGAATTTTTAATATTAACGAAGGTGGCTCCGCTGCCGCCGAAAGAAGTGTCGACAACAGAAGGAGAGTCTGTGCCATCGGTTGAGGCATCTTCTCCATCTGAGGAACAATTAGAAGAAACGGCGCCTGTTGTAACTGAAGAGAGTGAAGAAAAGTAAGTTGTTTGTGAAAATTAAGGATTGTCCGGGTAGGCACATATCTGTTTTGCAGGCGAATGGTGGATGTGAATTGTCTTATTTAATCCAGTGAACTGTGCGCGTTTGGACAGCCTTGTTGGTTAAGAATTTGTATTTACTTGAAAATTACAAGAAGATACGCCTAACCTGCGCATCCAAAATGCGCAAACAAAATTTCAGAACAACCCTATCTAAAAAGATGCATCACTTCGCAGACTCTAAGAGTTCAATCAACGTAGTGAGTTTTTTATTAAAAGAGTCGTTTATTTATTGATTATTTTTATTCGTTTTGTGTTTTGATACTATGAAAAATGTACAGCAAAATCAAACTGGTGTGGTTACAGAATTAAAAGATAAGAAGCAAATGAATAAGGGCGATAAGGAACGGTACGGGAGAGATGATTCTAACAGAGTTTGGCAATTTTTCTGTTCTGTCAAACTGGCGGTTGTGATTATTCTGGTTATGGTGGTGGCTTGCGTTCTGGGCACGGTAATTGTGCAGGAAAAAACCATTGATGAATATACTGCGCGATATGGGTATGGGTTGGCAACCTTTTTTAAGGTCACGCAGTTAAACAATGTATTTCATTCTTACTGGTTTTCGGTTCTTTTGGTGTTGCTCTGTGCAAACCTTATTTGTTGTACCATTAAACGTTGGAGAAATACGATCCTGCAGGCAGGGTTTATACTTACCCACTTGAGTATTATTTTGATCCTTGTTGGCGGTGTTATAAAACTACAGCTTGGTGTAAAGGGTGGCGTAAATATATATAAAGGTAAATCTGTTAATTACTTTCTTACACAAAGGCTCACAAGTCAGGGTAAAGTTGATTACATAAAGAAGGACTTGCCTTTTGAGATTGCTTTAGACGATTTTATATTGGAAAAAAACGAGCCGAAATTCCAGTTGGTCTCGTATGTAAAAAGTAAGGATCGCCAAAAGGTACTTGATGCCAAACCCGGAAAGCGGTATCGGGTCCCTGGTTCGGATTATAAGGTGGCTATTACGGACTATGTCCCGGATGCTGAACTAAAACAAGAACCTGTCAACACATCAGACAATGTGGAGAATCCTGCCGTCTTTGTGAAATTTTCAAGTGCCGGGAAAGTCGTTGCTGAGGGATGGCTCTTGGCATACGCACGCAACGCGTATGAGGATAAAAAGCAAAATCTGCGCATTGAATATTGCTGGCTTCCTTCGCAGGCGGAATTAGATAAATCTCTGAATTCTCCTGAAAGCAGTCAGGCTAAGGTCACCGCCGCTATAGCGGGTCAGCTTTACGATTATTCGATGGAATTAAATAAAAGTTTTAAGATTGAAGGAACCGATTACACGATAAGAATGTTACAGTATGTGCTTAATTATGGCGACAGGCGTCCGCTTGAAGAACAACCGACGGATAATCCCGCCGTTCAGGTAGAAATTGCCGGTCCCGAAGGCGCGGAAACCCGATGGGTTTTTGAAAAATTTCCTGATTGGGATAAAATGCATCCGGCGAAATATCAGAAGTTGAAATTGACCTGTAGTGGAATCGCCGGCGCATTTATGGCAAAAAATACGGTGAGGATATTGCATGCGCCTGAAGGCAGGCAGGTAATTGTATACATTAAGGATAAAAAGATCGTTGAAACAATACCCTGGGAATTGGAGAAAGAGTATACTGTTAAAGATACGAATCTCCAGTTATTGATTTCCAGCTATTTTCCGTCCTTTGATTTCAAAAAAGAAGTGATAAAAAAATCAGACCAGGTGGGAACTCCTGCTCTTTGTGTTACTATGGAAGGGCCGAGCGGAAAAGTTACCGAATGGTTATTTGCAAACAACCAGTATGCAACCTGGTATCCGGACAATAATCTTGCGCTTGTGTATGAACCAACCGGTGAAACGATAAAGCATTTTATTAGTAAATTGCATATTGTGGACAACGGTCAGACAGTGGCGGAAAAGGCTATCAAAGTAAATGACCCTCTGAAGTATAAAGGGTATGCTATTTATCAATCAAGTTATGATCCGGAGGCCGGAGCCTTTTCAGGATTGCAAATTGTTAAAGATCCTGGTATCCCCGTAGTTTTCTCAGGTTTCGGAACATTGTGTTTTGGAGTCATATTTATATTTTATATTAAGCCTTTTCTTCGGAAAAAACAGAAAAAAGAAGTGAAAGAGGTGGAGGAATAACATGAGTTTAATAAATATTGCGTTAATTGTATATATATTTGCTTCTGTAGCTTACATAGTAAGAGAAATTTGGAGAAATTCCGTTACAAAATGGGTATCTCTTGGTTTACTTATTGTTGCATTTTGTTTTAATCTGGCAATGGTGGCAACCCGCTCAATACAGGCAGGACACCCGCCTTTTTCTAATTTGTATGAATCTTTAGTTTTTTACGCCTGTTGTACGGCATTCATTTATATTGTATTTGAATTCGTTTATAATTTCAGGATCGTAGGGGCATTGGCTGCTATTTTGTCGATGTTAATATTGTTCTATGCTACGCTTCAGGATGATACCATACGTCCGATTATGCCAGCCTTAAAAAGCAACTGGATGTTGATCCACGTGGTTACCTACATGCTCGGTTACGCAGCTTTTGGGATTGCGTTTGTAACCAGCATTATATTTTTGGTAACCAAGCCGTTTGTGGCAAAAACAAAAGGTGATTCAGGCTTGGAAGGAAAAGAAATATTACCCCGGAATTTTGACAAACTGAGTTATAAAATTGTTGCCTTTGGTTTTCCATTCCTTACGCTGGGTATGATTACCGGCGCCGTATGGGCGAAAAAGGCATGGGGCGATTACTGGTCATGGGACCCTAAAGAAACCTGGTCTTTAATTACCTGGCTTGCATACCTCGTTTACTTGCACACGCCTCTTATTCTGCCGAAAATGAGCATTAATAAATCGAAGGCAGCGGTAATGTTATCGATTTGGCTGCTCGTCTCATTTGGTATTGTAAACTTTACCTTTATGGGACTAAGCTATTTACCTTCGGCAGAAGATAGCGCCCACGTTTATGGCTCTAAATAGTTTATAAAGAACCATATAGTAAGGAAAGAATAGACATGTCAAAATCGAGGGCGCATGTTTATGTCTCCGGAAAGGTGCAGGGTGTGTGTTTTCGGGCTTCTACGCAAGATAAGGCACATATACTGGGAATTAGGGGGTGGGTGAAAAATTGTATGGATGGCGGTGTAGAAGCCGTCTTTGAAGGCGAAAAAGACGCCGTAGATAAAATAGTAACCTGGTGTAAAAGCGGACCGCCGGGTGCGCTCGTTAAAAAACTTGATGTATACAGTGAAGCATATACCGGAGAATTTGAAGAATTTTCCATAGCATACGAATATGCTTGATGTGGTTACTACGAATTCAGGTGTTATTGTATCTGTCAAAACACAACCTGGCGCTAGCAGAAACCGTATTGTTGGCGAATACGGAGGGCGTTTAAAACTGGCTGTTACTGCGGCGCCGGAAAAGGGCAAGGCAAATAAGGCGGTTATTGAATTGCTCGCCGATACGCTCCACATTCCTGAATCTTCAATCCATATCATTTCAGGCGAATCATCGCGGGATAAGAGATTAATGATTGAAGGATTATGTTCTCTGGATATACAATCGCTGCTGAATCCTTAATCAATACCTCAAAAGGAAATTATCATGTCAATGGATTACAAAAAAACACTTAACTTGCCCACTACATCATTTCCCATGAAGGCAGATTTGATCAGGAAAGAACCTGATATTCAGAAAAAATGGGAAAAAGATAAACTCTATGAGCAGGTGCGTAATGCCCGCTCCGGAAGGGAAAAATATATCCTCCACGACGGGCCTCCCTATCCGACCGGCGAATTGCATATCGGCACCGGCTTAAATAAGATAATCAAAGATTTTATCGTTCGTTTTCATACGATGAAGGGTTTTGATGCCCCTTATGTGCCTGGCTGGGATTGTCATGGACTGCCCATCGAACATCGTGTGATGCAGGAAATTGGAGAAGAAATTAAAAACCTGACAAAACTGGAAATAAGAAAACGGTGTAAAAAATACGCAGAAAAATTTGTAAAACTTCAAAAGACACAGTTTAAGGCATTGGGCGTCAGCGGCGATTGGGATAATCCATACCTGACCTTTGATCCTCGATACGAAGCGGGTATTATCGAGGTTTTCGGAAAACTGGTGGAGCATGGGTACATATACCGGAGCAAAAAACCTATTCACTGGTGTATGAAATGCCAGACGGCCCTTGCCGAAGCAGAGCTTGAATATAATAATGAGACCAGCCCATCTATATATGTAAATTTCAAAATCCAGGATAATGTTGGCCGTTTCTTTAAAGGCGCTGATAGTAAAGATGTATATGTCATGATATGGACAACCACCCCGTGGACGCTTCCTGCAAATCTTGCTATAGCGGTTCACCCTGATCATGAATATGTCGCTGTCCGTTATATAAACCTAAAGACACAAAGGCAGGAAATTACTATCATTGCTGATAAACGCGCCGATATCGTTATGTCAACATTAGGTATCAAAAATTATGAATGTCTGGGGAATGTGCAAGGACGTTTATTAGAAGGTCTAAAATATCAGCACGCCTTTATGAACAGAACCGGCGCTCTCGTGCTGGCAGAGTATGTGACCTTATCGGATGGAACGGGTTGCGTGCATACTGCGCCAGGCCATGGACAGGAAGACTATATTACCGGCATAAAATATCACCTTCCCATATTGAGTCCCGTGGATGCAACAGGCATATTTACGGATGACGCAGGCGAATTTGCCGGAAAAAATATCAAAGAAGGAAATGTCTCAATAACAAACAGATTGGAAGCAAATGGGGCGTTGCTGTATAAAACGGATTATATCCATTCATATCCACACTGCTGGCGTTGTAAGTCGCCCGTTATTTTCCGGGCGACGGAACAATGGTTTGTGAGTCTTGAACATAACAATTTGCGTCAAAGATTGCTGGACGAGATAAAACGGACAAAATGGATACCTTCCTGGGGTGAGAGCCGTATGGCAAAGATGATAGCTGACCGCCCCGATTGGTGCATCTCCCGGCAACGTGCGTGGGGCGTGCCTATACCTGCCTTTTATTGTGTAGATTGCCGCCATGAGCTGATAAATACAATCACCGTGGACTTTGTAAGAGAGAAATTTGAGAAAGAAGGCGCTGATGCATGGTTTTATAAGGAGGCATCACACTTTTTGCCCCCCGAAACTCAGTGTTCCCGTTGTGGCGGGAAAAAGCTGGAAAAGGAAATGGATATCTTTGATGTCTGGTTCGAGTCGGGATCGAGTCATCATGCCGTTTTACATAAGCGCAATGAATTAGCATACCCGGCAGATCTCTATTTAGAAGGGACAGACCAGCATCGTGGATGGTTTCAGCTCTCACTGGTTCCATCGGTCGGGGCGTGGAAGAGAGCGCCCTTTAAATCCGTTTTAACCCACGGATTTGTTGTTGATGAGAAGGGCGAGAAGATGTCAAAATCCCTCGGCAATTTCATATCGGTTGAAGATGTCTTAAAAGAATTTGGAGCTGATGTGCTCAGGCTGTGGACGTCATCAATGGATTATCAAAACGATATGAGTGTCTCCCGTGCCTTAATTGAGAGATGCGCAGACGCTTATCGCCGCGTCCGTAACACCTTCAGATATTTGTTAAGTAATCTCTATGATTTTGATCCCGGTGTAAATACGAAGTCATATAATGAGTTGCTTGAAATAGACCGATGGGCGTTGCACAAAACGCAGGAACTAATAAAAAATGTCACATCGGCTTATGAGTCGGTACAGTTCCACAAGGTCTTTCACTATATTTATAATTTTTGTTCCGTGGAAATGAGTGCGTTTTACTTAGACATCCTGAAAGACAGATTGTACACATTTCCTAAAAATTCCCGTGAACGGCGTGCTGCTCAAACAGTATTGTATCAAATCCTGTTGAATCTGGTTAAGTTGTCCGCCCCCATTATTGTTCATACGGCAGAAGAGGTATGGAATGCCGTTATTTTCAAGGATGAGCATGTTGGGAGCATTCATTTAACAATATTCCCACAGGTTACACCTCAATGGGTAGATGATTCGTTGAATGAAAAATGGGAAAAGTTGATTACTATAAGGGCTGATGTGTCGCGGGAGCTTGAGAAGATGCGTGCAGCCAAACAGATTGGTAATTCACTGGAGGCGTCTGTTTGTCTTTGCACGGAAAGCGATACCCTCTATCAATTCCTCAAAGGCTACGAAACCGACTTGTCGATGATATTCATTGTCTCTGAAACAAAGCTGGGGAGAAATATATCATCCAAAGCAGTAAAAGGAGAACTCAATCCAGATCTCTGGATTGAGTGCGGCGTATCGCAACATCAGAAGTGTGAAAGGTGCTGGAATTTCAGGGAGGATATAGGCTTGTACAAAGAACATCCGACAATATGTGAACGGTGTGTAACGGCGGTTCAATAATTTTGATAATTAAAATACATTGAGTACTAAGCAAAAAATTTGTAAAATTCAACACCTTGACGAAGTAAGAGAACTGGCAAATAAACTTCATGCTGAAGGCAAAGCCTGGAAAGGGGAAGCCTTTGGGTGGTCTGCTGAGTATAACCCTGAGCGTCACCAGGGATGTCCGCCGTCTTTATCACAAAAATATACTTCGTTACCCCCGGCAAGGCGAACGAAAGAGCCTTCTTGCCCGCCTTCCTTTTTCCCGATTAACAAGTGATGTTGGTCATTTTGGCCGGAGAGTACGATGTGTAATGCCTTATCATCTGTAAGCTGAAAATCTTCAAAATAGTCTTTTCCTGAAGCCCTTAGTTTTCCTTCAAGGGTAGAAAAGGAATCTAAAACTTCCTGTACCTTCTTGAATGAGCGCTTGCGCTAATCCAACCCTCTGCTGATAACCCTTTGACAATTCCCCTAAAGGCCGGCGATATACATGTCTGATTCCACAATTTGCGAGTACCCATTCAATACGGTCTTTTTTGTTATTTCCTTTAAGTTGCCTCGCATCGGAAACAAAGTTAAGATATTCTGCCACCTCCATTTCCGGGTAGAGGGGGGCGTTTTCAGGAAGATATCCGAGAATTTCACGGACATTTATCGGTTCTTCTGTTACATTGAAATTACCGATTTTAGCCATTCCCCTTAACGGCACAATATGTGTCGCAAGGATTTTCATGGCAGTGCTCTTGCCGGCGCCGTTTGGACCAAGTAGTCCAACAATTTCACCCTTGCCAACGGAAAAGGAAACATTATCCAATGCCACAGTTGTTCCGTACCTCATACAAAGATCGTATGCTTTTATCATTGTTTTCTCCTGTTATTCAAAAAATCTCAAAGATATGCAAGTGTCTGATTTTGATAATACTTGTACAACGTATGAACATGATGGGAGATGTAATGATAAATTAGTGAAAATGAATTGTGGGACAAAAATAAATATTATTTTTGATGAGCAATTTTATTGTTAAAAAAGTTCCAAAATATAAAACATATTTTACACGGTGATGTTATTAAATCCTTGCACTGTTGAATTCATTTATGGTATGCATCTTAAGTGTTTAAAGCGATGTTTTTCCCTAAAGAGAAAAGCCAAAAGAAGGAGAGAAAATTTAATCCTCTTCTTCTTCAGTATTCTTCTTTTCAATTCAAGGCATTTTCTTCAGATAACTCCTTACTATTTTAGGAAACTCTCTGGTATTTATTGGTTTTGAAATATATCCGGAACAACCACTTTTTAATATTTTTTCTTCGTCCCCCTTCATTGCATAAGCTGTGAGCGCAACGATTGGGATATCAGCAGTAATTGTATCTTTTTTCAATATTCTTGTGGCATCAATTCCGTCTATTCCTGGTAGTTGAATATCCATAAGGATCAAGTCTGGTTTCTCCGTTTTTGCGAGTTCCATCCCCGTTTTGGAGTCTTCTGCCTTTATTACGGAAAACCCATGTAATTCTAGAAGGTCAGATGCAAGTTCCAGATTTATTGGGTTATCGTCTATTATAAGAATTTTTTCCCGGGACATTTTTTTCCATCCTTATATCTACTGTGTAAAAACATCTTTTTTTGTAAGTTTTTCACAACCCCTTATCAGGAGGTACAGTTTGTTTATGAGAGAAAGATTGCTTCGCTTTGCTCGCAATGACATCAGACGACTAAAGTCGTCACTACAAACGCTCGCAATGACAACGTGCAGTGTGCCTCAAGGTGCATAGTCAGTGTCATTGCGAGGGTCTTTTCCGAAGCAATCTCCCCGCTTTCACAAAGGAGAATTGGCTCGGCTTCGCTGCGCTAAGTATTATTTCTTCCTTTTATTTTTCCTGCCTGCATGTTTTTGATTCTTTCAATATGCATCGTAACTATTCAGCGAAAATATTTTAGAATTTATTTGACAGGAAATATGAGATAAG
>JAXMAC010000111.1:2438-10499 GCA_046350595.1 Candidatus Brocadiaceae bacterium | reverse complement strand
ATCGATAGATGCCCAGTCTGCCCCATTACTGTCAAGATTGATGAATGAGCCGCCGGGTGACCCATGCGCAACAATTTCTATAGAGGCAAGGCAGTCTTTGCAGATGCCTCTTCTGTCAATGGGACGTTCCAGTCCTGCAGAGACCTGATTCAAAATATCCGCGGCGTCTGCAAAGTTATTTCCATGAAACCATCCTACAACACGTGCAGCCCAATCGAGGTCGCTCTGGTAAAAGAGCATACTCACCCGCTTGAAACCCATCGGGTCTAAGCCATTCACCGGATTGTTTCCCACATAGGTGTAACCATTCCCCACGTTGATTTTGTCGTACCATATCTCCCTCAAATCCCTTTGCAAAAATCTGCCTTTTGTGGGGTTCTCGTAGCGGGTGCGATAGTAATAATTGCCGGTTTCAGGGTCAAATCGCCTTCCGGCAAACAGGTATGGATTTGGAACGAACGCTCTTCCTGAACCTAAATTAAATTCCTTGCCGTATGCGTCATAGGTGTATCGTTTGACAACATCGCCGGAGGCATTTGTTATGGCGGCTATATTTGATTTTCCGTCGTCATGATAAAAGAAGGTCGCATCGATAGCGCCATCACCATCGCTGTCTGTATGTATTGCTATCGGCTCATCGAGCCATTTACCATACACGTATTGCTGATTTGAGTTATCGGCTTTTTCATAGATTTCCCTCCAACCATCATAAGAATATTTTACGTGTTCGTTCAATGCATCCATGTTTGTAACGATCCTTTCAACACGCCGGTTGAAGGCGTCATAATTGTAATTTGCAATAACAGCGCTGTCGGCTTTTCTAACAACAGTTCTGAGTCGGTTGTTAAAATCATACTGATAGAGATTGGTCCCGTCGTTGATAAGATTTCCACGGTTATCGTACACGTGGGTCTTTCCCTTAAATTTGGTATATTCATTCACCTCATTGATTATATTTTTGAATGATGTGTTTCCAACCATGAGTTTTGCCCAGTTTCCCACGCCGTCGAATGTGTATTGTACCTCGGTCGTATCTGGCTGCTTTTCAGTGATCTGCGGAGCAATCCCGAATCCAATCTTCGGGTTGATGACATTTTGATTGAAGTTTGTCAATCTGTATACAGAGTCATAGGCGTATGTGTCGCCAACATTGTCCTGTCCTTCAAATTCATGTAACCGCACCTCAAACATCTTATTGTTTACCCTGTCATATCCGTATTCGAATCCGGCAATCAGGGTATTGTCTTCTTTTAAATGTCTGGGCATAATCGGGCGGGGTGCCATATCGTATCCAATGTCGCTTTGCCGATTGTCGTCAAGATATGTCAGCCTTATTCCGTTGCCATATTTCCTTTCTAATAACCTTGCAGGACCGATGTAATCGTAATCGGCAATGTTTCCGGCTATAGCGGTATCTTTAATCTTATCTATGCGGTCGAGTTTGTCATACGTCATTTTTAACTTCCTACCATTGGGATAAATCAGCGCCAGTCTGTTGTTATCGCCGTCCCATTGGTTTGAAATAACATTTCCGTTTTGAACCTCCTCAATGAGCCTGCCCGGCGAATCATAAGCGAAGATGGTGTTTGCGTCATCTTGTGTATCGACAGGGTCATTATTGTCGAATATCCTGGTTATACGGGAGAGACCGTCATATTCAAATTTCTGCTGCGTTGTTCCGATGATTCCTGACGCCCTTGTGATATTCTTCCTGATTATCCGGTTGAGTGCATCATAATTGAATTTTACAACGGAGCCGTTTTCATCTGTCATTTGAACAATATTGTCATCGCGGTCGTATTCGAACGTTTTCATAGTTCCGTCCGCATTAGTTTGAGATACAAGCCTGTTCGCATCATCATAGGCATATTTGGTTGCGTTTCCATTGTCATCTGTCATTGAGATGAGACGTGAATTTGCGTCATAATCGAAGAGTATCTTAATCTTTCCGTCGGGGTTGAACGGATTCGTGGTATCAATTGTGCCATCGCCCTGACCACCCATTCTCAGGTCCCTTTCCTCCCTGATTCTTCTGTTAATCCCATCGTAGTAATAGCGAATAGTATTTCCGTTATCATTAATTAATCCGTTAAATAACCCGTCCGGATCAGCTATTTGTTTCCCCTGTGCATCGCTGGTAAAAATGAGATTATTACGGCTATCGTATTTAAATCTCCTTGTCTGTCCAATGTTATCGGTTGCTCTCACCAGACGGTCTAAGGAGTCGTACACATTAAGCGTGGTGAATTTTTCGGTAAGCGATGGGGTGTTTCCCTTCTGGGTAACCTCTGTTTCGAGTATTTTTGTCATGTTACTGTTTTTATCATACGTATAATTTCTACGGTTTCCCTCCGGGTCAATCTGTGCAATCCTTCTATCGGCGCCATCATAGCTGAATTTTGTAATGTCTCCGTCGTCTTCTATGAGAAATGTCCTGCGTCCTTTGCGGTCATACTCGTATCGCGTTGTGATACGTCCGTCATTTGTCGCCCCCAGTGGTCCATCCTTCAGCACGGGAGTCCGCTTTGTCTTCACTCCCTGGGAGATGAACAACAGTGCATCCCTCTGATACTGCCTGTTCAGTTCATCGAAGAAGTATTCAGTCTGACCAAGCTGGGCATTATTAATACCGGAGTTATCTTTCGGGCTTGGGCCTCCGATAACACCATAACGGTATATCTTTGTAATGTTGTTTGCCGGGTCATATACGTTTTCTGTAATATTCCCTACGGGATCGATTGTTCTTATAAGTCTGTTAAAACCATCGTATTCGTACAGAATACTATCTTTTTTCCCGTCCCCGTTATTATCTTCTCCATCAAGGAGTTCGATGAGGTTTCCGTTTTTATCATAGTTGTATCGCATGTTTGGGGAACCTGTGCTGCAACCACAGGCGTTTGAAGTGCGGAAGATGAGGTCTCGCTCATCGTAAATGGTCTCCTGAGAATTTCCCTCCGGCAAGATGGTTCTTATTCTGTTCTCATTTGCATCATATTGATATTCTGTTACCAATTTCTCTGTTTCAGTGACTTCCCGCGTTTCTTTAATCAGCCGGTCGAGGATATCATACGTGTAAGTGTATTCAACAAATGGTCCAGCAAGCCCGGCATTGTTGCCGTCCCTGTTTTCGATTTCCCGCCTTACGATATTGTTATTGAAGTCGTATGCGAAATTACTGATGTATTTGAATGGTTTAAGATTTGTTTGTCCGCCAGGAACGGATGATGCACGGATAATGCGCACACGCTGGTTCAGTTGGTTTACAACGTATGATGTACCTATACCGCGCCCGTTTACTTCTCTTATGATATTTCCCACAGGGTCGTAAAAATAGCGCGTTTCGATCTTTGCAGGCTTTGGATTTGTGCCAGAATTCCTCAGGGGTGATGAGGTTGTATCCACCACCACATTTTTCGGATAGCCAAAATGTCCATCACTACTGCCTGAAATTATGTCCTTCCCATCACCATCGGGGTCATTTTCCGGATAGTAGTCATACTCAGTGACATTTCCTTCGGCATCAGTTTTTGACACTATTTGGCCGAACTGATTATAGGCAAATAGTTCTACAATTTCCTGCGATGTGTCGCCTTCCTGCTTTGCCTGATTTGAATCGGTCAGTAAGTTTATGGTAGGATACACAATTTTTACTACATCACCGGCGATACGATTCGTTATACCATCACCGTTCAGGTCGCCCATATTAAGCTGCATTCCTGCATCTGTAAGCATGGTCTGCATCTCCGCGGGAGAAATGCCCATAACATCAGCAAGTGCATTGAGATTATTGCCTTCCTGATAATCATAGAAAAATGTCGTGGTATATCTTCCGGGCGAATTACTTCCACCATTAGGCGGCACATATCCCGGGTCAATTCCTCTTGGATCTGTCATTGTTCTCACATGATTGTAAACAGGTTCGTACGTGTATACTGGAAGGACTTGCGGCTGATCTCCCCCGCGGTCGTTATCCGGGATTTGCTTATTTTCTAATAAATTCCCGTGTTTGAACCGGCTTTTTTGGTAATCAGTGGTTTCAGGAGTTTCAGACGCATAGGTATTTTCAACCTTGTTTCCTTCCGGCAGGATTGATTTAATCCTTTCTCCATCCTCATTGTATTTAAAAATTGTTTCAAAGAATTCCGGCTCACCCTGCCGCAAGCCCTTCGTATACTCCTTAATCGAGACGGCATTCCCCAATTTATTATGCTCGTACACCGTTTTATTTCCATTTCGGTCTGTTACCGTTACACGATTGACAGGTTCATTTATCCCTGACGGGTTTGAAGTCAACTGTTTATATTTATAGATAATATCACCGCCTGCTTTTACACCGCTTGCATTTGTGCCCCCGAAGGTTTGCATTATTACCCGACCATAGGCGTATGAGCTCGTGTCTGTTTCATATACATTGATAACACGGGGAGAACCTCCAACTGCTACTTCATTGGGGGCGGTTATAGTCAGCAGGTTATGATTCAATTTCTCATCCTGGAATCCTGACGAGTATGTGTACTTGGTTGTTTTGCCGTCAGGAAAATCATTGTTATTGGGTGTGCCGGTTACCACAGGTGATGTAACAGAGATCAGGTCTCCATTGCCGTCATACGCAAACGTAATAGACCGGTTGATAAAATCCCGTACCTCTGTTAATCTGCCGTCGGTATTGTAGAGATACGTAATTTTTCTTCCCAATGTATCGGTGACCTCTATTAGCTTACCGTCCTCGTCTCTGGTAAATATCATTGAGTTACCATGGCGGTCTTCCAGACGGACAAGGAGACCGTTGCTATCGTAAGACTTTCTATTTCCATGCCTGTCTCTGAGCGCGAAGGTACCGTCATTGTTTTTCGTCAGACGTGTATAAGCGCCGAGCGGCGTGCTATATGAACCATCCTGTTGTAATCCATAAAGGTCAGAACGCCCGTGACCATCCATAGCAACAACGCTCCCCAGTTTAGTAAATGTACCGCTATAAACTGGGGTAAAAATATCCGTTGGTATTGCATCCTGATTTGTTTCTGTAATTTCGATTAATCGCGAGTTGTAATTGAAGTCCCAATTGTGTCCCGACGGTCCATTGTATGTAATACGGCTCTTATAGGTGCGTGTAAAAGTCCAGTCAAACCCTCGACCTGGAATAGTAAGGTCTGTTGCTGGTAAAATAAATTCACCGTTGTGGAGTGTGATGGGATCGGGTGTATCATTTACCAAACCGCCTTGACCAATTATAGAAGCTGTGTCAGGAGGAAGGCATACATCGCAGCAGGCGGCATCGGTAAAGACCCCGCCTTTTGATTGTGTAATTTTGTCACCATAGGTAGAGGCATTATTCAAAGGGGGAATAAAGGAATCTGCTTCGTCATTGTAGATAAGTTTTTTGGAAAGCGAAGCTTGTGTTGCAGATACTTTCACAAGGACACTGCAATCTCCGGAGGCGCCGGTACCAGGATAAAACCAGTGAACTTTAAAACTGGTTTCCCCTTCGCCAACGCCAGTAATAGTAAACACGCCATGGTGTGCCTTGAATTCCTGCGAAGGAGAAATCGTTGCTATTTTCGGATCTCCTAATTCAACGGGGGTATAAGTGGTTTCTACTTCCTGAAGGTCAGCGGTAATTTGCCATTGCTTCTCTTCCCCAACCTTCACTGGAAGCATCGTGGGACCGCATTGGTGTGCCTGAACCGGAAGGTTGAATATTATTAAGGTAATTACAAGGGTGAAAAGGGTAAGCATGTATTTTGTGGACTTCATATAAATCTCCCTAAATCGAATGAGTCAGAATACGTAGCACGGGTCACTGTTAGTAGTGACGACTTTAGTCGTCATTCATAACCCGAATGAGTCGGAAAAGACCGTAGTGGCAAGGCGCGCCTTGCCACTACAAAATATTTTTCATAAGGTAATAAATACTCTATATCATGGGAAAGCAACCCTGGAGACAAGGCAGTGCCTTATATTGATTCCTTATCTAACGCTTTCGGGCATATTTGAGGGCTCCATTAGCAGCATCGTGATAACTGATGTGTGCCTTGCCTGATGTGTCCAGAGCTATAGATGCGTAGTCACCAACCAAGAGCGATGCATCCACTGTCGGATAATTCCACTTACTTCCATCGTGGTAAGCATAATAAAGATGGTCGCCGCCATAAGCAATATGGGGGCGGTTGCTGGCATCAACTGCAATGTAAACGATCAAAATATTTTGGATCATCTACAGCCTTTATCTTCCATCCGACTGCTGAGGTATTTGTTGCTCTACTTTTTGTATATGGTCTTTTCCCCCGAAGGGTTTGATATGCCGGATGTGTTTCCTGTTTTAACACACTATCTATCTCTTGATTAGGAAAACGCTCATCCTCTAAGAGGTTGCTCACCGTATCAGCCACAACACTATAGCTTGCCCCCCCCTTGTTCACCAGGAACAACACTGGGTAACAATACAAACAGCAAAAGAACCACCGGTATTCCAAAGACACTGCTCATCTTCATGGTATTTTCCTCCATTTAAAGGTTCGACGATGTTCACTATTAAGTCGTCCTCGTCAATGAATACTGAAAACTTAAACTGTTTTATAATGCTCGGGAGTTTCATACTTGTAGAACGAAGCGGTGCTTCGTTATGGGCGAAGAGCCACTTCGCCCTACATAAAAAAGTTGCTGCCGTGGTCAGCCTAATTACTTACCGTAATTTATTTGGGAAAGTCAGGAATAGTAAATTTTCAGGTATTGTTACTGCTTTACTGATTCTGATAGGACAAAACGACATTCACGGTCTTTTGACCCTAAATTGAGTAATTTATCACCATCAATATCATTGACATTTACACGCACAGTTTCCAGACCTTTTTCGTCTT
This sequence comes from Candidatus Brocadiaceae bacterium, assembly GCA_046350595.1. Taxonomy (GTDB): domain Bacteria; phylum Planctomycetota; class Brocadiia; order Brocadiales; family Brocadiaceae; genus JAHFOW01. The sequence goes on along the minus strand of JAXMAC010000111.1, from coordinate 3,642 downwards.
TTGGGTCCTGATTGGTCTGTACACTATCATGCGCATAGCCTATCCACGGTCGACCTTTTGTCTTTCCACACTCGAAGACACGAACAGCATGGCCGCCGGTTGGAATTCCCTGTAAGGTGTCATACGAAAAACACAACTCGACATCTTCACCATTCTTGATTTCGTTACAAATAAATTGAAAAGTGACCTTATCCCCTTTGTCTTTTGAGGTAGTTCCACTGCCTGAAAAATCGCCATTGGGAATAACGCCGGTTCCAAACCCCCGTCCCTGGTGTTTGTGAATCAATTTGCCTTTTAGACCGTTTTTTGACAAATAGGAAAATTTACCTTTTAGCATGGGGCCTACATGGAGGCCGTTTCCATTATTTCTCGCGGTTGTAGGGCGGCCAGCCTCAGAATCTAGCTGTCCTACCAGGGTACAATCACCTTTCAAACCCGGTTTATGGTCATGAGGAACGACAATACCGAATCTGCCTTCCAGGAATTGCAGACTGTTTGCGATTGACATGGGAAAACATTGATTGAATGCTGTCTGGACATTAACAAGATTAGGCTGCGTATGTTTAAACGTTTGTCCTTTCTCATCAAAACTAACCATGTTTGGGGGTGGAGCGGCGCCAATAGAAGTGGTAGGACAATCCCCAAAGCCCTCGGCATTCCATTCAGCACCATCTACGGGATAACTGCATCTCGTCCCGTCATCAAAATCTGTTTTAGGAAAACGAGAATATCTTATACGCGCACTCAATGAGTTAACATCAAAAGACACGTCAGGATTGTTCAGCCCAAGGCTGAAATAGGTAACAACGGGATTAACGCCGTCACTCATATCTATGGGTAAATTCTGCACAATCCAGCCTGCATCCGAAAAGATATTGAGGAATCCTTTTGATATTCCCGTTGCCGAATTTAAAAGTGAGGGGTTTACGCTAACTCGTCCCCAATCTGAGTCTAAATGAGTTGCATCGGGAAAAAGAAAATCTACTTGTTTAAAGTCTACGCCTTGACCTGGTAATACAACAGCTCCGTATGCAACTGTTGTGTTTGGAAAAGACATTAATTCATTCAGAGATAATGTGATCACAAAAAGAATGGTGAGCGTGAATAATCGAACCAGTACCCGCTTACCTACGGATGTAACTTTGTCTTGCTTATCCTTTTGTCCGGTTAATTTACGAGTCAGATATGTTACCATAAAGGCCTC
>JAXMAC010000111.1:0-2338 GCA_046350595.1 Candidatus Brocadiaceae bacterium | reverse complement strand
GGTTAATTTACGAGTCAGATATGTTACCATAAAGGCCTCTCCCTATCCACTCTGACGCTTATGCGCAGGCATCATTAAGATTACAGATACCAAACAACTGCATTTTATTACATGATGATTCTTTATTTCCCCTTTCTCCGACAAACTTTGAAATAAATCAGGTTAGTTAATGACCTTGATAAAAATCCCCACTTTCAGGCTGTCAATAAAGCGCCTCTTCAGTCTCGTGATTTCTTCCCGGTAAAGCTTTTTGTAAATTTCGTCCTGTACTTCTTCAAATTCTTTGATTTTTTCCGGTTTGATAAGTTCCACTTTAAAAATATGATACCCGATGGGTGATTCAATGATACCGCTGCACTGGTTATCCTTTAAGCTGTAGACCACATCCCGCAGATCTTTTCGCAGATCATTAACTTCTTCAAATGTCCACAGTCCACCCTTTTCCGCGTTTTCCCCATTTGAATATTCTTTGGCAATCGTTGCAAAATCTTCTCCCTGATTGATACGGCTCATTACCTGTTTTGCCAGGGAAATCGTTTCGGCCTTGTTATTATTATGGGCTGAATATTTGACAATAATCTGACGTATTTTTACTTCTTTTTTCTGATGGAATTCTTCAATATTTTCGTTGTAATACCGCCTTAATATTTTAGGTTGAACTTTCACCTTGTCATATACGTTTTCTTTCATAATCTTATCAACCATAATATCTTGCCGTAGTTCGTTTTTCTTCTCAATAGGGTTTATTCCCTGCGATTCGGCGATTTCGTAATATTTTGTCAACGAACCTACATTTTTAACAGCGCCTTTTAAAAACTGGTCGAGATCCTTATCAACCTCATTCATCCTTGCCACATCTGTTCCAAACAGACGCTGGGCTTCTTTTACGAGCACTTTCCTGTCAATCATCTCCTCCAGGGTGTTATTCAATATTTCATCGATTTTACTCATCAATTCATTCTCTTTGTATCTCTCTTGCGCCTCTTTAATAGCGACAGCAGCGCGTTTAACGACCTCTTCCTGCGTAATGATCTCGTCGTCCACAATCGCTTTAACAGAATTTAAATTGCTTTTGTTATATTCGAGTGTGGCCCCAGAGGAGACAGCAACAAGATTGAAGGTTACAATTAACGAAAATAGTGTATTACTCCATAAAAACCTCTTTTTTGTATAAGCGCTTATTTTCTTTTGTGTCTCTGTTTGACCGGGGAGGAGTTGTGTGTTTTGGTTGTCATTATGCTTTATTATCGTAGAGATTGAAAACATTTTTATTGGGTACCTTTTGAGAAATTTTCAATAAATGATCGGAATATGCCTGGCGCAGCATAGCCGCAACAAATCCCCCTCTGGTAAAGAGAGAGATTGCTTCGGGAAAAACCCTCGCAATGACAAGCACTACGCGCTTTGATGGTACACTTACACATTGTTCATGCGGATAGGAACTGGTCAGTGTGATCTTATTCTTGTCATTGCGAGCGAAGCGAAGCAATCTTTCTCTAAATTCTAATTGATTTTATCGGAAAGTCCAAAGACTATTTTTATGTGTTTTATGAATCTGTATGTTTTTGTATCTGTTTTGTTTTTTCTTGTAATCTCAAGGCATTTCAGATAATCCGGTTTTTATCTGTCTTTACCGTAGTTGTATAACAAAGCACTACCCTGCGAATCTCTAAATACGAAACCTTTCTTATGCTCGTTTTGGCAATTTTTGATAGCTTTTTTTGATACAGTCATATAATATAGAACCGCTTTTTTGCACGTAACATCCATTATTGAGGTATTGCAAATATTTGGATTGTGGAAATAAAAGGGAAATACACGGGATTTAAATCGAGATAGAGAACAATTAAACCAGGGAGGTAAAAAATGGAAGCAAGATGTATGAAATGTAAAGCACAAAAAAAAATGTCGGATGCACAAATGACAATGACTGCCCGAGGCGGATATATGGCTAAGGGCAAGTGTAAAGACTGCGGATGTGGCATGTGTAAAATCATGTCAAAAGCAGCTGCAGAAAAGGCTATTGCAGATGGTCAGGCTAAAAAAGCTTACTAAAGAAACAAATTGTACATCTTATATAGACTATACTTAACATGAATGGAAAGAAAAGGGGTTTACCATCTTAAATAATAGCGGAACGATGCATTTGTTCCGGAAATTGTACGAAGAGCTGAATTTATTGGTATCCCGATGGTAGTCCTGGGAGCGTTGTTCAGTGTCTTCAAAAGTCCAGGTAGTATCTTAGCCATTGCCTGTAATCCGCGTGACGGGAAACATAATGAATTATTACAGTATTGAATTGCTAAAAAGCGAGAGATTTGAAATTGATGAGGAAACC
>JAXMAC010000110.1:0-18646 GCA_046350595.1 Candidatus Brocadiaceae bacterium | reverse complement strand
GGAATTGTCCATAAATAACTCATACAACTAAGGGTTCTTTTTATCCGGTTTTTGAGGTATGATTTTATAATTCCATTCACCATGGAAACCAGCTTTTTCAATCTTGACCCTTTTCAGTTCTTCCCCGGACACTTTGATCCCTTTTGGGTATTTTCCCGTATCTATCTCTGCTTGTATCCGCAATCCTTTTGTCGTCGTATTGGAAATCAAATTCACTATAACCTCATGACTTATCAATGGCTTACCCCTCCAGTTCATGCTGATGTGGCTAAACATACGATGCTCAATCTTATTCCATTTGCTGGTACCAGGTGGAAAATGGCACACTGAAATGCACAGGCCGAGTTCATCAGCCAAACGCTGCAAAGCCACTTTCCATAGTCGTACGCGATAGCCATTGCTGCCACCACAATCAGCCGTAATCAACAATTCCTTGGCTTGAGGATAAAACTGATGCCCCATCTTCTTCCACCAACGCCGAATGCTTTCCACAGCAAACTCAGCAGTGTCGTGATCCACACCAACACTCACCCACCCAACATTGGCTGTCTGATCGTAAATGCCATACGGACTTATTTTGCCATGTTCTTTGTCAATAAAATCATAGACATCAACCAGTTCAGGGTTACCTTTCTGTCTCCATTCCCGGCCACCGTTCTTAAAATTTCCCACCAATTCCTTCTTTTTGGTATCCACGGAAATGACCGGCTGAGAGCGTTTTTGAAAGAACATCACTCTATCATTGATATACCTAAACTGAGCATCCCTATCAGGATGAGACGACCCCGCCTTTGTCTTGCGATTTGCTTGCAAGCTAAAGCCCAACTCATGATGAAGCAGATGTGCAACCTTTTGCCTGCCCACCTTGTGCCCCTTCTTTTGCAACTCCGCTTCCAACTGCCGCACACTTTTGCATGTCCAACGCAATGGCGACTCTGGGTCACCACGAGTCGTTGGCTCTACCAATGCCTCTAAATCAGATTTCAACGATGGTGCCTTATCGGTTAAACACTTGCGCCCACCGCCAGCAGAACGAACTCGAATAATTTTCTCTGCAACTTTTCCTCTTATCTCGCGAAGTCCAATATGAATCGTGCTTCGGGACATTCCCGTGGCTTCCGCCACAAGCGTCTGCCCCCCGTATCCAAGTGCTTTGGCTTCGGCGCTTGCCCACAGACGTCTAGTGCGCTCGTCTATAAACGGACGCAATTCATTATATTTGTCCCGGATGATTCTTTTAATATTCTCCTGCTGCATGCACCGTAATATACCATACAGCAAATTACTTTGCAATCAATACTTGTATGAGTTATTTATGGACAAATCCTTTGTATTGATAATCATTTTCTAAAAAACGGTTATTTATCGTTCTAAAATGACCCAGGGCAAAAACAAGAAAAACTTTCAGGTCTATACTGCGGAGGAGTTTATTGCAGCCATTACCCAGCATATTCCTGAAAAATCATTTCAGATGATACGTTACTACGGCTGGTATTCAAACAAATCCCGCGGATTACGGGAAAAACAGGGCAATCTCATACCAGACGATCAACCGCTCGATGAAACTGCTGAGGCGATCAAGATAATCGACGTATCTGAATATAAACCCCGACGCATCCCGTCAAAGCAGTGGCGCGATTGTATCAGGAAAATCTACGAGGTCGATCCCCTGTGCTGTCCAAACTGTGGCGGGGAGATGAAGATCATCAGCTTCATTACCGACCAACAGGTAATACGCCAGATACTAAAACACCTCGGTCTTTGGACACCGGCGTCTTCCAGAGACCCTCCCGGCGTTTCTTCCTCTCCCAAAAAATGCGTAGGTCAGGCGTCCTCGCCTGACATTATGATGACAAGCGGGGACGCTTGTCCTACGCCGATGAGCTGTCTGCATTCAACGAACAGGCGGACGGTTGGCACGGTTATGATGAATCCTGTATCATGCCACACTGAACTATTTGGTATTTGGTTTATGCCATTTATTACAGGAGACAGGGATAGTCTGTCCATTCCCCGTCAATTCCATACAAAGAATCGGGTAATTTGCAGCAAATTACCCATCCACAGATAATGCTCCTGCCGTTTCATACCATTCTTTCCATCTTCACCCTTTTTTGGTATTCAATATTAGCTGAAGGAATTTAAAAAACTTGACATTTTCTTTATTTTTGGTTAACTATCATCTCAAACTAAAAAAAGCAATTTCCTATCAGCTAATTAACAATCACACCGCCTTTGCGTAGCGCTTCCATGGTCGATACCCAGGAATGCATGTTGTCTACCTCATTGTCGCGATAAGCGCACATAAAAAATACATGGTGGCTATCACTATCGAGCATAACTAATTCGGGAATGACATCAATGATATACTCAGGGGCTTGTAAAAAAACTTACATAAAAAAGAAGTTTTTACAGGGTAATACTATAATGCCTTCGGGTATTATTATGTAGTAGCAATTCATGAATTGCTACTACATTACACAATTATCACGTAATTTTTCACAAAACTAAATTGTTACCTATTTTGTATCTTTGCAGTAAGGCTTTTTTATTTTCACGGTAGCTCGCAATTGTTTTCGAAAAATTGTTACGTGGTTAACAGGAATTTTAGAAAAGGAATAGGAGCGCATGTCTATGAAGATACCAACGATTTTAATTGTGGAATGGGATGATACGTTACGAAAAAGGCTGAAACAGGTTTTGCTTCAGCAGGGATACAACATTATTGAATCGTCCAATAAAACAGCAGTTCTCGGGATCGTTCAATGCAGCGTCATTCATCTTGTTATCATCGGGTCACAAGACGGTAGCTGGGATAGTTTGGAAGTGGCACAAGAAATCCGCAGGTGGAAAAGTGTCATTCCTCTTATCCTGATCACCCGTGATAGTACCGAAGAGCTTGCCATTGCTGCCCTGAAACTCGGTATTAGCGATTATTTCAAACAGCCCGTTTCGTTTGAGGAACTTGCTGCAAGTGTTCGCAGGTGTCTTTCCCGTTCTTCTCATAAAACTTCAGACACACATGAATCTTTACGGCAGGGTCTTTTTGACACAGGAAAATTTGTCGGTGATAGTTTACCGATGAAGGAGATAAAGACATACATCGGGAAGGTAGCACAGACGGACAGTAACGTGCTCATTACAGGGGAGACCGGTACGGGTAAGGAGCTGACGGCAGAACTCATCCACAGGAATAGCCCAAGGGATAAGAATCCATTTGTCTGCGTTAACTGCACGGCTATACCTGACAGCCTCCTGGAAAGCGAGCTCTTTGGTTCTGAACGTGGGGCATTTACCGGGGCGGATACCCTGAAGGAGGGTAAGTTGAAACAGGCGGAGGGTGGTACTGTTTTCCTCGATGAGATTGGTGATATGAGCATTTATCACCAGGCCAAGATACTGAGGGCTATTGAAAGCAAGGAGATACAACGGTTAGGCGGTAAGGGGAGTATTCCCTTAAACATCAGGTTTGTTGCCGCTACCAACAAAAATCTGGAGGACATGGTGTCCGAAGGTAAATTCAGAAAAGATCTTTACTACCGGCTCAACGTGGCCAATATTCACCTGCCACCGCTGAAACAGCGGAAGGAAGATATTCCTGTGTTGCTGGACCATCACGTACGAGAATTAAACAGACGTTTCGGACGTAATGTGAAAGGGTTCTCCAGTGATACGCTGGAGTTTTTATACACCTATGATTGGCCTGGTAACATCCGGGAGCTGAAGAACCTTTTAGAGGCGGTTATGATCAGCGCTATCTCCCAATGGATATTGTTACAAGACCTGCCGGAAGCATTCCGCAATCGGGTCATCAATGCGAGAATGCATTCTCAGGATGAGAAGGATCGTTTGCTTGCCGTTCTCTTATCAACCAGGTGGAACAAGACAGAGGCTGCCAGAAAGCTTAATTGGTCCAGGATGACCATCTATCGGAAGATGGAGCAATATGAAATCATTCAGACGAAAAGTAACATGGTCATATACCCTTAAAATCGAAGAGAAACTCAGTTTCTCTTACGTGTATTCCTAAACGGATGCTTCCACAAGTACAGCACATGGTATGGAAACAAGCAGTAGTGGTTTATTTAAAGGCATCATCAAACATCTCTTTGCAATGTTACACTGTTACACAAAATGTTGCGCTTTTCGTTACACTTTATTTTGTCGCGTGAATCTGCTGTCTCATATTCCCTAAATATATGTTCTTTCAAACATTTCCAACATTCTCTCGTGCCTTCCAGCCTGTAAATTCCTCATTTTTGAGATCATGGATGTTGCACTTCATGTTACACTTTTCTGTTTTTTGCAGATGGGTGAAAAGTTCAATACCTGACCAAAACCAAGTAAATACAGGCGTTTTGAGACGAAATGCATTTTAAGATCAATTTGGTATCAACATTGCTGATAATAGATTGAAAGATTTCACGGATAAAAATTTGAATAATCTTTGAAATACAAGTCCCCCTTAAAAAAGGGGGATTTAAGGGGGTTGTTACATATTGATTAAGGCTAATACCCTCGCTATGATTGCTTTGTATGGTATCTATGCGCTAACGTCACTCTATCAAAAGAAGTTTGGTGGTGTGTGTTCAATTTTTTCCCAGTGGCCGAAACAATCGCAAGAAATTTCGTTTTCTATATAAAAATGAAAGAAAGTTAGTTCATGGGTTGTGATACATCTAACGATTTCCAGGGAGGCGAAAAATTAGAAGGTCGATATGCGAATACCTTCAAGGTAGGTCAAAATGCCTTTGAGTTTGTCATCGACTTTGGTCAGTCATATGTAGAGTGTGATAACGGAATATTTCATACCAGGATAGTCAGCAGTCCGTATTATGCAAACATCCTGTTAAAGATACTGCAGGACTCGATCGAAAGTTATGAACAGACCTTCGGGTCTATACCTGAAGGAAATAAGGAAGGCGAATAAAAGACAGGGTTAGTATTAAATACCCAAGAACGTATTTTTTCGCCTATGTCTAAAAAGCAAAGCCACAACCAAATCCCCTTAGAAAACCAGAGGATGAAGGGGGGGCGAAAAACTTTCTAAAAACATATCATTATGAGAATGAGGAATAGTAGAAAAAATTTTTGGTACTGTAGAATATCCTGTTTTGTGACTATTGAGTTTACTGAAAAATGCCTAACATAGTAAATAGAAACATGCTTGTAACGAATTTGGCAGGATTGCCTTTATTGCTTACCGTTTCAGTTGATTGAACCTTAGAGAAGAGGGCCAAAATGCTTTCCCATGCATTGATCATCGTAAGGAACGAGTTGAATAAACACCTTACCGACAACTATAGACCTGACCCTTCACTGGCAGAATTAAGAAATATAGCAGAGGGGTTTTCAAACGCTAACGAAAGAAATAGGCTTTACTTATCGGTAGTGAATATTAAAGAAGAGAAAACTTTGAAGAATCTACCAAACTATATGCGAAACGACACAACGCTCAGGGCTGTTTATGAAAATCCACTGTTTTTCTCAATTTTTTGATTCTTATGGCTGCAACTCACACGGATTACACCAATGCGTTAGTGATATTATCGAGGGTAATACGTTTTTTCAGTCCAAAAATGTGTTCACTCAAGACAATGTTTCCCCCTGGTCTATAACGACTTCGATCCCAACGAATCTTCTCGATCAATTAGAAACTTTCAAGCTTATTTTCGATTTATATTCTCAACCCTGAGGAAGTCAATCATCTGTGGGGTACATTGGGGGGCAAACAGTATCCTTTGTTCTGTATACCCTGAGAATGCTTTAAATGAAGTTCAGAGCAGTCAAAGCGAGAGCGGTCTTATTACCGAAGTTGTCGGCAATTTCCATCACAAGAAAACGGCAGCAACTTAATATGGGTGAGCTCATTAAAAACGGATATAAACGGTTATTTGAAATACGGATACTCCACCATTACTGGCTGGATGATGGGGCGACGGTGTTCGATTTAATATCAACACAGGAACAACGAGACAAGCGTTTGCTGTCGTATGACATGCGCCTATTCCTTTCAGTGTCGCCAACGGCTTCAATTTCAAAGTCTCTCAGGAGTTTTGGGTGTGTGTATAAGAACACGGCACTGGGGTGTGTGGTTGCAGTTCCGCAAGATGCTGTGATTCCGGATGAAACGAAGTTCGAATTTGCCAGTGACGGTCATTGACCCTGCTTTTTATAACTATACAGCGTTGACTCTGCGTCCGCAGAAAATTTATGAACTGTATCACAAACCTGAAGATAAAACCTACCAGTTCAAGGAGGATGTGCCTGTGTTGTCCAATTTGACAGGGGCTTCAAGATGGACTGGCAGCAATAAGGCTCTTTTCCTGTCAGGGAATTTCCTGACCTTGCCGCAGACGACAGGGTGGAATCACTCATTAAATCGGGAAACGAGCTGTATCAATTGACTGGTGATCAGCCTGATGCAACTACTCAGCAATTGAAAGTCAATAAGGACAATCTGCCCGTATTTGTCAACCAGGATGACGTTCCGGCAATTGTGTCACCTGCTGGCCTTTCTGGTAAACCTTCACGGGGGATAATGTTGTCGGATGATATTCCTGACAATATATTTGCTCTCATTCGTTTATCCGCTGTGAGGGCATCTAACAAGGATTTTAGTTTTGTCGACGGTAATGGACATGCGAAAGCACCTAACCCGGTTTTCAGATCCGTTTCAAGAATCGTGCAACGTTCTGGAAATACTTCAACAAGAAAACCGGCGCTGCGGTTTCTATCGGAACTGCCCCGCTTCCGTTATCCCATTGTGGAAATGCAGGTGCAAAGCAAAAACCGTCGCAAGGACTAGTCAAAGCAGTGAAAAGTGGTAACAAAATTACCCAACTTATCTCTGAAATATTTGTGTAACTTTTAATTCACATTCACTCAGAAAGGAGGAAATGACATGCCAACATTGTATAAAACGCCTGGGGTATACATCGAGGAGATCCCCAAGTTTCCGCCCTCTATTGCGCCGGTGGAGACGGCAATCCCGGCATTTATCGGGTACACGGAGAAAGCAGATGACCAGGTAGCTAATGACCTGCATTTAAAACCGACGAGGATTTCGTCTATGGTTAAGTATGAAAAATACTTCGGCGCCCGCGCAAAAAGAAGAAAAAATTAAAGTTTCCATAAAACGAAAAACAAGAGAATGGCGTCACGGTCGAACTGAAAGCGACGGCTAGTCTTGCAGAAGCAAGCAATTCAAAACATATCATGTATTACGCGCTTCAGATGTTTTTTGCAAATGGAGGAGGTCAGCTGCTACATTGTCTCTGTGGGGCTTTACAAGTCCTTTGGTGGTAGCCTGGTAGAAACTGAATTAAAAGCAGGACTGGATGCCTTAATCAAAGAGGATGAACCAACGCTGATTGTTATACCTGAGGCGCAAAGTCTTTCCTATCGCTGATTTTAAATCCCTTCACGACGAGGCTCTTAAGCAATGCGCTGATTTAAAGGATCGCTTCGTCATAATGGATTTGCATGGAGATACCATATCCTTATCAGATCAGAACGCCAATCTGCTTACAGCCGTAGATAATTTTAGGTCAAATGGCATTGGCACAACAATCTCAAATACGGAGCTGTCTATGGCCCAACATCGAAACCGTCTTAGATTTTGCTTATGATGAGACACAAATTGATGTAACCGTGGTAATCAATGGTACTGCAGCTTCTCCGGTAAAACTGAATACCCTGGAAACTACAAGTAGCCGTGTGTATGAATTAGCGAAGGCTGCAATTAGGGATATGTCCTGCAAAATGCCTCCTTCTTCGTCGATTGCTGGTATTTATGCTGCCGTAGACAATAGTCGCGGGGTTTGGAAGGCTCCGGCTAACGTTAGCATGAATGGCGTCATTCAGCCTACGATTCAGTTTTCTAATACGGAGCAGGATCAAATGAACGTAGATCCCACAGCCGGAAAATCTGTTAACGCTATCCGCGCTTTTATCGGTAAAGGAACTCTTGTCTGGGGCGCACGTACCCTCGCAGGAAACGACAATGAATGGCGCTATATCAACGTGCGTCGTTTTTCAACTTTGTGGAAGAATCATCCAAAAAGGCCACGGAGCAGTTTGTCTTTGAACCAAACGATGCTAATACCTGGGTGCGCGTGCAGGGAATGATTGAGAATTTCCTAACTTTCCTCTGGCGACAGGGCGCCGTGCAGGGTGTGAAACCCGAGCATGCCTTTTATGTTGCGGTTGGTCTTGGTAAAACCATGACCCCCCTTGATATTCTTGAAGGCCGTATGATTGTCGAGATCGGTATGGCTGTTGTTCGCCCTGCCGAATTTATCATTCTCAGATTCTCCCATAAGATGGCTGAGTCATAAACGAAAGGCGATGTTTAGGCCTGTCCATAGGCCGAACCATAAAGAAAACGTCCATAGCGCTTTCTGCGCAGGAATATACTTCATAATGTTGAAATAAATTGACGCCTAATTGGGAAATTTAAAGGAAGGGGCAATAAAAATGGCTGACAAATGTTGAAAACAATTTATTGAAAACCTTGAAGAATACATTGCAGACCACAGAAGGGATAATCGAAAGTAAAACAAAAGAAAAAAATACCTTAAAAGGAGATATAGCGAATTTAGAAAAGATAGTAAAAGAGATTAATCAGTTATCAGATGCTTACAAGCAAGGACTCACAGTTATTCAAAAGGATGAAACTGAAATCGAAAGTTACATTAGTTTGAAGGAAGCTATGATCGAAACTGCCATAAAGGATAAAAAGGAGGACTTTGACTCTACAATCAAGGAGTTTGATGATTCCATAGATACTATCCATGGAGGTCGATTCGCTAATGAAAGATATCGAAAATGCACAGAAAGAATACGAAGGGGAAAAAGAAAAACGTGACATGAGTCAAATGAATACAATTCCTTTAAGGCTAAACAAAAGGTCATCAAGAACAACCTAAAAACGCTTAAAGATTTAAAGAAACGAATAGAACAGGAAGAAGATGATAAAGATACGGCTAATATGTATTTCTTTCTCCAGGAAAGCAAAAAACTTTTGGATGCAACGAAATCCGATATTTTGTCTGAGGAGGATTTCAAAAATAAATTGCTAGAAGAGTGGGCCGAACTCGACGCCAAAGAAATGAGCGCAAGAACTAAAGAGTTGTCAGTGGAGGTGGCGAAAAATGAACTTAACGAAAAGCAAAAAGCATTGGATACAGCAAGGAAAGAACGCAACCAGCATATTTTGGAAAAACTGAAAACAATATAACATATATTGAAAGGAGAACACCATGGCACAGGAATATCCAATACCCAGATTTCACTTTCAGGTGGATTGGGGTGGGGCAAAAATCAGTTTCACCGAAGTGACAGGACTTGTTATGGAGAGGAAAAGATTGAATACCGGCACAGTGACAGCAAGGACTTCAATAAAATAGCCATGCCGGGATTGATCAAAAACAACAACATTACCCTGAAACGCGGCAAATTTGAAAAAGATTTTGATTTCAATGTATGGCTGGATGCTGTAGCCAACGAGAGGGTGGGAAATCGGCGTGACGTGGTCATCCGATTATTGAATGAAAAGCACGAACCCGTGGCGGCGTGGTCGGCCACCAGGTGCTTTCCCATAAAGATTACCGCCCCTGATTTGAAATCTGACGCGAATGAGGCGGCAATAGAGAGTATTGAGGTTGCCCATGAAGGTTTGAAATTAATGAAAATTTAATGAGATGTGCTATGAGCGACTATTATCCGCCATGGGGGTTTTACTATCAGGTTAAATTCGGCATCAGCCAGAACAAGAATGACGCGCGTTTTCAGACGGTTTCAGGATTGTCCGTGGAATACGACATGGAGGAATATAAAGAAGGCGGCGAAAATCGTTTTGTCCACAAGCTGCCCGTGCGCACAAAATATGCTGATCTGGTGCTGAAACGTGGCATGCTGACGGATTCTGAAGTGATCAGGTGGTTCTCAATGCCTTCCGTGACCGGGAGATTAAGCCTGCGGAAGTCAGCATTATCCTGATGAACGAAAAGGGCGAACCCCTGCGTACTTGGAATGTGGTTAATGCCATTCCCAGGAAATGGGTTGTCAGTGACTTAAATGCCAGTGAAAATTCCGTTGTCATAGAGACGATGGAATTTTCCTATCGTTATTTTACGATTCAATAGAGGGCAAAAAAGGGGATTGCGAATGCCTATCGAAATTAAAGAACTCCATATACGCGTTTCAGTCAATACACCGCAAATCGGCCAACCGGGGGGAGTCGAAGGGTTGCTTCCGGCAGCAATCCTGCTGCTGATGCGAAAGAGGCAATGGTGGCGGAATGCGTAGAACAGGTATTGCAAATTATCCAAAATAAGGCGGAGCGCTGATGGCTTACGGTAAATTGGAGAAGATGCTGATCCTCGCCTTCGATAGCTCCGAAGCCGCTGAAAGCGGCGGAAAAATGGAGGCGAAAGACAGTTTTGAGGCATTGATCAACCCGGAAACTTATACGCTTGACTATAAACTCAAGTTTTCTGAGTCAGGGCAGGGGCAGGGAACGAGCGGTAAGCAATTAAAATACGAGTATACTGAACCGGAGGAAATCACCTTCGAGTTTCTCTTTGATAACACAGGGATTATTGACGGTAAACCACATGATTCAATCGCTGACGACATAAAAAAGTTCAAACAGGTATTAATTGAATACAAGGGCGATGCCCACGAGCCGCGTCATTTCAAGCTGGTGTGGGGTGAAAATTCAATTTTCAAGGGCAGGGTTACTGACGTCGGTATCACCTATAAGATGTTCAAACCCGACAGGACCCCATTCGGGCAACAGCTAAAGTCAAGTTTAAAAGTAGCATTGAAGAACAAAAACGGGCGGCAAAGGAAAATAAAAAGTCATCTGACCTGACGCACATCCGTAAGGTAAAGGCAGGCGACACCCTGCCGCTTATGTGTTACCGGATATACGGAGACTCAAAATATTATCTTAAAGGTTGCGGAAGCAAACGGTCTTGGCAATTTCCGGTTGCTGACACCGGGACAGGATATTGCTTTTCCGCCAATTGAAAAGACGGGCAAGCAACGGTGAGCAACGAATCAACCATTCCAACGCCAGCGACACCCGATGTATGCACGATTGGCATTCTTGTAGACGGAAAGGAAATTCCCGGTAGATTTCATGTGCTGTCGGTTTCTGTAACGAGGGAGTTGAATCGTATTCCGTCAGCAGTGATTCAATTTCTCGATGGGGAGGCATCCATGTCCACCTTTGAGGCGAGCAATAGCGATCTTTTTATCCCTGGCAAAAAGGTAGAGATCCAGCTTGGTTATCGTTCGCAGAATGATCCGGTGTTTAAAGGAATTGTTATTAAGAATGGTATCAAGATTCGTAAAAACGGAAGTTTTCTCACGGTGGAATGCCGGGACGAAGCGGTAAAAATGACCAGTGGCGCAAAGAGCCGCTATTTTATCGATAAAAAAGACAGTGAAATTATGGAAGAAATTATCGGGTCATATTCGTTGCAAAAAAGAGGTAAAGCCAACTACGCCTGCCTTGAAAGAGGTTACCCAATACCATTCCACAGATTGGGATTTCATCTTGTGCCGTGCCGAAGCCAACGGCCAGGTCGTTATGGTAACAGATGGAAAAGTTATTGTAGCTCAACCGGCCAGCGGGGAAGAGCCGGTGGTTAGCGTCAAATATGGAGCCACGTTATTGGAACTGGATGCTGAGATAGATGCACGCCGTCAGAGCAAAGGCATCAAGACGGGCAGTTGGAATCCTGCAGAACAAAAAGTTACAGAAACGGAGGCAAAAGAACCTCCCGCGATGAACGCCGGAAATCTTTCACCGGACAGCCTGGCTGACGTTATTGGCGGAGAAGTACATGATATCAGGCACGGAGGCATGCTCAGCGAACCTGAGTTGCAGGCATGGGCAGACGGCCGGTTGTTGAAGGAGCGTTTGGCCAAGGTGCGCGGCAGGGCAAGATTTCAGGGGTTTGCCGCTGTCTTGCCGGGTAAAATCATTGAGGTGACCGGCATTGGCGAGCGGTTTGAAGGAAAATGTATGTCTCCGGCGTTCGCCACATGGTGGCAGGCGGTAATTGGGAAACAGATGTTCAGTTTGGATTGAGCGCTGAACTATTCGCCGAAACCTATAACCTGCGCCCCTTGCCTGCCGCCGGCCTAATTCCCGCGGTGAGCGGCCTGCAAATCCGGGGTTGTCACCGTGCTGGAAAATGATCCGGATGGTGAGGATCGGATAAAAGTCCGGCTTCCTTTAATCAGCGATGCCGAAGAGGGTATCTGGGCCGTATCGCCACACTGGATGCAGGAAAAGGGCGTGGCGCGCTTTTTCCGCCCTGAAATTGGCGACGAGGTGGTAGTGGGGTTCCTCAATGATGACCCACGCCATCCTGTAGTGCTGGGGATGTGCCACAGCAGCGCCAAGCCTGCCCCTGAACCGGCAAAAGATGACAACCATCGGAAGGGCTATGTCAGCCGCGAAAAAATGGAATTTATTTTTGATGACGAAAAAAAAAGTTATCGTGCTTGGAACTCCGAGGAAACAAAATCACCTTGTCAGAAGAAGACAAGGCCATCGTCGTTGAAGATCAAAATGGGAATAAAATGACATTAAATGACAGCGGGATAAAAATCGAGAGCAGCAAAGATATCGTGATGAAGGCCGCCAAAGATATCAAAATTGAAGGCATGAACATCGACTTAAAGGCCCAAACCGCCTTCAAAGCTGCCAGGAACAGCCAGCGCCGAGGTTTCCAGGGCGAGCACGACATTAAAGGGAAGCGCCACAACCGTGATACAGGGCGGGGTTGTTCAAATCAATTGATTCGACAATAGTGTTTTCTGAAAATAGATTTGACGTTTTTTGTAGAAATATGAATTAATTAGGCCTTCGGCGACTTACCCCCTGTTTCCCCCACGTTTACAGGGAGATTATGGGGGGCATTGAAATTCCTATACGGTAAAATTAACCCTGTCAGGGTTTAAAACCCTGACAGGGCAGACTCACATATTTCGTGATTCTGATTTGCCTTTTCCGACTTGTTATGGTTAGGAGTAAGTATATATGATGCCTGCAGCGCGTGTAACCGACATGATTGTCAGTACAGCAACCTTGGGAGTTCCGACGCCGATCATCCCGCCAGGTGTAACAACAGTCTTGATCGGAGGGCTTCCGGCAGCGCGTCTGGGCGATACGTGCGGCGTAGACGCCATTGTGAAAGGTTCAGCCACCGTGATGATCGGAGGAATGCCAGCCGCCAGAGTTGCGGATATAACTGCATCAGGCGGCGCTTCATAGTACCACCTGGAGCGCTAACGGTATTGATTGGAGGGTAGTGAGCATGAGCAAAGAATTTCTGGGACGAGGAGGTGGTCTTTCCCCCTTCATTCAATCGAAGTTTCAGGGTGTGGAAATGCTGGAGGAGGAGGCAGATATCGCCTCCAGCCTTGAGAAGTCTCCTCAGCACTTCGCAGGGAAGAGGAGCCAATGCAGCCACAGTACGGCTGCAATCTGGAAGAACTGGTCTTTGAGAGTCTGGACACGCATGAAGACCCTGATGGCGGATAAAGTGGAGTCTGCCATTCTTTACCACGAACCGCGTATCGAATTGGAGGACGTGAGCCTGGATGAAAGCCACGAGCTGGAGGGGGCGTTGTGCTGATAGAAATCACCTACCGGGTGAAATCGACCAATTCGCGGTTTAATTTTGTTTATCCCTACTATAAATTAGAGGGTACGGACATTAATCTTACTACAATGGTTAATCTTCTGCCTGAAAAAGATTGATATATGGATACTATTACAAACTGTTCACAAAATACGATTCCCTGAAGCTTGTCCGCGAAGGCACAAGCCAGGAACAGCGCTTTTCCTGCTCTTGATCCTGTATATGCTAAGTGGACGAGCGTGCCATAGCCCAACGTATAGTCTTTGCGCAGGCGTATTCTGCCTATCTGAAATATTACAATTCTAACAACGCCTGGGAAGGTGATTGGCAGGCATTTTTAACAATGATGTGTCGGTGTTACTTGCCGTTGCAGCAGTGCAGGATGTGGATAATTATGATCCAATATAAAAGGATATTTTGATTTTTAAAAACCGTGACAAGCAATCAAAAGAACAAGAATTAAAAAGACACTTTAGGCTGTCTCTTCAGTTGCGCCGGCACCCTTGCCAAACAGTTGGATGTGCTGAAAGAGGGGTTGCCAGTCGAAATTCCCCTCAAAGTTGCCCTGCAGAATCTGATACAAAATCAATTATCACAGGCGTTCAATAAAATGATGCTATACTACCGGGATGGATTAAACCCAGTACCATCACCTCCTCGAATGCACCTTATTTTGAAGATAAAAGAACCCACCTTCAGCATTATGGGGGCAAAGATAACATTCGAGGACGTAATCAAAAACAGGGACTTTCAAAGGATTGGATTCCAAAAGAAGACAGCGCAACAGAATGGGCCGATTATCTCAATCATATAAACGATCTGTCTAAATATCCTCCGACTCCAATTTACGGTAGCGGTAACACTATTTTTGATCGTGTTAACCATATTTTTCACAATCTCTTTACTTCTATATTTGACCAGTTTCTGAAAGTCTATGCCCGTATTGTTAAGGAAGCAGGACTGGCATTGGAAAAAACCATTACCGAATGGGATCGCCACGAGCCGCATTATGCGCTGTTTCTTGCCTTCCTGCGTCTGTTTGAATTTGCCCGCACGGAAATGAATACGATTACAGGGCGGCACTGGATTTTATTGCCGGGAAATCCTTCGGCTCAGGAAAAAAGCCGCCGAACCCGGTCATGCGCATCTGCTGGTCGAACTGGCGAAACAGGTTAACAGCCATGAATTCAAAAAAGGTGTGCTGTTTAAGGCAGGGAAAAGATGATCTCGGTAAAGACGCTTATTTTGCAAATGATTACGATTTTATCGCAAACCAGGCAAAGGTAATGGAATTGAAAACTGTTTACCGGCATGGCGAAGAAAAGGTGGGAAAAGCGCAGTCCGGCATACATCAGGGCAGATTATGCCTCCCCGGTCGCCAATTCCGATGATGGAATCAGGGCGGAACTGACTTCCGTAGACAAGTCTGGCATCCATCTTTCACAACAAGATCTATCAGGACGGGGCTCTGTTGGAAATCAAAATGCCGCATGCGGAAGTGTTTGCTATTGCCTCGCATTATTTGTTGATGGCAGGGGGACTGAACAATTACGGCCAAGTTTACGACAACATCTCTGCCTAACAATTTGAATTTATCCACGGAGGATATAGATTGTTTCTTAACCACGGAAAAAGAGTGGTTTGCAGGCAAGGTCTCGGAATTTAATAAAGAAAGTGGCAGTAGCCTAAAATTAAAAATCGAGTTGTCCGGCGCGGATCCAGCCATAACGCCTTATTTAGCTAAGGTGCACGGCTATAACTTCGCCACCGATCTGCCGGTATTATTGGTAAAACTAAAGCATAGGGATGATTCTCCATATCTCTACCCTCAACTTCAAGATGTCGTTGTAAATCAGATCGATCTTACAGTGGATGTCAAACGGCTGAAAAATCTTGCTGTTTCCAATGACTTCGGTCCGGTGGATATCTCTAAACCATTTCAGCCATTTGGTGCATCACCGGTGGAAAATAGCGCTTTTTAATCATCGGCTCGAAGAGGTCTTTCAAAAAACGCTGGCTGCCACGGTTAAGGTGGAGTGGCAAAGTGACCCTGCTCCGTTTAATAATAAAACGGTTAATGTTAAAACCGATTATCTTCTGGCTGGAGTGTGGCAACCGCCCAGCATTCCAGAGCCAACAACAACAATAACGAGTAGTTCGTTCCCCTTATTGGGCGGAGGCTATAGTCCGTACATCGATGCCCCCGATTTATCGGAATCAGTGCATTACAATTCTTCCTCCAGACATGGCTTTGTTAGGCTGAAATTAGACAATGATTTTGGTCAGAATGAGTATGAACAGGCATTGAGTGCTTATATAAAAAAAGTTGTTGATAAAACTCTCACAGATAACGATATTAAACCACTACCGCCAATCCGGCCGCCCCGTGACAGAACTAACACTGGATTACACAGCAACACAATCAATAACCCTCAACAATGCAAACAAATCTAATTTTGATGAACGTCAGGCACGATTCTTTCATGTCGCTTCCTTCGGATACGCCGAACAACACCCGTTTCTTAATTTAGCAAACAAAGTTTTCCTTCTCCCGCAGTTCTGCTTTTGGCGTGATGGCGCTGTCAGCAGTAGTGAAGCAGAATTATATATCGGCCTTACCGATCTCAAGCCACCGCAAAACCTTGCCCTGCTCTTCCAGGTGGCTGATGGCACAGCCGATCCTCTATCAAAAAAGCTCGATCCGCATATCCATTGGAGTTACCTGCGTGGCAATGAATGGATACCCTTTGCCAAAGATGAAGTGGAAGACAAGACCGGCGGACTTCTCAATTCGGGTATCATTACCTTTGCCCCACCCCGGGATGCATCGGATACCAATACCCTGTTGCCAGTCGGGATGTACTGGCTGCGGGCGGCAGTGGCATCCGGAAGTGACGCCGTATGCCGGTTGCGACTGGTAGCGGCTCAGGCTCTGAAGGCCACTTTTACGGACAAAGGCAATGATCCAACCTTTCCGGCTAAAGCGCGCTGGAATCAGGGACCATCCGGTAAACTGGACCAGCCCGACGCCGCAGTCAAAAAAATCACGCAGCCCTTTGCTACCTTCGGCGGAAGAGAAAGGAAGACTCTAAGGCATTTTATACCCGAGTCAGCGAACGACTGCGTCACAAGGACCGCGGCATTACCCTGTGGGACTATGAGCGGTTGATATTGGATGCGTTCCCGCAAATCTATAAGGTTAAATGCCTGAATCACCTGCAGTATGAGCCAGACGAAAGCGGAAAAGGTGTTTACAGGGAACTTGCCCCCGGTCACGTCACGATCATCACCATTCCAGGCCAGCAGGTCCGCAACCTCCGTGACCCATTCAGGCCTTACACGGGCCTGGGACTTCTTGAGGAAATAGGCGCTTTCCTGAGTAAGCGTTTATCATGTTTTGTCACGCTCCATGTCAGAAATCCGGAGTTTGAAGAGGTCGACTGTTAAATGTAGAGTCCACTTGAACACCGGTCTTGATGAGACTTTTTATGTAGAAAAAATGCAGGAAGCCATTACCCGTTTCCTCTCTCCCTGGGCGGCTTTCCCAGGCGGTGGCAGCCCTTCCTTTGGTGGGAAAGTCTATAAATCGGTGCTGATCAACTTTGTGGAAGACCTGCCGTATGTGGATTATGTGACAGATTTTCAGCTATTCCACTCTTTCAATGGCTTCCATGGCAATCCGCAGACAATGAAAAGGATGAGGTTGAGGGATCGAGGGCATTTTCCATCCTGGTTTCTGCCAGAAAACATGTTATTGACGCAATTAACCCCGTCGTGGCGGAAGCGCCGGGGAGAAATGTCCGTGTGAGGCAACATGAGCGAACTATCTAAAACCATACCAAAACATTACGAATCGAAACCTGCAGAGGATTTCTACCGCTCCGCAGAGAAGGAATCGGCTTTATTGAGCAGATGGGCAGTTCTTTGTGGACGGATTATAATATTCATGATCCGGGGATTACCATCCTGGAGGCGCTCTGTTATGCCCTTACTGATGTTGCTTACCGTGCAGGTTGGGATATCAATGACCTGCTGATGCCCGAACCGAATAAACCTTTCTCAAAACAGCCTTTTTTTACGGCAAGGGAAATTTTAACCGTAAATCCCTGGACGCCGGATGATTTTCGGCGGCTGCTCATTGATCTGGAATCCGTGCGGAATGCCTGGGTTTTCTGCAAGAAATGCGCGTGCGACGTCTCTTATTATGCATGGTGCGAGAAAGACCAGTTGAAACTGTCGTACCAGAAGCCGGAACACAACTGTCCTTACAGACTAAAAAAGTTGAACCTCAGGGTTTATATGATGTGCTTCTTGAATTGGAAGCCGACCCGGAATTGGGCGACCTGAATGATCACAAGGTAGAATATGCCATAGCCGTTCCTGATAAAGATAGCGCGAGACATCCCGTCACGATAGAATTGCGTTTCCCCAAGCAAAGCATTGAAAATAGCGAGGAATGGGAATCGTTTCAAAACGATTCAGCAGACTTCACCGTAACCAAAAAATGCGGCTTGGCGCAACAAAAACCTATGATGTGTTTACCGACCCAAGCCTGAAAACGGATAATGAGAGATGAATATATACGCAGGCATTGGAGGGAGTATTTTACCTTGACCTCGAAATTCAATATTCCACCAGGCTCTTCACCATAAAATGTAACCATGCGTCTGTTCAGTGACACGGCTGCGCGACAAGCTCTGACCGCTACATATATGAAAGTTTTATTCATTGATAATAATGTGGGTAATATTGTTATCCGGCGTTACCGCGATAAGACGAAGAAAGCGAAAAAATCTATCGCAAGTGCAAAGGCTGCATTGCACAATCATCGCAACCTTGATGAGGATTATTGCAAGGTTAGGGTCGTCAATCTTGAAGATGTCGCCGTTTGTGCTGATGTGGAGGTCAAGCCAGATGCGGATATCGAATGGGTGCAGGCACGCATCTGGTTTGAGATCGAACGGTATTTCAATCCGCCT
>JAXMAC010000109.1:2338-11137 GCA_046350595.1 Candidatus Brocadiaceae bacterium | reverse complement strand
GAGCAAATTCTCTATCGTTGTCCCCGCAGGACATTCCTTCGTTTCACCATTTAATACAATTTTCATCTTTTTACAAATTTCAAAAACTCAACGCAATAAAATAACAATTGCTTTATTTCCCACCCTTCTCTTTGTCAAAAGATGTCGAGGGCACTCCTGAACCACCTTTAGGAGGATTGGAGTTATCCAAATTCCCTTCGATAGGAATATATCCTTTATCAATACCATACTTTGATTTATCAAGATTCTTTTCTCTTTTCATTTCTTCTTTTTCTTTTAATTTCATGGTAAATTCCCCTGTTTACTGAAAAAACTCTATAGATAAAATTTCATCATTCAATATGATTATACCTTTGGATCTTTCTATAGGTTCAACAAACCTTCCGCTTTCATCTAATTTCCATACTTCTTCCAAGTATATTTGCTCTTCGGCAGGATAAGAAGAAGCAAAAGAGTTTTTGCCGTACTTCCCACCTATCTTTCTTTTATCCTTGAGATGAACAATTACCCAGAAAACTTTTCTTTTGCTAAACACATAATCCCATGGTTTTTTAATGGGATGTATAATGTATTTTGCAATTGGACCCCATTGCGACAGTCTGAAAAATATAACAGGCCATAATATTGGAGTAATGAAGATAATGAAAAAAAGTAAGACAAAGTACCTGATTTTATGCTGATCGTAAAAGTTTGCGGAGTGAATCAAAATAATCAACCACAGTAGTGCCGCAAAGTTCAAAGAACTATAACCGATTACCTCAAACAGAGATTTTGAATAATCCCTTTGTTTGCTTGGTACTAATAACTCATAGATTTTGATAGATATAAAACCAGGTATAAAAAAAATTAAAAACAAAATTACCTTATCTATCTGCCAAATATCCACAAAGTTTTATTCCTTAATCGTCATAGTGTTTCTGTAAATATTGCTATTACCCAAAACTGTTTAAATAGCCACAGCGGCGGGTTTTTTAGATCTTACATATTCATCAATTGCCTTAGCAGCCTTCTTCCCGGCGCCCATGGCAAGAATAACGGTCGCAGCGCCGGTTACAATGTCTCCACCGGCAAAATACCCCTTCTTTGTTTGTCTTGCAGCTCTCTAAGTCAGCCACAATATTACCCCACTTGTTTACCTGTAAGTCGGGCGTAGTTGCGGGAATCAAAGTTTGGGCCATTACCAATAGACATAATTATGCATTCACCATCCAGAACAAATTCAGAACCCTTTACAGGAATTGGCCGTCTCCTGCCAGATTCATCGGGTTCCCTAATTCCATCTTTACACACTCTAACCCACAAACCCAACCCTTTTCGTCACCGAGAATTTTTTTATAGGGATTAGTCAGGAACTTAAACTGCAACCCCTCTTCTCTCCATGATGAATTTCATCCAACCGTTGGCATTTCTTCTCTTGACCGACGATAAACGACATACACATTCTCACTTGCCGGAGACGCAACGCAGTTCTGGTTGAATCCATAGCAACGTTTCCTGCCCCAAATGACTGCGACGTTCTTTCGCATTGCTATTGGCGTTGCGTATTTATTGTTGTATGCCTTCATAAGATTTACCCGGGTAAGGTATTCGTTGGCTGAGTATACGCCATTAAAATTTTCGCCGGCAATTCCCATAAACATGGGCAAGCCCGCGCCTGTCCCCACAAAAATGGCGTCATAGCCATTTTTCAATAACTCATCAACGGTTTGCATCTTGCCAATAACGGAATTGACCTCTATCTTGACCCCTAGTTTCTTAAGATACTCAACCTCTGATTCAACAATGGCCTTCGGTAATCTGAATTCCGGAATTCCATAAACCAGCACGCCGCCCGCCTTATGCAGCGCCTCAAAAATAGTGACATCATGTCCCATTTTAATAAGCTCGCCAGCGCACGCAAGGCCAGCGGGACCTGCCCCCACAATCGCCACTTTATAACCGGTTTTTGAAGGCAACTGTGGTACGGTGACGGCATTGTGCGTACGTTCATAATCAGCAACGAAACGCTCCAGATTCCCAATAGCTACAGGCCTGAATTTCTTACCGACAATACATACCTTCTCGCACTGGTCTTCCTGCGGACATACCCTTCCGCAAACAGCAGGCAGGGCATTTGTTTCCTTAATCTTACGTGCGGCAGCTATGAAATCACCTTCGGCAATTAATTTAATAAATCCCGGAATATCAATACTGACCGGACATCCGTCACGACAGAGAGGCTTCTTGCACTGCAAACACCTGAGCGCCTCCAACCGAGCCATTTCCGGGGTGTATCCAACCGGCACCTCTTCAAAATTTTTAACCCTGTTTACTGGTTCCTGTTCAGGCATTTTCTGACGTGGAATAGAACCCATCTTTTTCGAACCTGCACCCGAAAGCGCCGCCGCTAATTGTTCTACGACCTCATGCCGGTCTGTGGCCTCCATAGATACATGAGGCTTGTGCGCCATACCCACACGGTCTTCCGGCGGTTTCCAGCAGGCGTTGTCTTTGCTCACGCTCTGTAACCTTGGATCTTTACCGTTGCTGGAATATGTTTTTAACCTCTGCATCAAGTTGTCGTAATTTACCTGGTGACCGTCAAATTCCGGGCCGTCCACGCAAACAAACTTGGGCTTATTATCAATCTCCACCCTGCAGCCGCCGCACATGCCTGTTCCATCCACCATGATGGGATTCAGGCTCACGATTGTCTTAATATTATAAGGCTTTGTCAATCTGCTGACGGCAGCCATTAAAGGCACGGGACCCACAGCAAATACAACATCAATCTTTCTGCCCTTGTTAATGAAATCCTGTAATACCTGCGTTGGAAACCCCTTCACACCTTTCGACCCGTCATCGGTAGCAACCACAAACTCCTTACTACAGGCAGCCATCTCCTTTTCACAAATCAGGAGGTCTTTGTTCCTTGCGCTTATAACTGATATTACATGATTACCGGCGTCATAGAGCGCCTTGGCGATCGGCATCACAAGCGCTATTCCCAAACCGCCGCCAACACAGACAACTGTTCCATAATTTTCAATATGCGTGGGATGTCCTAATGGTCCCACAATATCCAAAATATAATCGCCTTTATTCAAAGTAGACATCTGCCGCGTCGTATCGCCCGCAACCTGAAAAATAATGGTAATCGTTCCGAGAATCGTATCAGAACCCGCGATGGTTAAAGGTATTCTTTCACCCGGTTCATCTATACGGAGCATAACAAATTGCCCCGCTTTTCTCTTGGCAGCAATTTTGGGCGCCTCAATCTTCATTAAATAAGTAGATTCGGCGATCTTTTCCTTTTCTACAATCCTAAACATATCCCCCCCATATTTTTAAATTTTATGAGAACTTTTGAATATATATATTAAAATGGGAAAAAAGCTAATTCTTTAAAATGGTAACGAATCTGCAAATAAAATGCAAGGGAAAAGAAGGTTTGACAATTACGCCAGTCCGACATATAATGTGATGTTTTAGATTATCGTATCACTCTATAAAAACTTCTTTTTTTGTACATTTTTCACAAGCACATTTGTTTATGAGGGAAAGATTGCTTCGCTCCGCTCGCAATGACCCCGGACGACTAAAGTCGTCACTACAAACGCTCGCAATGACAACGTGCCGTGTACCATCAAAGTACATAGTAAGTGTCATTGCGAGGGTCTTTTCCGAAGCAATCTCTCCTTTTTCATAAAGAAGAATTGGTTGCGGCGTAGCTGCGCTAGGTAATTACAGGTAAAACATATCAAAAGACCCTGCAATAAAATTAACCTTCCCTCCTGAATAAAATAAACAGTTTTTTGTTAGGTAGATAATTATTAAATTTCAATTTTTTAACACAAAGAATAACGATAACAATGTCATCGAAAAATGGGGGTACAAATACCGTGACGGGCGATAAAATACGGCCAATGATACATGAAATCTATAACATAATAAAAACACACCAGGTCTTTCTCCTCACTACTCACGTACGATCGGACGGCGATGGTATAGGTTCTGAAATAGCGCTTTTCCACGCCCTTAAGGAGATGGGGAAATCGGTATGTATTGTCAATGACTCGCTTATCCCGCAGATATACAAATTCATTGTTCCCGCTTCAGGCATGTATAGTTACCCTGATCACCCGAAAAACAAGGCAGAAGTGGTCATCTCGCTGGATTGCCCTACCCTTGACAGGCTTGGCAGGACACAGGAAATTATCCCAAAAGACGCAGTAATCATCAACCTTGACCATCATATCTCAAATGAAAATTTTGGTCACACCAACTGGGTTACCGAAGAGATGTGCGCTACCGGGGAAATTGTCTTTAACCTGCTCAAAGAAACGAATGTCAGTATTACACCGGATATCGCCACCGCTTTATACGTGGCAATCATAACCGACACAGGACGGTTTACCCATACAAACACATCGCCCGAAGCGCTCAGGGCCGCGGCGTCTCTTATTGAACATGGGGCGCGTTATCAGGAAATTACCAAACATGTGTATAATACCAACCCTTACAACTTAATACAGCTAAATGCCTGTGCGCTGAATACGATTAAACTCCATTCGCAGAATCGTATTTCCACCCTCTGGCTCACCCGTGAAATGTTGGAAAAGACAGGGGTCAACGCTATCGATACCCAGGAAATTGCCGAAATCCCTGCCTCCATAGACGGCGTTACTATTGGCGTATTATTTCGTGAGATGACACAACCAAACTGGGTAAAGATAAGCATGAGGAGCCGAAACGGATTCGACGTAAACTCCATCGCCAGAAAGTTCGGCGGGGGAGGCCATAAATACGCCGCCGGTTGCGAAATCCAGGGAAGCATCAGTGAAGTGCAAAAGGTTATTCTGGATGAATTGGATAAGGCGCTGCCAAAAAAATAACAAAAATGCCTTCTTACAGAGAAAGCGTCACGATTGATGTCACACACCATGGATGAAATAAAAAAGGATTTGGCAACGATAATACGCTCTGTTAAAACAAACCTTGAAATTGAAAAAGGGTTTGGGATAGATTCCATTATCTTTTCCAAACCAAACAAGGCAAATACATCTTCCTCAAACAATCCGCACGAAGATAAAAAGGTTGAAACGGTAACATCGGCAAGGCCATTTGACCAACAAACCTTCACGACTGAGAAAGAACGGAGGACTAAACTTTTGGAAGAGCTGCATCAGGAAGTATTGACATGCCACAAATGCCCCCTGCACAAGACACGCACCAATCTTGTCTTTGGCGTCGGCAATGCTATGGCAGACCTCATGTTTGTTGGCGAGGCGCCGGGTCGTGACGAAGACCTTCAGGGAGAACCTTTTGTTGGCCGCGCCGGTCAACTTCTCACCAAGATTATAGAGGCTATCGGTTTAAAACGGAGCGATGTGTATATTGCCAATGTCCTGAAATGCCGTCCGCCAGGCAACCGCAACCCCCTTCCCGAAGAAATCGTCCTGTGCATACCTTATCTTATTAAACAAATAGAAATAATCCGGCCAAAAGTCCTCTGTGCACTCGGCACATTTGCGGCACAGACCTTACTCAATACAAAAGAACCTGTTGGTAAACTGCGGGGAACGTTCCACAATTATAACGGCACCCCCGCTATGGTCACCTTTCATCCTGCCTATCTCTTAAGAAATCCTCCT
Organism: Candidatus Brocadiaceae bacterium; assembly: GCA_046350595.1. Taxonomy (GTDB): domain Bacteria; phylum Planctomycetota; class Brocadiia; order Brocadiales; family Brocadiaceae; genus JAHFOW01. Next base: position 5,504 of record JAXMAC010000109.1, on the reverse strand, counting down.
GACAAGATCAAGGTCTGGGAAGACATGAAGAAGGTGCGTGACCTTTTAAACAAATTAACCGGCAAAAATTCAAGTTCATAAAAGGCTCTTGAATTGGCCAATAGACGCCGTTAAAATTACACAACAATTTGATTGTATGGATATAAAATCAAAAAAAGAATCTTTTGTGCTCATATTATAAAACCACAAAACTAAGGTATAACCCTATGCCAATATATGAATTTCAATGTAATCAATGCAATACAAAGTTCGACGAGTACTTCCGAAGCTCGAAAGAGAGGAAAAAATTATTTTGTCCATCCTGCCAGGGCGATTCTATCCATAAGGTATTTTCTGTATTCGGAATGTCCACAGGAAATAGCAGCGACGACTCTTCCGGTAGCAGTTCCGGTGGTTGTGGCACTTGCACCGCCCCTACCTGCTCCGGATGCAGATAATTTATTGATACCTGAGTATTTTCATATAAACGGAATTGTACTATGATAGATAATATCTGGGCGCCATGGCGTATCACCTATATACAAGACCAGCCAAAAGAAGAAGGTTGTTTTCTCTGTAACGCCGTTCAGAATACCATGGACGAAAAACACCTTGTTATTCACCGTGCAAAAGAGTGCTTTTGCATCCTGAACAAATACCCATATAACAGCGGGCATATTATGATTGCGCCCAACAAACACAAGGCCGACATTTCCGACCTTACCGATCAGGAAATGCTCGAAATCATGCAAGTTACCCGGGATATGAAGGAATGTCTCGTGAAGATAATGAAACCCGAAGGCTTTAACCTCGGCGTAAATCTGGGGAAATCAGCCGGAGCAGGGCTCATCGGCCATTTTCATTTTCACATCGTACCCCGGTGGAATGGAGACACAAACTTCATGCCCGTCATCTCAGACATAAAGGTTATCCCCCAATCCCTGGAAGACCTTTATCGTGAATTCAAAAAACATCTCCATATATGAATTTCAAATTCACAAAAAAACCTGAAACCACAGATTTTACCTATGGCACAGATGACAAACAGGATGCTTTGCCCTGTATTAATTTTTTCACAAAAAACCGGTGGTTGCCTTTATGCTGACGCGAAAAGAAATTGAGTTACGGGAAGACAGGGAACTCGCTCCGTATGCCATGAAGAGCCAGAAATCAAAGGGAAGAAAATACCCCGAAGCAGAACACCTGTACAGGAGCGTCTATCAGCGGGACAGAGACCGCATTATCCACTCCACCGCTTTCAGGCGGCTTGAGTATAAAACCCAGGTTTTTGTGAATCACGAAGGGGATTACTACCGGACGCGACTCACGCACACGATGGAAGTATCGCAAATAGCCCGAAGTATAGCGCGGGTATTAAACCTGAACGAAGACCTCGCTGAGGCAATTGCGCTTGCGCACGATTTAGGACATACACCCTTTGGACATTCCGGCGAAGACGCCCTCAAAAAGCTTATGAAGGATTATGGAGGCTTTGAGCACAACCTTCACGGACTGCGCGTTGTCGATATCCTGGAAAAAAAATACCCCGAATTTCCAGGATTAAATCTGTCGTGGGAATTAAAAGAGTCCATCGTAAAACATACATCGCCTTACAACAGCCGCGCCTCGCAGGAATATAATGACACGAAACAGCCCCTCCTGGAAGCACAAATCGTAGATAAGGCGGATTCCATTGCGTATGACAATCACGACCTCGACGATAGTTTAAAGGCGGGCATCATAACTGACAGTGACTTGCAATCCGTTGAATTATGGCATGAAATGCAGAGAATAGTAAAACAAAGGTACGGGGCGCTTGAACACAACATACTCATTGCACAGACAATAAAAACCTTAATTGATGTCGAGGTCACCGATCTTATCGAAACTACAATGGCCAGAATTCAACGGGAAGGTATAAAAACCGTCGATGACGTGAGAAATTATCCTGCCCCGCTTATATCTTTTTCTCCTGTGCTGTCTGAGCAAAAAAAGAAATTGCAGGCATTTCTCTTTAAAAATGTCTACCAGCATTATCGTGTGGCCAGAATGTCCGATAAGGCAAAGCGCTTTGTCGAAGAACTCTTTATGGCGTTTGTCAAAAACCCAAAACAGCTTCCCCAGGATTATCAGAAGTGGATAGAAGAAACGGGACTGTATCAGGGGGTTTGTGATTACATTGCCGGCATGACCGACCGCTTTGCGCAGGATGAATATAAAAAATTGTTTTATCCTTATGAGAGGGTTTAAAACGTGAAGGTATCAGCCGTTTTAGTCGGGGCGGGACTTGGTTTACGCATGGGTGGCCCTGTTAAAAAGCCATTTTTGCAAATACAGGGCAAGCCCATTTTTCTTCGCACCGTCGAGCGGTTTTCGGAAATCGACCTGGTGAGTGAAATTATCTTTGTCGTCGGTGAATCTGAGATAAAATCGCTGCGGGACCAATGGCAGACCACACTCGACAATTATAAGGTAAAGAAGATCGTGGCCGGGGGCAAAAAACGACAGGATAGCGTTTATAACGGCATTTGCCAGACTGCTTCAAATGCCGACATCATACTTATCCACGATGTCGTTCGACCCCTGGTAAGAAAAGAGCATATCGAGGCAGTCATACATAAGGTAGAAGAATCCCATGCTGCGATCCTTGCCGCTCCCATGAAGGCCACGGTCAAAGAGGCCGGAAAGGATATGTTCATTCAACGAACCATCCCCAGGAGCAGTCTCTGGATGGCTCAAACGCCACAGGGTTTTAAAAGAGATTTAATTATAAAGGTATTTGAACAATTTAAAAACACCGACAGGGAATTTACCGACGATGCTGAGATGGCAGAAAAAGCCGGTTATCCTGTTTGTATTGTGCCAGGTACAGACGAAAATATTAAAATTACGACGCCCGAAGACATTCGCCTTGCAGAGGCCCTGCTTTTACGGTGAGTAAATTAGGCCTCCGGCGACTTCAAAAATGCATAGTAGAGACGCAAAATCTTGCGTCTCTACCAGAACGTTGACAGGGTTTGAAACCCTGTCAGCGTTAACCCGGTTTGAAATTCCTATACATCAGATTAGGCATTACGGAGACTTTTAACAGTGTAGTGGGGAGGCGCGCCGTGGCCCGACTAAAAAAAATTAATTTATAAAAAAAAAAAAAATTAAAAAAAAAAAATTAATAATAAAAAAAAAAAAA
>JAXMAC010000109.1:0-2328 GCA_046350595.1 Candidatus Brocadiaceae bacterium | reverse complement strand
TACGGAAAATTTACACCGTGTAGTGGCAAGGCGCGCATTGCCACTACTATAAACATTGAATTTTTCAAACATTAAAATATGAAAAAAACCATACTACCATTCATCATTTTTTCTTGCGTGTACATCTCTGCCTGTACTTCAACAAATAACAATACATATCAGGATGTCAAAACCGTTGCGCCGCAAAATCAATATGCTACCGACATATTAGTCCGTGAATTCGGGAATACAACCAGGGCATTGCAAGTATTAGAAAAGGCGTCTCACTGCCTTGATGAGGGTATGCCTATTCCCAAAGAGACGTTCATCAAAATAATAGAGGTTGTCGGTGAACTTAACGATAAGTGCCACCAGGAAAAGGAAGACAAAATATTATTCCCCATGTTAAAAGACAAGGCAGATAACAAGAAGAAACACTTTTTGGGAAGGCTACTCATGGAACATGTCTCCTCACGTGACATGATAAGAGACTTAACGGCATCGCTCGAGAATTTCATTCAGGGCAAAAAGGCCAAAAAGAAGATTACGAATATTGCTTACTCATACATCAAACATACGGAAAAGCATTTACAAACCGAAGAAAAGGTTCTTTTTCCCTGGATAAATAAAATGCTGACGAGTGATGAACAAAAATTGTTAATAAATAAATTTGAATCCATTGAACAGAAAAAAATCCATGCTGGCATCCACGAAAAGTATTTAACCATGCTAGATGAGCTTGAAAAACAATTAGAACTCTGCCCCTGATTTTAAGTAACTATTTGGTCAAATGAAACTGCAAGGCATTGAGAGAATGGTAAGGTATTGTCATTGCGAGGACAACAGTCCGAGGTAATCTCACATTGGTAAAATACCTTTTCCTTATGGGAAACGTGTTAACTATCAGAGAAAGATTGCTTCTCTCGTGTTTATCATCGGCATATTTTAAAGGATTGCCATATTATCCCGATGAATAACCTCATCATACAATTTATATCCCAGCATCTTAGCGATATGGGATGTACTTTGCCCTTTAATTTTTTCTATCTCTTCTGAAGAATAGTTCGTTAAACCCCGTGCAAAAATTGTATCATCTCCTTTTTTACAGATGGAAACCGTATCGCCCTTATCAAAAGCACCCTCTACCAAAACAATACCCGAAGCAAGCAGGCTCTTCCCCTTCTCTGTCAATGCCTTTGCGGCGCCATCGTCAACATAAACCTTTCCCCTAGGCTTGATTGAATAACCTATCCATCGTTTACGACTCGCCAGTTTTTCTGTCCTGGGGAGAAAGAGTGTGCCAACATTTTCTGATTGCACAACCTTTTTTAATATCCCTTCTGTCCTGCCATTCGCAATAATCACTGCCTCTCCGGCGTTGATTACCATAGACACCGCATCAAGCTTCGTCTGCATTCCGCCAACGCCCCTCTGGGTCTTTACATTGAACGCCAGTTCCTTCACATCGGACACATTTTCTACAACCGGAATAACGTTGACCTTGCCCTTTGCCGTGGGAAGCTTATCATACAACCCATCCACAGAAGAAAGGATTATCAATAACTCGGCATTCAGGAGATTAGTCACCATCGCCGAAAGCGCATCGTTATCTCCAAACTTAATCTCATCCACTGAAATCGTATCGTTTTCGTTTACTACAGGAATGGCATTGAGTTGAAAGAGCGTATGGATCGTATTGCAGGTATTTAAGTACCTCTGCCGGTCTTCAAAATCTTCGCGGGTAAGGAGAATCTGTGCTGCATGATAGCCGTGCAATTTGAAACACTCATCATACATGCTGATCAACTTGCTCTGACCAATTGCGGCCACCGCTTGTAACTCAGGCAAGGTCGTGGGTCTTTTCCCGATACCGAGTTCTCCCATCCCGGAACCAATCGCGCCGGAACTCACCACAACCATGTCGTATCCCATCTTCTTTAATCCAACAACCTGACCGGCCAGGTTCTTTATTTGTTCTTTATCAAGATACCCTTCATTCGTGGTCAGAACACCCGTCCCTATTTTGATAACGACCTTCTTTACCTTTGATATAATTTGACTTCGTAAATCATCCTTTATTTTCATATACCTGCACCTATCAATCTCATCCGCCATAGTCCTCTTACAAAGGGGATTACCGGGGATTGATTCTCTTTCCGTAACCCGCTTGATTAAAACAAATTCTATCCGCCCAAATTGGGCATTCGGCGACTTCTAAAAAGTAGAGACGCACAATCTTGCGTCTCTACAATACTCTAAAAAGAGGGGCTGGGGGGTGTTACAATGTCACTAAATTAAGGATGTTTGATCAAAACAACCCCCTTATCACCGTACGTGTTAAGTTAAGAA
>JAXMAC010000108.1:0-12409 GCA_046350595.1 Candidatus Brocadiaceae bacterium | reverse complement strand
GACGGCAAATTAGTATTTGAAGGGGTTATTATTGGTATGGTGGTGTAAAAAATATTTTTCTTATCTTCATAGAATTTCTTCCCTAATAATAGCTCCCTTCCTGCTGTCTCTATACCCGAATTCCGTTTATCATCTTTAAAGGGACGCACATGTTTTATCTTCTCTAAAACTTCATTGTCTTGCTTCCCTTTCTCTTCACTCTCATATTATTCATGTAGAGACAAGACAGTACCTTGTCTCTACCAGCTTCATGTCCATATAGCAAGGGGCATTTATTTTTTATAATTTCATTTCAATCAATAGAACCTGGCATTCCCTCCTATTTCACACTTCTTTATAATTCCGCCATTTCTTCCTTGCTCACGCTGTTATTGTCCAAAATAATATTTGAAAAAATCCATATTTTACTTGACACGAAAAAAAACATGCCTTACAATGCCAGCATTTATTTTAACCTACTGAGGGTTTTTTACGGTTCTTTCAGGAGGTATAAAGTGGATGGTAATTGGATGAAAATGTTCTTTAAAGTGTTATATAACAGGGTATTTGTAAATAAGGCGTGTTCTCTTTACCGGTTGAAACTTGTATTCGTTTGTATACTTTCGTTGACTGTTTTATTCAATGGATGCACAACTATGAGATTGCCCGAACATGAAGGAATACCGATCAACCAGTCCAAGAATTCGCAGATGAAAGATGGATTAACCGTAGCGATTGAACCTTTTACAGATGAGCATGAGATTAAAAAATATTTTAGCGCCAATCTCCTGAACGCAAACATCCTCCCCGTATTTGTAACTGCTGAAAACCGAAGTACCACATCAAGTTTTATTGTATCAAAAGAGCAATTTTCAATTGACGGAAGCAATCACTCGTCCGCTTCAGTTGAATTTACATATGGAACCAACGGATATATCAAATAAAAAAGCACAACGTTTCGATTTCGCGTTTGAATTCTGATAAGAAAGGATAATACATCACATGATTATATCAAAGAAAAGAGGTATTTTTTGCATCCTGCTGTTGTTTCTTACAACCGTTTTTGCCGGCTGTGCACACGTATACAAGTGTCCCACTCAGCCCATTCAGTTAAATCAGCAGATAGACAAGATTCCCCTGAACATAGAACTTGTTCAGTCTAACGAATTACGCACAGCCCAGTGGGAAAAGCACTCTATGGGAGATGTCTTTCGTATTCCCTTGGGCGATGCCTTTTTGCTGAATACCGAGTCTGTTGCACAGAAGTTGTTTTCATCAGTTATCGTTACACAGTCAAAAAGTGGCAGAAACAATGCCGGGGTAGAAGCTATTCTCATACCAAGGATGGTATTAGCCGACCGAACTTTTGGCGTCACGGCTTTTGGCGACTCAATTCTGACGTTCATGTTAGAATGGAAAATGGAGGACCTGAACGGAAATACGATATGGGTGGACACCATTAAAAGAGAAGGAAAGGAAAAAACGGGAAACGTCTTTACGAACACAAGTAATGCAAAGAAGCAAATCGAAACATGTCTTACAGAGTTATTTCAGAAATCCTTTCAGACAATATCATCTTCTCCGGAGATCAGAGAATTTGCAAGGAAAACGGGAAAATTTTAATACCACGAGAGGAGGTGGTATCAAGGTAGCGCAAAAGTGGAGCTGTTGTACCCTTTGTGGCAGGAACGAGGTACTTGTAAAGAACATTCGAAAAGAATCTAATTGAGGAGATATGGATAATGATAAAAAAGCAAAGTGTTATTCTTGCAGGATTGGCAGGTTTGTTTTTTTTGGTTGCCGGATGTGCATCTATCATTAATGGCAGTGCGCAAAAGGTGCCTATCAGTTCAACTCCAGATGGCGCTAAGGTAACGGTTTACGATGGACAGAACAATGTCGTACATTCCGCAAATACACCCGCACGCCTGATTTAAAGCGTGGAGTAAGATGGTTTGAAGGCGCTACATATAGGGTTGTGATTGAAAAAGATGGCTACGACCCTGTAGAGGTACAACTTGTTCCAAAACCAGGCGGGTGGTATATCGGCGGTAACATATTTTTTGGTGGCCTCATTGGATATCTCGCCGTAGACCCGGCAACCGAGGCGATGTGGGCATTGACACCCAAAAAAATTGAGACCACACTTGCCGAAAAACACGCTTCACTGCCCGACACCGGTGGGCTTGTTATCTCTCTGAAAGACGAAGTACCCGATAATCTCGTGCCTTTATTAACGCCGTTAACGAATTAATATTGTACCCAAATCCGGCAATCGGGCTTTACCCTGATTGCCGGGTTTGTATGTTATAAGAAAAGGAGCTTTATTATGCATTTGTTATCGCCCGGTAAGAACAAACCGATGTCGTATAATTTCTTAAAGTCTCGAAAGATGATATTTTTCTTAAGCCTCTTTATACTTGTCTTGCTCTATGCAGGTGTGTTTTTAGCACATGCAAATGCCAGACAATGCATGAAGCGTATTGGAAAATATTATAAAGAATTTACACTTGATGGATGTGTATCAGGCACTACAGCATATTTAGGATTTAATAATAGTCTTTTAATACTTGACGTGTCAAACCCGAAAAAACCAAAACTCGTGGGTTCCCTGGACATACGAGTATCTGAAATATATGTATCGGACAAAACAGCGTATGTGCTTAATTATGAAGGACTGCATACAATCGATGTTTCCGATCCCACCAAGCCGGAAGTCCTGGGTCGCTATTATACCGCATTTTTAAGTAATATATTTGTGTCAGATAAAACAGCATATGTGACTGACAATGATGGAGATTTTCGGATATTTGATGTATCCAATCCTAAAAACCCAAAATTGCAAGGAATTCTGGCAGATGCGTTAGTAAATACTCAAGATGTAGAAGATATATATGTTTATGGAACAAGGGCATATGTTGCTTTTTCAGGTAGCTGGAACTGGGATGGCGGCCTTTTGATAATCGATATATCCAAACCTACAAGTCCAAAGCTTATAAGTAAATATCTTGTGGATGGAGACCTCTTTGGAGTATTTGTTTCTGGCACGACTGCTTATGTAGCTGGTGCTATTGATTCATCAAAATATTTACTAACAATAGATGTATCCAATCCCTCAAATCCCAAACTTTTGGGACACGCGGATTCATACAACCTATGTTTTGGACGAGGATTGTATATTTCAGGAACAACCGCATACGTTCTTGCTTCTTGTGGACTTCATATATTTGATGTATCGAATCCGGCAAGTCCAAAATTAATTTGGAAATATCCTGTGGGAGGTGATTGGATATTTGTTTCTGGTAGTATAATATATATAATCGGTGAAAACGGTCTTGATATAATATGTCTATGCGATTGTTCTGATGATACCGGAGGCATCTCCGGGACTGTAACAGATGATTCAGATGAACCCCTGGCAGGAAAAAAGGTTCTGCTAAAGAGGACTGTTCCATCACACCCTGTTTTTAAAAAGACAGCGAATACGAACGGCAATGGGAAGTATAACTTCAGTAAGCTGAGCAACGGCACGTATAAAATAAAAGTAGTTAATTGTAAAAAAGGCGGCACAAAGACGGTAGAGATCACCGAGAATGATCAGGTAAATGATATAAATTTTACATGCGTACCGCCCACGGCAAGCTACGAGTGGACTTTTGACAGTAGTGATCTTTCGGCGGCGATTGGCAATGGTGTGATGGAATATGCCGACGGCGCAACACCAGGCTTGACAAGCTTCGGCACAACCGACGGCTCGACTGTGCCGCATATCGATGGTCAGCCCGCTGCTTACATGCGCGTACCTGCCTTTACCGGTAAGAGCAATGGCTATTATCTCACGTTTACCGATAGCGGTCCGAACGGCGGGGGAAAGTACATTAATCAATATACCTGGATTGCCGACGTGCTTATCCCTGGGAACCTTAACTGGACACCGATGTACAACACTCATCCCGAAAATACCAATGAGTCCGAATTTTACATTGGCCCATCGGGACAATTGTGGGGATATGGTATTGGTGAATCCGCTGCGGGGATCGTTGCAGCAAATACATGGTTCCGTGTTGCCTTTGTAGCAAATCTGAATGCAGGCGTCATTGATTATTACTGCAACGGCAAGAATGTCCACCATGGCACTGGCACCTCAATGCACGACAAGCAATTTTCTCTCTACTCGAATACAAGCCCATATCCTGGTATGCTGCTCTTTAATGAAGGTAACACGAACGGTGTCTATACCCATGAACTTTACGTGAACAGCATTGCGTTCATTGACCGTACGATGACCGAAGAAGAAATAGCTGCTCTGGGTGGTCCGAAGGCGGATGGCATTTTCAAGCAGCCGTAGAATATATATACAGGCACGATGTTCTATGAACCAGGGAATTCGCAAAGCTAACAGGATACAAATAAAAGTATTTTACAAAATTGTAGAGGTAATAAAAGTTCTTGTTTCTTAACGGGTCTGTGTTTTTCCATGCAAATGGATTAATTTCAAGGAAATCCTTCGGGAGGAATATCATGAAAATGAGAAAAAGGTTTTTATTAGTGTCTGCAGTTATTTTATCAGGTGTATTAGCCGTAAATATTAATGTACGAGGGGAAGACGTTAAAATTAAGCCGACAATGGATGAATTTAGCAAAAAAACACAGAGTCTTCAATTACCCTTTATTGCAAATGAAGGTCAGGCGGATGAACAGATGAAGTTCTATGCGAATACCTTCGGCGGGACGGTGTTTGTGACAAATGAGGGTGAGATTGTCTATTCATTGCCAAAAAATGTAGGGCGAAGCGGTGCTTCGCCAGATGTAGAGCGAAGAGGTTCTTCGCTATCCATATATTCAAATGAAGGCAGGGATGAACGATGTGACCTTGCAAAAGGGAGCATGGGGGCAGGGGAGGATGGGGGAGTGGGAGCAGAGGAGCGTGATAATAGCGGATATGGGATTGCGGACTGCGGTAAGATTAGCCCACAAAACACCTAGCGCGGCCTCTGGCCGCAACCAAAATATGAATTTTTGTCTATTATAAGGTATAGTATTATCCTCGTAAATAGTAATCATACAATTTAGAGGACACTACTATGAAGAAGTTAATGGAATTATATCGAGACAGGGTCATGGGTGCAATAAGCGGTCTGGACAGGGTTCGTTTTCGAGGGACATTACGGTGGTTGGCCAGTGAGCGGGGGCTGAGCACATACATGAGTTATGCGAAAATATTGCTGAAGGATTTTTCCGATTGGGTCAATGGTCTTACGGTGCAGGTGCGGGAGAGTTGTGAATCGCGTGCAAAAGAATTGGGTATTGAGGTGAGATATTTGGCAAGCAGCGGTGTTGATAAGGATAAGTTGGCTCGCCAGATTGCGAAGGACAAGAGGATTACAGAAGGCTCCATCTGTCTGTTGAGTGTGGTAGAGCCTTGTATTGCGCCGAAGGTTAAGGGCAACAAGGCCAGCAAGAAGCTCGAGTTGGTGATGGAGCCCCGCAAGTGTGTCTTTGTGTATCATTATTTTAACGATCCTGTATTTGGTTTTGGTCATGTTCGGATCCAGAGTTGGGTGCCGTTTAATATTTTCATTTGTCTTAATGGTCGTCATTGGCTGGAGCGGCAACTTCAGAAGCAAGGTATTGATTATGTTAAGGACGGCAACTGTTTTGTGCATATAGAGGATATAGCGGCTGCGCAGGCGCTGCTGCATGAGCAGCTTAAGACTGACTGGGCGAGGTTGCTTAACAGGCTTGCGTTGGGAAGTTGTCCGGCATTGTCGCAGGTACTTCGTCCGTTGAAACCGGAGTATTATTGGTCGGCGGATGAGACGGAGTGGGCAACGGACATCATGTTTAAATCGGTTGAGGCGTTGGAGGAATTGTTTGCGTCATTTGTTCACCATGCGATGCGGGTTTGCGACAGTCCTTCGGTGATGAAGTATTTGGGCAGGCGTAGCCTTGCAGGGACTGCCCCTGATGAGGTTGTCAGCGACTATCGAAGGCGGTATGAAGGTATACGGGTCAAGCACAGCGTGAATAGTAACTCAGTGAAGATGTATAACAAGAGCGGGAGTCTGTTGCGTATAGAGACAACGATCAATAACACGCGGGACTTTAAGGTTTTTCGCAGGCCTAACGATGATGAAGGCAAACCGGCGTCATGGCAGAAGATGCGTAAGGGGGTAAGCGATCTTCATCGACGGTGTGAGGTGAGCCAGAAGTGCAATGATCGTTATGGAGATGCCTTGGCGGTGGCTCAGGTAGAGGAGAAACTGAAGGAAGTGGTATGCGGAGCTTGTAACAAGGTGGTCAAAGAGGGCAAGAGGTATCGGGGGTTGAATCCCTGGCAGCAGGATGATTACCGGATGCTGATGTTCCTGTCGAAAGGTGAAAATGCGATAAACGGATTCCGTAACCATGATTTGCGGAAGTGGCTTTACGGGGAATCCGAACAGGCCGAGAAGGATCAGCAAAAGAAGTATTCCGGCCGTGTGACCCGACGGATAAAACTGTTGCGGGTACACGGCCTAATCCGCAAAGCTCCTCGGACCAACCGCTATGTTCTGACGGAGAAAGGCCAGAAGTTCTCTTGTTCGCTGATGACTGCTTCAGCCCTTGATATTAAAGCGCTTACGGAAATGGCGGCATGAAAAACACGCAAAAAAAACAAGAAGTTGATGGATAGTAGTACAAAAAGACACGAAAATGGATTTTGTGCGTCCTTTAGCGTCTTTTCGTGGGCTATCAGAAATCTTAAATCCAAAATCCGAAACGGATATCACACACCCCTGCACCCCTCTTGTCAGAGGGGAAAACCCGCAATCAGCCGATTTTGTCATTGCGAGCCTGTCTGCGTGCGCCGTGCCTGCGCCGCAGTGCGGCAGACAGGGTCACGCACAGGCAGGCGGAGCGAAGCAATCCGCAATCCAAATTCCGAAATCGTCAACCGGCGTTGTCTTGAAGGAGGAATTTGTCGGCGGGAAGGTTTCAAAAATAAGCGGTGAACGGGCGGCGGAAACAAAGGTCAGCTATTTTAAGGGAAACGACCCGTCAAAATGGAAGAGTAACATCTCTACGTATGAATTTGTAGACCTTGGAGATGTGTATAAAGGGATTGGTTTGAAACTTAAGGCATATGGAAAAAATGTTGAAAAATTGTTTTGCGTGAAGCCGGGGGCAAGTCCGGAACAGATTAAGATCGGTCTGAGTGGTTTAAAAGATTGCGGAATGCAGAATGCGGAATGCGGAATAAAAAATCCGAATTCCGAATTCCAAAATCCGAAATTGTCTGTCAATGAAAACGGCGAACTCGTTGCAGAAACAGAACTAGGCGCGGTAAAATTCACCAAACCCATAGCATATCAGGACATTGATGGAAAGAGGGTGGAGGTGGAGGCGAAGTACGTAATCCGTGGCCGTGAAACGTCGTCCGTAAAAGACACAAAGAATACGGACACGATTCACGGTATATTTATGGTTTCAAGGTTGCTGCCTACGATACCACAAAAGACCTCATCATCGACCCATTGCTTGCTTCAACTTTCCTGGGTGGAACTTCGTATGATGGTGGCTATTCGATTGCTTTAGATTTATATGGAGAAGTTTATGTAACCGGTTATACCAATTCGTCTGACTTTCCTGTTACATATGGTGCTTATGATATTTCTTACTCTAACAATTATGGCTCTGCCGATGTCTTTGTGTCTAGGTTTAACAGTAATCTTACACGATTGTATGCATCAACATTTCTGGGTGGATCGGATATGATTATGGCAATTCAATCGCTATCGATGGGGGAGGAATGGTCTATATTGTGGGTTATACAGCATCGTCGGATTTTCCTACCACAGCTACTGTTTATGATGCATCTTACAATTATGGTGATGATGCTTTTATATCAAAGCTTAACGGTGGATTAACAAGCTTGGTGGAATCCACATTCCTTGGTGGCTCTGGAAATGATAGGGGTAATTCAATTGCCATTACTGCTGGAGGAAAAGTCTACGTGACAGGTTATACAACGTCATTGAATTTTCCTGTAACAGCTGGCGCTTATGATACATCTTATAATGGTGCTGAAGTCTTTGTGTCATGGTTTAACAGCGATTTATGGAGACTGCGGGCATCTACATTCTTGGGCGGGTCATACAGTGATGTCGGCAATGCAATAGCAATTAATAGATTTGGAAGTGTTTATGTAACTGGTTATACCCAATCGTATGATTTTCCTGTCACGAGTGGCGCGTATGATACGATTCACAATGGCCATGATGTCTTCGTATCAAAATTTGACGGTAGCCTGAAAAGTTTAAAGGCATCCACATTATTGAACGGGACTGTAGGTAATTCAATCGCTGTTGATAGAAGCGGAAATATCTATGTGACGGGTGAAGCACGTGAGGGGTTACCATTCCCAACTACTGCCGGAGCATATGATACCTCTTACAATGGTGGCTTCACCGATGCCTTTGTATCTAAGTTTAACAGTAAACTGTCACGATTAATGGCATCTACATTACTGGGTGGGTCTAGTTTTGATCTAGCTATGTCGATAGCCATCGATAAAAATGGCGACGTTTATATAGCTGGTCACACAGCTTATTCAGAAATCGATTTACCAACTACTTCAGGCGCATATGATAGGGAATTCAATGGGATGTGGGATGCCTTTGTGTCAAAGTTCAACAGTGGACTGACGAGCTTGCTGGCATCCACATTCCTGGGCGGGTCTGGAATTGATGGGGGCAATTCAATGGACATTGATCGAAGTGGGCACATATATATAACGGGTAGCACCGAAAGTTCAATGCCTGATTCCCCTTTTCCAACAACTTACGCCGCATATGATAAGTCTCATAATGGTAAGAGAGATGTCTTTGTAACCAGGTTCGACAGCAAACTTTCTGAATTTTTTTGTGACGCACCTAAGTTGGATGCTGCACCAGAACCATTAGAGATTAAAAATCAAGAGTCGAAAGAGGTAACGGTAGCCGTGACATGCAAGAATGGTACACCGTTTGTCGGAGTAATTGTAAAAGCCACAATTATAATGGGTGAAGAGTATATTAATGTGTCACCAGGAAGGGCAGTTACAGACGTTGATGGCAAAGCAATATTCAAAATTACAGCAGTTGAACTTGGTGCCGCAAGAATCAGGTTTGAGAGTGAAGGCAGAAAAGATGACGTGGACGTCCACGTGGGTATATCTTTATAAAAACCTGTTATAGAGTTTGCAGAGATTCTTTTGGTAAAAGCACTCTTTAAAAACACAGGAGGAGACAATTTGAAAAGTAAAAATTCAAAACAAATTCTATCGATATTTCTGAGCTTAGCATGTTTTTTTCTTATTTCGTGGATACCAGTATCGCCAGTTATTGCCAAATCAGGACATTGTTGGTCTCGCCTTGGCTATCTGAAAGGCTATTTTGGGGAAGATATCTCCATTGTAGGAAACATTGCATATGTTGTAAATGGAGACGACCTCCTGATCAGAGACATTTCTAATCCATCTAATCCCAAACACATTGGCATATTTGATATAGACGATAATACACAGGATGTTGTAGCAGTAGGTAAGTATGTGTATGTCGCTGCTGATGGTCTTCTGATTATCGACGTTTCTTCTCCTTCAAATCCCAAAGAAATCGGCAGGTATAGCAAGCTGGGTCTGGCGGTAAATTCTTTAGATGTGGAGGGTACCCGTGCATATGTCACAGATGGTGAACTCAAAATCATAGACATTTCAAAACCATCAGACCCCAAGCTTTTGGGGAGATACGGAGGGAATGGCGCTTTCAGTGTCGATGTGGTAGGAACTATCGCATATGTCGGTGATTATTTCGCTGGACTCAATATCATAGACGTTTCTAATCCCAAAAACCCCAAAAGGATAGGCAGCATTGGTGTGCCAGGAGTTCCTTATAATGTGACTGTAGTAGACGGCAAGGCGTACGTTGCAGATGGTTCTGACGGTCTCCATATTATAGACGTCTCAACACCATCAAAGCCAAAATTCCTGGGCGGTTACGATACGCCTGGCAAGGCAACAGGCGTTTCTGTTTCCGGGGATATAGCATGCGTTGCTGATGGCAATGGTGGTCTGCTGATTATTGATGTTTCTACGCCATCGTCTCCCCGCTTAATCGATACGTATAATGAAAAAATAGAAGGCTTTGCCATGCATGCAATGGACGTTGCCATAGTAGGAACAAAGGCATACGTAGTCGGGGAAAGTTTTATATCGTTACATATAATCGACATAGCCAAATGCGCATCCAATAATGGTGATTTTTGCGAATGTCCGGATGATAACACAGCACCAACGGGTTGTATATCAGGCACGGTGTTGAATGCATCGGGTAAACCGCTTGTGGGGAAAACAGTTCGTTTAAAAAGGACGTCACCATTAACACCGGGTGTGCAAAAGACTATTAAAACAGACAGTAGCGGCTGTTATCATTTTGAGAACCTGAGAAACGGTACATACAGGGTATGGGTAAAATCATGTCTCAAGGGAGGCACAAAAACAGCAAAAATATCCAAAGGCAGTAAGCAAGATAACATGGATTTTACATGTAAATAGTCAAAGTAATAATCAGAACCTCAGTGTTTCCTTATTGGAGAGATCGTATGGAAAAGAAATCAAAATTAATTTTTAAAATCATCAGATGAAAGGATGGCTTGAAATATGAGAATGATCAAATACCATTTGGGTTCTTATCCGTCATTGGTATTTATAAGATGTGCATTTTTCTTATGTATTTTGACTATTAGTATACCATCCGTCTTTGCCGGAAATACAAATATTGGGGGCGTCAAGCAGATACCCCAATACAAATAAAACAGGGATTACAACTCCAATGGTTACAGCGGGGGTCACAACATACCGGTGTCTTGCATTCCAATGGAACAGTAAAAATGTGGGGTAGCAATTACTCTGGTCAACTGGGCTATGGAACAGGTACAAATAGCAATATCCCTATGCGGGTAAAAAATCCTTAAGGCATTATTGCAATTGCAGTCGGTTCTGCTCATACCTTAGCCTTAAAATCAGACGGTACTGTATGGGCATGGAGGCATTTGTGGTGAGCTGGGCAACGGCACGAATAAGGCAAGCACGATTCCTGTGCAGGTAAAGGAACTTGGAAACGTTATTGCTATTGCGTGTAGTGGTCATTCCATAGTCCGGTAGGTTTGGTTGAATATGATGAAACCCAACAGATTCAAGGTGAAGACGAACAACTCCTAGTTATAAAATATGATTGACTTGATTCCGATAATAAATCTGTTACAATACCGGATATGAAAATAAAAGAAATAGCTATGGATACAATAAAAAATCTTCCTGATAGTGCCACATGAACGAATAGAGTTTGTTGCTGGAATCCGAACGGCATTAAAGGAATTGGATGAAGGGAAAGGCATTCCACATAATCAAATTGAAGAAGAATCCTCATCATACTAAACCATATAAAACAACTTCCAAAGTTTCCCACATCAGGTAGAGTTGTCCCCGAATTTCAGGAAGAAAATATTCGAGAAATAATTCAAAACCCTTATCGGATTGTCTATCGGATCAAAATGAGCAAAAATGTAATAGAAATTGTAAGAATATGGCACGCTGCAATGGGGAAACCTGATTTATAAAAAGAAGAGAGCAAATTCTTGGGACCAGACCTTGACAGATTGTCCGAGGATTCCCTTTTTCACAATTTCTCAAGTCACAAATCCTTTTAAATCAATATCTGATTTTTTGCCATGTGAATTAACATCTCAAAAAAGATACTATTACCGGATAGCAGCAAAGAATAAAGATGGTGTCATTTATGGAGAAGAAAAGTTTTTTACTACGAAATAATTGAAGGAGATAGCTGGTAATAACCGTTAGTATTCCTGTGTCAATCTTGGATTAGAAGTTCTTTGATCTGTTTAATTGAGTAATCTGGTTTGATGTATTTATCTTTTCCTGTCAGATATGCCTTATAATGACGTCCATGCTTAAACATTACTGTAACAATTCCCAAAGATTGAGCATCCGTTAATTCATCTTCTATTTTGTCACCAATACAAACGATTTCTCCCGGCTTTGCATTGTACTTCTGGATGATATACTGGAAACAATTTTTTTTGGTCTTTCCATTATTTCGCTCGGCTATTAAAATTTCCTCAAAGTAATTTCCATTCAGTCTAAGCGCCTCAATCTTTTTCCTTTGTGTTTGGTTCTCACCAGAAGTCACCAAGACTAAACGATATCCTTGTTTTTTCAAGTACATGAGGGTATCAATAACACCGGGAAAAAGGGTTATATCAGCAATATCAATGTGGATGAACTCCTCTAATAATTCTTGTGCATGATAGGGGGGAAGATTGTATTGAGATACTATTTTCTCATAGATATTTGCCTTTGCACCGAGTTCTTCATCGGTTTTTAATTGGAGCA
>JAXMAC010000107.1:0-11785 GCA_046350595.1 Candidatus Brocadiaceae bacterium | reverse complement strand
ATTATCATAATGCACTCTCCGCTGTGTCGTCGCCGGGCCCCGCGCCCCACTACGCTGCTACAGAAGTTCCGAATACCTAATTTAAAAAATGATGAAGGTTCTTGTTCCCTTTAAACGTGTTCCTGATCCCGACACCAAAATTACTATTCTTCCCAACGGAATGGAGATATCCATGCAGGGCGTTAAATTTGTAATCAACCCTTTAGACGAAATTACCCTTGAGGAGTCCATACGGATTAAAGAGCGTGGTGACGCCACCGAGGTTACGTGTGTGACCGTTGGCGGCGAGGCATGCATAGAACAAATACGTTCAGCATTAGCAATGGGTGCGGACTGCGCTCTGTATGTAAAGGAGGACTGCATACTTGATCCATCTGCCATTGCCAGAATTCTCAGGGCTATCGTTGAACGTGAGACGCCAGATATTGTATTTATTTATCGCTCTTCGGGAAAATGAAAATATGGATGTGGCAGAGATTCAGCAGTATTGCGCTAAATTTCTCACAAAATATATGATTCCGGAGTCCTTTGAATTTCGAAGCAACCTGCCAAGAATATATCGACGGGCAAAGTGGATAAGGCCTTATTGGCAACATATGGTTAAGTCAATTCCGGTTACCCCTTTCTCGCCAGTATAAGGTACTTTACAAAAAAAGAAACCAAAAATGACATGAATAAGAAACTCGGGAAGATGATTGCTCTTTATAGGGAAGTTGGCATAAAAAAAACTTTTGAAAAAATTCTACAAACGGTAGGGTCGAAAATCTACATAAAAAATGAAGACCTGATTATGGTAAAAAACTTGAATGAAGACATCAAACTTTCTAAAGAAAATAAACTCCAGGTACAACCCATAACAAAACAGCATGCCCCGCTTCTCGTGCAGTTAAGTGAAAAATATCGTGAGCAGGAAGCCACCCAAAAACTCATCGGTTACTTGAACAATGGTATATTGTTTTGATTTTTTTATTAACCCCAATTATAGAGGTCATGGGAATGCAATTGAATTCCTTTTAAAGGTTCAACGAGAACTGAAAAACTTTGGATATAATCATGCCTGGGGTTATGTAGCTGCCGCCAACACGCCCGCAAGATGGATATACCTTATGAGTGGCAATAAAATTGTTAAGCGTGCCATAAGCCATGAGATATTTTCAAAATTCTTATTACAGGATTGGAAGGTATTTATAAAAAATAGCAGGCGGTATCCAGTACATCCACTTCACCACCGGTTGATATTTTCATTACAATCAAGATATCGGTCGTAAATAAAATGGTAATAATTTATCTCTATCGCATCGCTGTCCGGATTCGTACCTCCTTTCGCCTAAGAGAGCGACATATTTCGCCTTTGGTGTCGCCTTTTCTTCTGCATCGATAAAGATGTCCTTTTGCTGGAATATAGTAATATGCGGTGAAATGCCATCGCCAAAAACAACCACCGGCCGTGGAAGGATGGTCAGAAGTTTTTCGGGTTGAATCATCATAAACTCAGACAATCTTTTTCTTTGTGCATTTTCACATGTGTAGATACAAGCATAGACACAATTTCTCCTCGCATTAAGGACAGGACAGATGGGGGTAGTGTCAAGGGGATAACTTTCAGCAATGATATCAAAGAGAGGTACGTCAATAACCGGCTTGTTCAATGCATAGGCGAGCGTCTTTGCGCATGCCACCCCTATGCGCAGACCCGTGTATGATCCAGGTCCAACATCAACAGCGATAAGGTCTATATCCCTAAAAGCCCAGCTAGCCTGTGTGAAAATATCCTTTATGGCCGGAATCAATTCCTTACTATGTTGCATGCCAGCGCCAAAATCCTTGGTAATGACAACATGTCTATCCTTACAGATGGCAACTTCACCAATATTTCCTGACGTTTCAATTCCCAGTACTTTCATAAGTAATGAGAATATCAAAAATAACGGGAAAATAAAACAATTAAAGCAAAACGGATATAAGCTTTTTTGCTTCTTGACAAGGATATTTCTGAGTTGTAGAGTCAAGTAGGATGGGTTAAGCGGCGCGAACCCATCAATGCCTTTTTTTATTGGGGGCGTCTCGCCTCTCGACAAACTCAGGATAAGCTTTACCCAATCTAATTGTTTTTCAATTCGCAACAGGAGGAGAAGAATCTTACGCCAATCATCAATAGAGCCTTTTGATTGGAATAATGGATTACTTTGATATTTAATTAATTGTTTTCCCACAATTTATTGAAATATATTATATCAAAAAACTTTACAATTTTATACATATATATTAGTATGGACATAATTCTCGTTAAACTCAATTGAGGTCTTTTAAAATAAAAATTCACGTGCGAATATTTTAATAAGGAGGCCGGAGAACTATGGAAGGGAAAAATTATATTAACGGGGCATTTGTTGATGGCGCTTCTGGCGATCGGTTTGAAAGCAGGAATCCTGCCAACATTGATGATGTATTGGGCACATTTCCTCTTTCTTCTGAAAAAGATGTTAATGTAGCTATTTGTGCAGCGCGGGATGCATATCAGGGTTGGAGAAAATTATCACGTATAAAACGGGGCGAGTATTTTGATGAATTTGCCCAATTGATTAAAAAAGACCGTGAGGAGATATCCCGATTGGTAACAAAGGAATGTGGGAAAGGTATTATTGAGGGTCGGGCCGACGTGACAGAAGGTATCCACATGGTGCAATATGTATTTAGTACCGTGAGGATGCCGCATGGCGATGTGATCGATTCCGAGATACCCGGTAAAGACGCCTTCATGCGGAGAAAACCTAAAGGTGTTGTAGCGGCAATCACCCCGTGGAATTTTCCCTTTGCCATTCCCCTGTGGCTGATATGTCCTTCGGTTGTTGAAGGAAACACCGTTATTCTCAAGCCTTCCCGGGAGACGGCATGTACCGCACAGAAGATCGCCGAATATGCGCACAAGGCAGGGTTTCCACCGGGGGTTATCAATGTAGTCCACGGCGGGTGTGGTGATCTTTTGGTAAAGCATCCGGATACCCATGTCGTTTTGTTCGTCGGCTCGAATGATACAGGTTCTGAGATAAAGAAGATTGTCGCCGGTTTTCATAATAAGATGTGCGCCTGTGAGATGGGTGGGAAAAATGCACTGATCGTCCTCGATGACGCAAATCTTGATATTGCCGTGAATGCGGCCATTATCAGCGCCTTTAAGACATCGGGTCAGCGCTGTACTTCTGCCAGCCGATTGATTGTGCATGAGAAAGTTTTAAGCGCCTTTGAAAAGAAGTTTATTGAACTTACAAAAAGAATCAGGATTGGGAATCCTCTGGATGAGGATGTGTTTATGGGACCTGTGGTCAATCAGGCAGCTATGGATAAAATTGCACGGTATAACGAGCTCGCCAGAAAAGAAGGCGCAGAGGTGCTCCTGGATGGCGGCAGGCTTGACGGCGGGCTGTACAGAAAAGGTTATTTTATGTCTCCTTTTGTCTATCGAATGCGTAATAATTCCAAGAGCCGTGTACTCCGCGAGGAGGTTTTTGGCCCTCACGTGGCGATCATTCCGGTGAAAAATATTGACGAGGCAATAGAGGTGCATAATGATACCGATTACGGCCTGTCATGTGCGGTAATTACGGAGGATTTCCGGAAGGCGCGAAGGATTCGGGAGGACTGCGAGTATGGTCTTGGATACGTAAACCTGCCTACCATTGGCGCCGAAGTGCATTTGCCCTTTGGCGGCGTAAAAAAGAGTGGGACAGGTTTGCCGTCAGCCAGTACCTTGATTGACGTGGTAACTCATCGTACGGCGTGGACAATCAACCATGATGTGGAAATCAAGATGGCCCAGGGATTGACGGTGAAGTTATGAAAATATGGAAACTTTATTTCTTAATGATACAGAAAATATATGAATAGTAGTTTTTTCTCTGAAAAATTGAAACAGTTGTTTATCAGGTTGATAAACTGGCTGAAATATATCAAACTTAAAAAGAGCAAATCCAAAGAGATTAAGGGAAAATATGCACATAATCATCTTCTCCATAATTTCCATCTGAGCGATGACCTGAATAAAAAAATTAAAACCTTCTGGAGAAAATACGGTATTAATATTAATACCCTGTGGTGCCGGGCATGGATATCGGTAAATGGGATTGAGGATTACCGTTACATACCGGAGGAAATCTTTTATACCTTTATTGAACCGAAATTAAACCGAAAAGATCTCTTTATTGCCTATGTCGACAAAAACAATTATGATAAATTATTTGCAGACTCCAGAACACCAGTGACTATTTTAAGAAATATCAATGGTATTTATTACGATAGAAATTATGAAAGAATGAGGAGTTCTCATATTAGCGACCATTTAAAAAAATATTTGGGCGATTATATTGTAAAACCATCCATTGACAGCAGTGGGGCGAAAAATGTATTTAAAATACAAATTGATGGACAAAAAATATGTAAGAACGGACAACTGACAACTATTGAGAGTATCGAAGAGATTCTACCGAGAGATTTTTTGATTCAGGAATTTGTGGATCAACATACCGTCTTAAAAAATATTTATCCCCATTCTTTAAACACCTTCAGGGTTGTTACCTTGAGAATAGATGACGATATCCATGCTATAAAATCCATTGTGAAATTTGGAGATAAAGGGAGCTATGTTGATTATACCGTGGAGCAGGGAGGATACCACTGCGGAGTTAAACCAGAAGGCACGTTGAATCAGTTTGCAATTGACCTGTACTATAATAAGTACCGCACACACCCCTATACGGGTGCAGCATTCGGGGATGTTTATATACCACAATTTAGTTCTTTATTAAACTTTGCAAAGAATCTCCATTGTCAATTGTTGTATTATGATATGGCGTCATGGGATCTTGCCATTGATAAAAATGGAGAGCCGGTTCTGATTGAAGTTAATCTCATGTATCAGGGTATTGGATTTCTCCAGATAAATAATGGTCCTCTTTTTGGCGACTACACAGAGGATATCCTGGAGAGGTGCATCAAGCGTAAAAGAAGGTAAATCTACAGTATACTGAAATGACGTAACAGTTCACCGCAGTCATCATGCCGCTCTTGCGACACCCTGAACGATGAAAATATTTATGTGCATGTAGTCGCAGGCCTTAGAGTCTGTGACTTCGCACACATAAAGGGTGTGGCTTACATTTAAATTTTCGAGCCAGCATTCTCTGCGGTTGGCTGAACTATTACGTTGTATTATAGTATTCTCTTGAGACGAAGCGCTATTTCCAGAGCCTTTCGTAATGGTGGATGTATTTTTGTGATTTGCTTTGTAAAAACCATTTTTTGACGGTATCTGGCATTAATTTCAGGATTAATTTCAGGGCATACGCCGGATATCGAATCAGCTTTTTGGACGGCCAAAAGGAGTGAGACTCCTTCTCGATTTTCTTTTCTACCTCAGTTATTACAATATCTGCCATGGGGGTATTGGTACGTTGTGATTGATTCAAAAGTGTTTCGACTTTATTTCTATAATAGTTTGAAAAAATATACACAATATCATCCTTCGCTACACAGGTATCTATAACAGAACCGAGCACGCCGCCACAATTGGCAACAAAGTCGGTAATTACCATTTTCCCCTTCTGAAATAAGCGCCTCTCAATATCATAGGAAAAGGGGCAATTGGCGGCGCTAACAATGATATTTGCCCTGATTTTTTCCCAATTCCCATCGTAGATTGCAAAAGAATTTGCTGCCGGCAGCAGGACGGTTACATCTTTTTCCAGTACAACGTCATGAGAAACTTGCTGACCGCCAGCGTATGATAAAATAAATTTATCGCCATGTGCCGACCTGTTATGAAGGAGTTCCCCGGTACTGAATCCACTTTCATGAACAAGTCCACCATAGATATTGGAAACGGCAGTAAGGCGTGCCCCTGCCTTTGCCATGAGTTCTGCGTATATGCTTCCTAAACTCCCGAGGCCTTGTATAGAGAAAGTGACATCTTGTATAGATATGTTCTTTTTTGCAACTGCAGCGAGTGTTGCATAAAAGCAGGAATAAGCAGAGTACTCATGAGAAAGGTTTTTCCATGATAATACGTCGCGTTTTACCCCGGCGCCGTTATAGATAATTTGAAGCTCTTTTGGTGTAATTCCTATGTCCATGCCCGGTGAATAGATTTGTCTTTTTACAAAAGGAGATATACCCTTTCCAAATTCAAAAAGAATTTCGTTCCGGTGTTTTTCATTTTCACGACTGATAATTACCGCAGCCTTTGCGCCACCCATTCTATTGTTTATAAATACATTCTTATAGGTCATACTTCTTGCTATATGCTGCAATTCCACTAAAGATATTTCCGGTACTACGCGTACCCCGCCAATGGACATTCCCTGTATTAAGCGGTCAACAACAAGATAGCCAATGGTTCCCAATTTACTATTTTTTACCTCATGTACAATTTCCGAATGTATGGTGTTATTCATTACACAATTATCCTTTTTTATATACTATTTTTATATACTGATTGCGTGTCCAAGATTATTAACATTAATTATATTTTTATCTTTTTGAACAGGGAAATGCAACAAAGAATTCCCGGTAGTAATAAGGGTATCAATAAAATGCAATTCCCTGAATATTGCCTCTATTTTGTTATCAAGAAAATCTACGGGAAGTATTTTACCCCATTATCGAGCCCACCGGTTACTGCCATAGTGACAGGAATGGGAGATTTAATAAGCACTGAATAATAACATAATGCAGTCGCAAGTCCAAGGTTGTTTACGTTACATTTTTGTAATATTTCAGGGGTATTCATTTCAAGACAGTACCTTATGTGGTCTCCGGCAGGATGGGTCGCAACATGTATCTGATTTTCCCGAGATACTGATTTACTGCATGGAAACTGTTTAACGTCATCTCCTGAAGCGATATTTCTGTCATATTATTGTGAGAGAACGTGTCTTTGGTTTTACCATGTGACACGTTATCGGTAAAGAGAAGCTTATTTTAGAATCATAGGTAAGTAATGTTCTCATTTCACCTATCTTTGGCGGAGAGCTTGAATAATGGGTTGGCAAGTTTGCTATCGAGTAGCTCACGGATGAGTTTGTTTTCCCACATCTCCCTTTCGTCTGCTGTCGTCTCCCGGATATATCGTTGAATGTCTGCCTTTAGTTCATTTCTCTTATTAACGTCTAAATAGCCAGGGATTTTGTCCAGGGCATAGTGGATTGCGGTTAATATATCCGACAGGGTATGTCCGATGAGTCCGAAATCGTCCTTTTCCAGTTCCGCGCACACAAGTTCGTTCGGGCAAAGCTTGCAGTACTCAATACCCTTGTTACACTTGTGAAGGATTTCGTCCAGATATTTTATATAATTACCAATTTTCAAGTGATGTTTTGGCAGGAAGTCCATATGCCGTATTGTGAAAATCCTTGATAGGAATCTAAGATATAATTACTTTTAAATTATAAAATCTATTTTAAAAAAATTGTTATTTTTTAGTATAATAAATCTATTGTACAATGCTATCATATTTCTCAAACAATATTTTTTAAAGGAGGAATATATCTTCAAAGATATTTTACAGGGTTTTCCTGATAGAGTAACACATGATATCCTAATTTCTTACAATATTTTAAGGAGGCTTATACTATGGAAAACGGAAACTATAAAATGCGGTGGTGTTTTATTTTCCTTTTTGTAATTTCCCTTTGTGGTATTTCTTTCAATTCGTATGCAAGCACATCTTCTTCCTCTTCAAGGATTGAACTAAATCGCATATCATGCGGCAATAATCATAGTCTCTTACTCATGTGCGATGGAACTGTTTGGTCATGGGGCGCAAATGATAAAGGTCAATTGGGTGACGGAACTACGAAAGTTAGGAAAACTCCGGTACAGGCAGGTGGACTTTATGAAATTACGTCCGTTGCGGGTGGCGGGCAACACAGCCTTGCTTTACGTGCAGATGGTGTGGTTTTTGCTTGGGGATTTAACGACAAGGGACAGTTAGGGAATGCAACCAATACGGATAGCAAAAACCCTGTGAGGGTTGATATCAGTAATGTCATAGCTATTGCTGCGGGTGACTCTCATAGCGTGGCACTGCGGGCAAATGGTACGGTGTGGACGTGGGGCGCTGATAATAACGGTCAGTTAGGTGATGGTGGTGATATAAATAGTGACAGTAATGCACCCGTAGAAGTAACAGGACTTTCGAAAATCATAGCAATTGCAGCCGGCAAAAACCACTGCCTTGCCCTGGATTGTGACGGTAAGATATGGGCCTGGGGTGCAAATACAAAGGGACAGCTCGGGGATGGAACAAATGACGATAGTAATGTGCCTGTCCAATTAGATACCATTTCAAACGTGATTGCTATTGCATGCGGCGGGTCTCACAGTCTTGCAGTACTATCAGACGGGTCATTAAGGACGTGGGGATTAAATGCTGACGGACAGTTGGGTCTTGGAAATAAGACAGATCAGAATACCCCGCAAATAGTTGCGGGAGTATCAGGAATTATTGCCCTTGATGGAGGTGGTTCACATAGTCTGCTCGTAAAAGATGATGGCATTGTATGGGCGTGCGGGTTAAATGCGAGCGGACAATTGGGTATTGGAAGTTTAACTCCCCAAACATCATTCAAAAAGATAAGTAGCATAAAATCAATTGTAGCCATTGCTGCAGGTACTGCACACAGCCTTGCGCTTGAGGCGAACGATTCTGTGGATGCCTGGGGTGAAAACGCCAATGGTCAGGTAGGAAATAATAAAACAACAGACCAGAAAAAACCGGTTAAAGTGCTCAATCTAACCGGAACAGTCATTGCTTATGATGGGGGCAGGTTTCATACGTTGGCAGTGAAATCGGATGGCACAGTCTGGGCATGGGGATGGAATCGGTTTGGACAGTTAGGTTATTCGACATATGTAGATGGAAGTACTCCGGTGAAAGTAGTTGGTCTGCGCAATGCAGAAAATGTTGCCGGTGGATGGTGGTTCAGTCTTGCTTTGACGTCGGATGGAAAAGTCTGGTCCTGGGGATATAATGCAGATGGCGAATTAGGAGACGGAACTACGGTAGATAAAACAATTCCTGGTCAAGTTATTGGTTTAAGTAATGTGAGCAGAATAGAGGCGGGTGCATTTCATAGTCTTGCATTGAAAAACGACGGCACTGTATGGGGGTGGGGATATAATGGCGATGGTCAGTTGGGGGATGGAACAAACACCGACAGATTTACACCCGTACAGGTAAGCGGCCTCACCAATATTATAGCAATTGCCTGCGGCAGTTTTCATAATCTTGCCTTGAAAAATGATGGTACCGTATGGGCATGGGGCTGGAATTCCTTCGGCCAGTTAGGAGACGGCACGAATGTTGATAGTAACGTTCCTGTGCAGGTTTTAAGTGTTAATGTGAATAACATAACGTCCATTGCCGC
This sequence comes from Candidatus Brocadiaceae bacterium, assembly GCA_046350595.1. Classification (GTDB taxonomy): domain Bacteria; phylum Planctomycetota; class Brocadiia; order Brocadiales; family Brocadiaceae; genus JAHFOW01. The sequence continues at coordinate 2,366 of JAXMAC010000107.1, read as the reverse complement.
CGGTGAACTTCATAGCTTAGTGAGAAGGGCTACAGACAGCACTCTTTGGGCATGGGGATACAATGGAAACGGCCAGTTAGGAAATGGAACGAAAACTAATAGTCTTTCACCAGTCCAGGTAACGGGGGTGATAGATGGTAAAGAAGTTGCTTGCGGGGCATACCATAGTTTAGTTCTCAAAGCGGATAAAACGATTTTCGCCTGGGGATACAATGGAGAAGGGATGTTGGGAGATAATACTCTCACGGAGAGGACAATCCCTGTTTTAGTATTAGGTGAAACAGCAACGAGCAATTTTCAAAACATAACTTCCATTGATGCAGGCGGTTACCATAGCCTTGCACAGAAAAAAGATGGCACATTCTTTGAATGGGGGAGAAATGACGAGGGACAATTAGGGAATGGGCTTGTTACCACCGGGGAAGATAAAAGGGTACCTTTCCAGGTAATGGGATTAAGTTGCCCTCTCATCGTTGAAGCCGGAAATCAGGCTTGCTACGCAATAAAAGCTGACGGTTCGGTATGGGGGTGGGGATATAATGGCAGTGGAAAATTGGGAGATGGCACGGGCAATACAAGGTCGACTCCTGTAAGAATGATTAATGTAAAAAATGCCGTTGCCGTAAGCGCTTTAGGTTCGGAAGATAGTGGTGGCGCCCAGCATACCCTTGTGCTCCTGGCGGATGGAACTATTATGTCGTGTGGTATAAATACCTATGGTCAACTGGGTGATGGAACAACAAGTCCTAAAAGTTCTCCAGCATCGGCGGGCGGCGTTGGATTCGAGAATGTTATTGCCGTTTCTGCAGGCGGATACCATAGTCTTGCCTTGAAGTCAGATGGTACCGTGTGGGCATGGGGATATAATGGCGATGGCGAATTAGGGGACAATACGACGGTAAATAAGTCCTTGCCGGTAAGGGTTGGAATCGCAATAGACTTCAGAGACGTCATTGCAATAGCGGCAGGTACTCGTCATAACCTTGCCCTCAAATCCGATGGTAGCGTATGGGCGTGGGGTTCCGATTTTTACGGTCAGATTGGAGATGGAGACGAAACCGGAAACGATCCCCCCGAACTACTACCAGTTCAGATAAGTACTTTTTCGTCTGATTGTGCTGTCGCTATTGCCGCCGGTCCGTATGAAAGTTTTGCAATAAAGGCAGATGGTACGGTCTGGGGATGGGGGAGGAATGACTTTGGTCAAGTTGGCAATAATACGAAAACCCATCAATTTGTGCCTGTAGTAATAGGAGGCGGGATATTTACGAACATTGTTGCCGTTGACGGTGGCCATTACCACACCCTATTCCAGAAAGCAGATGGAAGGATGTGGGGATGTGGTTATAATGGACAAGGTCAGTTGGGAGATAGTACTACTACCGAGAGATTAATTCCCGTTCGCAATAGGGTTGTGGGATGGACTACCTCTATTTCCGCAGGGAATCGCCACGGTATTGCAAGAAATGGCGATAGCCGTCTCAAGACATGGGGTGACAACGGGAATGGGCAATTGGGCAACGGAACGAACATTGATAGCTCTATTCCTGTTTCAGTAAACGGGATGTGATTTGCGCGTAATCCTGATGCCATTTGGAAGCATGGCAAACCAGATGTGTTTTTTCAGGGGCAGGTTTTTAACCTGCCCCTTTTGTTTTATAGTATGATTTTGGTAAGAAATTTCAAAAGGTCGATTCACCCCGCTGGGTTATCCATTCAACGTATGTGTCAATATTTTAGATATAATATTCCATATTCTTAGATTTATTTTCGGTTTATGAAGCATCCTTATTGCACTCATTTTAGTAACAATTTCTTTTATCTCAACAGGTTAGATGAAATATTTCATATTTGATGAAATAGGAATCGGTTTTGCTATTAAAGTTTATTATATTAAAATATCGTATTAATTTAGCTTTTGAAAAAAAATATCTTTGATAGCTCCGTAAAGAATTCTTTTTTTGTAAGTTTTTACAACCCCCGTCACCCCCTTTGTTAAGGAGGACGCTCTGAAATCCCCCTTAAAAAAGGGGGACTTAGGGCATACGTATTAAGTTAAGCGGTTTTTGGGGTGGCATGGACAGTGGAGACGACCCGTCGGGACGTCTCTACAATTTGTCCATGCCTTCTTGCAAACAACAACAGCTTGAAAACTTGTGTGTACAGGTGATGACTATCCCCCGCTGGCGGCGCAAACTAATTGTCCCCCGCTGGGGGGGGCAGGGGGTGGAAATTGGAAGACCAACACGACTGACAATTACTCTCCGGGCGCTAGCCAGATGATAAAGTATTGTAAAGTATAAACGGTTAAGACTGAATAAAGATAACGAATGGTAGGCACAATTGGAGATGCCCCGTCCACCCCC
>JAXMAC010000106.1:0-11147 GCA_046350595.1 Candidatus Brocadiaceae bacterium | reverse complement strand
GTGCTTCGTGGTTAAAGTCTTTTAGGTTGTGGCTATGCCACGCTGTGAAAAAGCATGTCATTGCGAGGGTCTTTTCCGAAGCAATCTCCCCGCTTTTACAAGGGAATTGGTTGCGGCTTCGCTGCGCTATGTTTTATACTGATGGTGTTTAATCTCGCGAGGTAAACCAAACACTTTTATCATGCTTTTTCATAGATGTCATTTTTTACGTATACATTTTACTGAAACGTTACAGTAGGTGACCACTTTAATCGTAAGCTGTAGTGACGACTTTCAGTCGCTCATTGATAGTATCTGTTGTTATTAGGAAGAGACAGCTCCTCCATCCTATCAAACAACCGCAGTAACAGGGTTAAACCAGCATGTGCCCCGGATGAATTCACTTTGTCCAGATCCTTCTATTTCACGGTCGTCATAAATCAAATGGAGCAATGCATGAAGGCTTTCGGACTCAAATAGTGTGGATACAGTTGCCTTCAGATCTATTTTCCCCTTCTTTAGCGGGCGATAAGAAAATACCACGGCGTGAAAGTGTCCCATAGGCATTGTTTCTCTTTCCCAGTTGACGCATGAATGGGGTCAATAGTGAATTTTCTGTCCTTGCTGCTATTCCCACTATCAGCGCTAAATCCTGCGCATAAGCCTTTTCTGCTGAAAAAGAAAACCAGTCCTGAATCTCTGGGTACTCAAGCGGAGTTGCCTCTGATACCTGAGAGACCGGCGACCGTCTCAACGCAGCGCCTATAAGCCCTGCAGATTCGGCAACCATCACAACACCAGCCGTATGTCGTTTTTGCAATATCCAGACACGCATTCACAATTTCGACAATGTTGCGCCACCTTCGCCTTTTTAGTTTCGAAGCTTGTTATATGCGCAAATGTTCCCTCACTATGGAGTGCATAGAGGACTTTGAGTTCCGGTATAAATGCGCCTGACGCAATCAGATAATCCGGAATATTTGTCCCGTCGGTTGGAAGATATGCCGCAGCGCCGGCAACAGCAAGGAATTCGAATCGCCCCTTGCAGTCCTCGAAGGTATTTCCGAGTGCTGAGTCCTTAACGAATAGGCTGTTTCAGGAAATTTTACCATTGAGGTATTTTCGTCGCACCAACTTATTCAATAATAGTCAGGCTGCCAATTGCCCGGCAGGTAAGAAAACCACTTGCGCATACTCATATATCTCAAATAACGTTTGTTCCTTTTCCATCTTATTTATTTGAGGTAATTCGCGTTGTGGAATCACCGGAGACGCTGATTTCGAAAACAAAAGGGCATTAAAAAACCAGCAAGTTCAAGCACCATTTACCTGTTCCGAAGGACAGCAGACAGCAAGCGACCCGTGAATTCCTTTTAATTGTTTATAGAATTTGAGGAGGATGCGAATACCGGCGGAACTCAAAAAGGTAACAGCAGAAAATTAAGTTTGATATGGTACATACCATCCTGAATGGCATTTGTTAAAGGCTTGCAAGATGGTCTGCCCAGTATGCATCCAGACGTCCTTTGACGTGTAATTCTATATGGTCACCGAATGCTTGTCTTGTAATTTCCATTTTTCAGCAAAAATATTTTTATAAATAATCGAATTGCCTTATAATATAAAACTTACAAGGCAATTTATAGAGGTATGAACTTTTTTCCAAGGCGGGTTCAGAGCCTGCCCCAGACTATATCAGGGGTTTGCAAATGTCATTGCCATGATTATTTGAACCCCATGCTTTTGAATATTTGGTTTGCACCTTAATATCAATCAATTATGACCAGGTAATTCAAACAAAATCAAAACTATTCAGGATGTCCATACTTTATCACAACAACTTTTTTTGAATGTCCAGATGTATTTAAAAGTGAAGCATATTTCGATATCTTCTGCAAAAGTATGACCTTTACAACGGTTGACCTACCAATGACATATTTGGCAGGACAAGCGTCCCCGCTTGTCATAATGGCAATTCCTTATTCCCTTCAGAATCAACACCAATCACCTCTGTCGAAAGGCGCACGACGACGACTACTGTTGCGTTGGTTATAAATCCATTGCAGGAGTACTATCCACAACGCAAATGTAGTTATGGGTAGGGTGGACTTCGTCGTGAGCGCTCAGTCAAACGATTAAGGCTTTGGTTTTTACGCTGTATCCACCAATAATATTCTGGAAAGGTGGATTCGCTCTCGCTTAATCCACCCTACCGCAAATCCGCACAAACAAAATGAAAATTCCTATGCAATAAATTTACTTTTAGTGACTGAGGCGATGCCGGGAAAAAACCGACAAGTTCTTCTCGCTTCAATTCTTTTTCTCAATTACTTCCGCAGCTCTTTGAATCAATGAAGGTGGAATTGCTAATCCAACATTTCCTGCGGATGCCATATTTATAATCAATTTGGTCTTTGTGTACGGCACAAATGGAATGTTTCCCGGATTTTCGCCGCGCATGACCCGCGCCGCTATGAATCCGGCGTCTCTACCACTGTCGTAATAATCACGTGCAAGCACTATAGCAGCGCCTGCGTGCGCTTGTGTACTCTGAAAGGCAAATACTGGCAGCTTCGCTATATTCGCCGCCCGTACAATAGCTGGAAATGAGGATGCCGTAAGATTTCCCGGAATCTGGCAAAGCGCATCGATCTTTTTACTGCACAACGCCATTGCAGCATCGGCAACCTCACTGCTCGTATTTGCTGCAACGGTGATTACCTCTATGCCAGCCTTTTTTGCGGTGGTTGTTATTTCGTCCTTATGAAAGACGGTGTTTACTTCAGAAGGAACAAAGAGCGTTCCGATGACACGGACAGACGGAATGCATTCGCGAAGCACAGTCATCATTTCATCGTAAGCGCCTCCCGTATAAACCCCGGTTACGTTTGGCAAATGATCGACATTGCTCTTGCCAGCGCCTGCAGCAATCGCATTGGCAATATAGGTGAAAACAACAGGTATATTGCGCACCCGCTGAATAGCCGCCTGCAGGGTTGGTGTTGAGAGGGTAATCAGAAGGTCAGTTCCTTCTGAAAGTGCGGCATCTATAAGCCCGTTTACCGTTACCATATCGCCCTGAGCATTCTGAATTTTTATCTCATAGTCTCGTCCCTTGACAAGCCCTGCTTCTGTCAATCCGGCGAGTACGCCTTTTTCGCTGTCCTCTACGTCCAGCACGTTCGTATACTCAATCAGATTGATCTTCCACTTTTTTGAGAGTTGCCCGGTTTCAGCCAGTATTGTGACTGTTTGCGGCGTCTTTGCCTTTCTTGCCTGCCTTTGATTCCAGTCGCTTACCAGCAAAACGGCTGAAATAATAGCGATGAGGAAAATACCCAATGATAAACGTTTGATGATAAACCACATGTTCTTAACCCGAACGCTTTAGTTTTTTGAAAATAACCCCGTAGGCGCTTACAAAAAATATTTGATATTTTAGGCAATTGTAGCGCCGACCCCTTTGTTTGTAGTAGCGACTTTAGTCGCTTTTTTAGAAGATGTGTAACGACTAAAATCGTTACTACAAACGGCGTGGGATAACCATAGCAATGGCACTGGCTATGCATTTTGCTGCCACACTGCACGTTGTCATTGCGAGCGGAGCGAAGCAATCTTTCTCTTATAAATACTGTACCTCATGATTCTTTCTTTGATAATCTTTTTCACTTTACTCATTTACAACGACATCAAATTCACGGATAAGTTCAGGTGGTAAGGTAACGCTCAATTTGCGTGCAACTGCAAGGTTGAGCGATAGTGTTTTTACTGCGACATCCTCGAAGGGCAAATTTTTCGGACTCTCCCCCCGCAGGACACGCATTGCCAATTTTGCCGCGGCATATCCAGCCTGGTAATATCCCAGCCCGACACAGGCAAGGACGCCACGCTCAACAAATTCAGGGTCATTATTAAAGATGGGCAACTTACAACCATTTGCCACTTTTACAATGCCGTCAAACGCCTGAATTGCCGTGTTATCGCCGGTTATCCAGAATGCCTGAATATTCCTCTGCGCCAGCACCTGGGCAGCCTGGAATACCTCGTTTGTACCGGTAATTGCAACCTCTTCAAGCTTTATTCCACGCTGCCGAAATATATCACGACCCACGGCAACTACCTTCCTGGAGTTCGCTTCCGAACTGTTATACAGCGTTCCCACCGTCCGTATACCGGGCACAAGTCTTTGAATTAAATCAACCGTGTCCCTGACAGGCGGAAAGGAACCGACTCCTGTGATGTTCGGAAGATGGTCAGTCCCGGTTTTTCCAGCCCCGGCAGCAATCGGGTCGTAGACATACATAAAAACAACCGGTGTTTTTTTGACCACACTGCATGCCGCCGTCAGGCAAGGTGTCGTCATTGTTATGATGAGGTCGAGTTCCTGACTGTCATAGTTTTGAAGCAATGCGGGAATGTTAACAATCTCAGCCTGGGCATGTGTTTTAAAAATTTCAAGATTCTTCCCCTCCTTTAATCCTAAATCCCTGAATCCGTCAAAGAGTCCCTGTATACATGAATCGGCGCCAGGTTCGGGCGCAAAATACACAATCCCAATCTTAAAGACCCGCCCTTGAGGTTGTTTTAATGATACGGCAATTTCTTTTTTACTATTTCCTGTTTCATCAATTACCACATTGGCACGCCGAAGGACGTCTTCCGGCAGTTGCCATGGTTCTTTCAATCCGCTCAATGCCTGCTTATTGATGATAAATTTTTCAGGAACGATATTGCTGACCGGTATTGTTGCCGGATCTTTGCCAAGGAGAATCTGCCCTGCAAGTATGCCTGCGAGTCTGCCAACTTCATGATAATTTGCGCCGAGATCAAAGATTGCCCCCTTGTGCGCCAGTGGTGGAATGTTCGTAAAAACCGGAATATTCCCCTTTTTTGCAGCGGAAATAACTGTGTCTGCGCCTGTAATCACTGTTGTATCCGCGCCTATCCATAATGCCTGTACTCCGCGTGCAACCAGAGAACTTGCCGCTTCAAAAACTGCAGATGTAGCATCAGCGTTTGCCTCTAAAAGTGAAATTCCCAGTTCATTGCAAATATCACGCGCCAGACGCACATTTGCCTCTGAATTCTGTTCAGACGGATTCCACACCACGCCAACCGTTTTTAATCCAGAATAGAGTTTTACGGCAAGGCGAAATGCCTCTTTCACGGGCTGCATAGAACCGAAACCGGCGAGGTGTTTTGGATGGTCGAGTGGGTCTTTACGTGAAATACCCACACTGGCGCCGGCAGGATCGGAGACGACGGCGAATACATGGTGCGTCTTTCTCTCTTTATTAGCGCCTTCCACGGCTTGCAGAGACAATGTACTCACCGTCATAATGAGATCGAACTGCCCGTTGGTAATATCTCTGGCAATTGCATTGGCGGTAGCCATATCACCTTCTGCACAGTACCGTCTGATGGCAATATTTTCCCTGTCTCTAAAACCACTTTCATCAAGACCGTCTATCATGCCCTGAACGCCCTCATCCAGGGAGGCTTGCGACGCATGCTGCATAATAGTGATATTAAACATTAGTTTTGCTGCTGATTTTCTGGGCTTCCTATCCGCATACAAAAGAATACCGGAAACTAAGACTATGAGAAAAATACCAAATGACAAGCGTCTCATGGCAAACCACCAGGTGCGGTGCACAGACCGATTATGAGATGATTGAGATTTGTTCATATCGTTATCTATCGTATTGGAAGACATCCCACAAAGAAATCTTTACAGTTTGTAGTAACGACTTTGGTCGTTCTGCCTTGCACAACGGACATCTTGTAGTGGCAGCTTTAGTCGTTATACCCAGGAATCAACTAAAGTCGCCACTACGAACGAAAATTGCGCATTGCGTCTTCACGTGTATCAAACATGTGAAAGAGCGCAGAAAATCCGGCAGCATCAAAAACCTTCCTGACCTGACCTTTCACAGAAGCAAGCACTATTTGCCCATTGCACGTCTTCAGTTTTTTTGCGGTAACAAGAAGTACCCGCAGCCCCGCGCTGCTAATATATTCTAACCTGGAAAAATTGAGCAAAAACTGTTTTTCCCCCTCGTCTATTAATGTATTGAGCCTCTTTTCCAATTCAATGCATGTAAGAGTATTCAAATGTCCTTCTAAATCAAGAATAACAAAGCTCCCCCTATTTTCTTCAGATATTTTCATGATTTCTCCTAACCCGAACAAGTCGGAAAAGATTATTAATTCCCAAGAACTGTCCTTTATCGTTTAAACAAATAAACGTTCCTCATGATACTATATAATTCTTTTATTTGATTTAGTTCGGGTTAGTTGCCCGAAATTTTAAGGGTAAATGTAGTATATTTTACAGATGTTTTACCTTTTTCTTCATGGTCAGGATATTTTTCCCATTGATTCTCTTATACTCCAGCGTATCCATCATACTGCGCACAAGGTGGATTCCCAGCCCTCCAATTGGTCTTTCATCGATGGATTGCTTTAAATCGGGTTTCGGGATATCCAGGGGATTGAAAGGATTGCCGTCGTCGTCTACTTCTGCTACGAGTTCTTCATCCTTGAGAGCGATGCAGATTGCTATGAAGTGTTCGTTTAAATCATTGTATCCGTAAGAAATGATATTGGTAAGCACCTCATCGAGCGACAAATGCAGAGCATATGCGTCATTTGGGTCGAGATGATTTTCTTCTCCAAACTCATCCACAGCCTGGCTGAGTTTTTCGAGTTCGCTCAGGTTGTTTTTTAACTGAAATGTAATCGTGTTATTCATACTGCTTAATTTACTCTCATTCACTTCCAAAATATTGCAATGCCAGTACGGTTATATCATCAGCCTGCGGTACGCCTGAGGAAAAATGTTTTACATCATTTACAATTTCAGGAATAATTTCTGTTGGTGAAAATATCTGGGACCTTTGCAATATCTCTTTCAATCGGAGGTCTGTGTATTGTTCTTCATTGGCATCAATGGCTTCAGTAACGCCATCTGTATAGAGAAAGAGACTGTCATTAGTTTTAAGTATAATTTTGTTTGACTGATACGTAACGTCTTCCATCACTCCCAGCGCCATTCCCCCCGTATTAGACAAGAGTTCCACGCCACCATGCCCATGCAAAATATAGGGGATGTTGTGTCCGCCATTGCTGTAATGTACTTCCCCGGTCTGTGTATTTAACACACCGCAAAAAATGGTCACAAACATACTCGATTCATTCCCATCACACAAATCTTTATTCACCCTTCTTAGTATTTCGTGGGGGAGCATCCCTTTTGTGGTCTTTGCTTTTATAAGGGTCTTGGTTACTGCCATAAACAGGGAGGCAGGTACACCTTTCCCGGAAACATCTCCTATGACAAAATACAGGTTGTCTTCTATCAGAAAGAAATCATAGAAATCCCCGCCAACCTCTTTGGCAGGCTCAATCATGGCGTAGATATCAAATTCTATTCTGTCGGGAAAGGGAGGAAATATTTTTGGCAGGATGCTCATCTGGATATCGTGGGCAATCTTCAATTCGCTTTCTATCCTCTCTTTCACAGCCGTGGTGTTTGTTAAATCTTTTATGTATTGTTTCAAGGCTGATTTCATGGTGATAAAAGAATCTGCCAGATAACCAACCTCATCCCTCGATTTTATGACAGGGATTTCAATATCCAGATTCCCCTTTGCAATATCCTGTGTTGCCTTTGCTAAAACCCTCACAGGGCGGGCAATGGAATTCGCTATGAAAATAATAACACCGAAAAGCACTGCAATACCTGCAATTCCAAGGCATGATACCGTCCGGTTCAGACTAATAACGTCCACCATCAACTCATCCCTGGGAAAGACCACGCCAAGGGACCAGCCGCTGGAGGGCAAAGGGGCATAAAACAGCCAGCATTTCTTGCCGGAAACAAAATCATTAATGAGAACAAACCCCGACTTGCCACGAATCATCTCCCTCCCTGTTTCACGCAAATGAATATCATTTCGCGCCTCGGCAATGCTAAAAAGGGTTTCATTCATGATGAAATTCTTTTCAGGATGAGTAACAATCATGCCATTTTTCGAAATGAGAAAACCGTATCCAGTCTGTGCAATCCTGATAGACGCAACAATCTCCCGCAGCCATTCCAGGGATATATCGGCGGTCGCTATACCAGTAAATTGCCGATTTCCTGAGACTACTTTATAGAATGGCATTGAATACGTGCACATAATAATATTTCCACCGCCTTCATCGTAATAGGGTTCGCTCCATGCGGGACGAACAAGCTCTTTTGGGATTTGATACCAGTCCATATAAAAGTACCTGTACGACTCACCGCCTAAATAGGTAAATTTGACCTTTCCCTGGCTCTTGTAGAAATACGGCGCAAAATAGAGTGATTTCTTATCAAAGGCATACGGCTCAAAAGAAATGGTAGAACCGTAAATTTCCTGATTGTTCTTAACTACAGAACGAATCAGATTAATGAGTTCACTTTTATTATACGAGGAGTTTTCGAGAAAATACGCCATATTTTCAGGAATTTTTTCGATGGATTTGAGTATTGATTCTACCCTGTTTACCGTAGTGGTTGTGAGACTCCTTGCATTCTCTTCCGCATTCCTTTCGATCATCCTGCGCGAATACTGATAATTATAGCCAAATATGCCTGCAAAGATAAACACCGTGCTGGAAAGAAGGAGCAGGATGAGTTTAAATGCAATGCCCCTGTTTTTCATCATAGGTCACCGCACTTCCTGTGAAAAGCGGCGAAATCGGGGATCGTGTCTATTAAACCGCATTCCTTCAAAGTCCTGGCTACCCGATCATAGTCGGAACGCTGGAGCATTCCCATTGGCATATCGCCATTTCCTGAAATAATCAGGTCATTCATCCGTTCCAGCATCCACTTCTGATGAGCGCGGTTTGTAGGGAGATGCGCCTGCGCCGCATACTTCATCATAATATCGAGCGCCTCCTCCGGATGGTCGAACGAGTATTTCCAGCCTTCCAGCGATGCATTTACAAATGCGCAGCACAGTTCGGGTTCCCTGATCAGGGTGTCTTCCGTTGTATAGATACCGTCTTCAGGAAAATTGAGACCGTAGTCATAGAAAAAAAAGCTGGTTATTTCATCAGGATTGAGACCCGAATTGATGATGGTGTGGTACTCGTTGTACCACATGGCGGTGGCAACATCCACACCACCGCGGAGAAAGAGATTTACAGAAAAGGATTGGGGGACGACTCGGACGTTCAAGTTGTACTTCCTGAACAATGCGCGTGGTTGTAACTGATAATCGGCGTCCCAGAGACTCACCTTCTTCCCGTTCATATCCTCTGGTTTTTGAATGCCGCTGGATTTCCTGGCAACAAGCATCAGGGCAGAACGCTGCACTATCTGTGCAATATTCACAAGCCACACGTCGTGTGCCCTTTTCTGTATCGCCGTGGAAAGCCACGAGGTGGCGAAATCCGCCTTTCCTTCCCTCAGATAATCAGAAGCAAGGCGGTCGGGTCCACCTTCAATAATCGTAAGGTCTATACCATATTTTCTGTATATCCCCTTTTCATACGCAACATAATATCCGGCAAACTGCGCCTGTGGTACCCAGTGGGGAATGAAAGATGCCTTTTTTAAGGCAGTTTCGCCTGTATGAGCAGAGACGATTATTGAAAACAAAATGAAATACGCCAATAATATGGAGGATCTCTGCCCACATTTTTCTATGAATCGAAACATAAAAGGATTATACAAAACACAGAAAAAAGTACAACCGAAATATTTAGTAGCTAACCAAGAAAATAGAAAGTATACTGCTCATTATAGTATAGGTACGGAATAAACATTTCTATACCCTATAGTAAAAACGAAGTATGCGACAAAAGTAACTGATAATTCTGCAACCTTGAATGGGACAGTAAATGCTCATAATTTGACAACCAGGGTATGGTTCCAGTATGGGACGAGCAGTGGTTCTTACACAGAGAATTCATCAAAAAAGACGGGAAATGATGGGGGTTCTTCTTGAAACTTTATTGAACGAAATATTATTTTGATGATTTTAATTAATAATCCCGTGCTGAGTGGCGCGATAGCTGTGCGTGAGCGCAACGAAGCACGGCGGGATACATGAAATTCAACATCAACGTTATCAGGAACTGTGATTAAAAATAAAATTATGGTGATTGCGCTGGGCGGAAATGCCCTTATCAGGGAAGGACAGAGGGGCGCTATTTCTGAACAATTTGAAAATGTACAAAAGAGCCTCGATGGTATTATCTATTGCTTAAAACAAGGATACGCAGTGGTCATTACCCACGGAAACGGCCCGCAAGTAGGTCAGATGTTACTCATGGTTGAGGCAAGCAAGGCGCAAGTGCCGGAGCTTTCCCTTGGTGTATGTGTGGCAGATACCGAAGGCACTATAGGGTACATGATTCAGCAGTCGCTGACCAACCGGTTACGAAAGGAGGGAAACGATAGATGCGTTGTCACCCTCCTCACCCAGGTCATTGTTGATAAAAACGACAGGGCATTTCGTAATCCCACAAAACCTATTGGGCCATTTTTTACCAGAGAAGAGGCAGAACGTCTTCGCTGTGAAAAAGGCTGGCATATCGTTGAAGACGCCCACAGGGGATACAGACGGGTCGTTGCATCACCAAATCCATTAAATATTGTGGAAGAGCGGGCAATCAAAAACCTTTTGATTGCCGGCGACATCGTTATTGCGGCAGGTGGCGGCGGTATTCCCGTTATTCTGAAGGAAGATGGGACTCTGGAGGGGGTTGATGTTGTTATTGATAAAGACCTCGCATCCAGCGTTCTTGCGCGTGACATAAAAGCACACTGCCTTATGATGCTGACTGGCGTGGAACATGTCTTTTGCAACTTCAAACAGCCCGATGAGCGCCCGTTAAGCACATTAACGGTGGGAGCAGCCCAAAAATATTTAGAAGAAGGTCATTTTCCACCGGGGAATATGGGACCGAAAATCCAGGCAGCTATAAATTTTCTGAATTGGGGGGGGGAGTTGGCAATCATTACCTCAATTGATAAGGTACAGGAAGCGCTCGAAGGTAAAAGAGGCACAAGGATTGTAAAATAATGGCACCTAAATCCTGCAAACAAGGCTTCACCTTGTTTGCAGGATTAGGCCAGAAAAGGTAGAATCTCCAAGGGTTTCAAGGTATTTTAAGAATAAAAA
>JAXMAC010000105.1:0-11297 GCA_046350595.1 Candidatus Brocadiaceae bacterium | reverse complement strand
ACCACCTCCTTAAAATTTAAAAAATATTAATCGTATATTCAACAGAATTAAGCATTTAGAATTTTCCTGTAACCTCCCCTATTTTTTCTTCTTTTTTTTATCTCCGCTAAGCTATTGGTACGAAGTAAGTTAAATAAGAAATTAATAGTTATATGGTTCATATTTATTCTTTAAGGTGTTTGTGGCAGTAGACATTACCTTTGAATTTTTGTTTATTGTCGAGACAGTAATCAAGAATATGTTTACTTAGAGATGTTCCGCAAATACAGCATAGATTTGAATCAATATTTTGTACTGTTTCAAAATTGGGTAAGGGATAATGCCCAATATTGATACCATTAAATCCCTGGGGGTTTGTAACTGGATTTTTAGTAGTATAATATTTGTCTTTCTTTGTGTGGGACTGCTGTGTTTGTGATTCCGTGTGATAGCCTTTATACTTTTTCTTTTCTTTAATGGTATTGACGTAATCAATATGTTTTCTTTTATTTTTAATGTTTAAAGGGATGTTATAAGCCTCTAATTTTTCAATAATATTGGTAACTTCTTCGTAATTTAAAAGCATTTCGTTTTTGCTTAGGATGTAGGGAATATGATTTTCATTGAGTACATTATCAGGCATTTTTGTTTTAAATTCACAGTTTCCAGTAAAAGTAATAATGGGAATAAATTTGTCTTCTGGTAAATTTAGAATTTCTGACAATGCTTTAACATGCTTATAGTTTTGTCTTAGTGGATTTTGAAATGAGTATTTTGATTTGCGGAAGGTTTGTGTCCACATATCTTGTTTTTCGCTTCCGAAAATCCATCCTTTCATATTTTTTGTTTCAATGACGAAGATACCATAAACAGAAATGATAACGTGGTCAATTTGAGTAGATCCTCTGTCTTTAGTATGAAGCAGGATGTTATTTAGAGGATGGTAAATCCTTTTATCAAGAAGAGCGCGATGTATCCTATTAACTTTTAACTCACCTAACTTACCTTTTAATTTAGCAGATATAGTTTTAAGAAATAATTTGAGTATGAGAATGAAGAATCCGAAACAGAAAATTGGTAAATATAGTTGAAAAAAGATTGGGGAGAAATCAATGTGTGGTGAAGTATTCATTTAAATTTCTTCCTTTTTAATTGTTGTTACAGAGGCATATATCAGGACTTTCTTTTTTACATTTAAAACAGATAAATTGAGCGGATTGTACAGCCTTTTTATTTACCTCTTCAAGTTCTCAAAGAAGATCATCAACAGAACGCCATTTGCTTTGGCATTTTTAAGTGGCTTTAAGGTGTTTTCATACCAATTTGGAAAAGTTAAAAATTATATTCAGCGCTTATCAAGAAAAGAAGTGATGATTTCAAATGCTTCACAGGAAAGAGATAGTATCAAAAAGTTAAAATGGAGACGAGGGGAATCGAACCCCCGACCTTCTCGTTGCGAACGAGACGCTCTCCCGGACTGAGCTACGTCCCCATGATGAATTTCTGATTTATGATTTGAGATGTACAATTCATCCGGAAAACAAAACTATAAAACATTTTGTCCTGGTTTTTATACGGCATACATCCACAAAAAGTTTCACATAAAATCTGTGAATGTCATACTATACTATTTCTTTTCTAAATTGTAAAATATTTTTTCTGTTTTCTTTTTTGGATTGACATACCCCAGTGCCTTTGCTAATCTAATGGGCGATTATACGCATATTCAGTACTTGTATCTTCCGACAAATAAAGAGAAAGGGGGTTGGTATTTCCTGCGCTATGGTATACTTTGCTCTTGCACTAAATCTTATCCTGATTATCTTCCTCAGTCTCGCAACGTATGGATTGTGGATAAAGTATGCGAATAACGGCCTGATTCGTGGATTTCTCCTGCCCGGTACTATTGTGCACGAATTGAGTCATGCATTGTTATGCCTTGCTACAGGTACGACTATTAAAGAACTCAATGTATTCTCTCCTTCGAGCACGGGAATTAAATATGACAAGCCCAGGATCCGTTTTATATTTGATTTTCTCATCGTCGCAGCGCCATTTTTTGGCTGTGCGGCGCTGATCCTCCTTATATCGGTGATACTCTCTAACCCCATTCACTTTAATAATGCAGCCCCCCAGGGGAGTTATTTTACCCTCAGCGGTTTTCTTTCTATGCTTCAGCATGAGGTTCATGCGGTGTGGAATACCTTTCGCGCCCTGACAAATCAACTGCAGATTGGCAAGATAAGACATATCCTTTTTCTGTTAACGATTATTATTTTTACCGTTTCACTGTCGCCGCAAAAACAGGATATCAAGCATCTTATTATTGGATTTATTATTCTTTCCTTTATATTCTTTATACTCGAAAAAACAGGTTTGCATTTGCTGGGACAGGGGTGGTGGAATTTTTGTCTTACGAAGTTCTGGGAGATTACCGTCCTTGCGATAGCGTCGCTTATTCCTCTGCTTTTGCTTACGTTGATTATCATGGGTTTTGCCAAGGGTTACATGGTTGCATTTGGCGGTAAAGGCGCCGGGAAGAGCGCTGGCAAGGCTTCTGGTAAAGATGCTGACAAGAAGGATGCAAATAAAGGTTCAAAAAAATAGTTTAAAAACAATTTTATTTGGCAGCTTTTGTACGCCGATAGGCGATGTGTACGTCGCAAAAAGTATACTGGGAATCTGTCGGATATCATTTCCCCACGTTACAGCAGAAAGTTTTCTCCTGCCATTTCAAAGAGTTACAGATTTAATAGTTCAAAGGAATGACCCTGCCTTACACGATGAAATATCCCTGTTAAAGGAGTATTTCGATGGCAAACAGGTAAACTTCGATTTTCCCCTGGATTTCAGGGGCGGTACACCGTTTCAGGTAAAGGTATGGGAAAAACTACGGGAAATTCCGTATGGTGAATGCCGTACCTACAAATGGGTTGCAGAGCAGATTGGTAATCCCTTTGCTGTGAGGGCGGTGGGTATGGCCAACAATAAAAACCCTCTCCCGCCCGTTGTTCCCTGCCACAGGGTTATTGGTTCCGATGGAAGTCTGACGGGTTACGCATCGGGAATCCACATCAAAAAGTGGTTAATAGAGATGGAACATAATACGAAGATGAAATACGTTTAAAACCACGGAAACCATAGATTTCCCAGATTACACAGATAATAAAATCTGGAAAAAGTCTTTGCTGTTTTAGTCGTTCCCGGTTGAACTGAAGCATATAGTATTGCTGTGTAGAAACCTCTTTTTTTGTAAGTATTTTTACAACCTCCTTCATCCCCTTTGTTAAGGGGGACACTCTGAAATCCCCCTTAACAAAGGGGGACTTAGGGGGTTGTCTCCCGTTGATCAGGGGATTTGGTTGCGGAGTAGCTGCGCTAGGAATTATAAACAAAATATTCTCGAAAAAGAGTTTCCCCGTCGTTGAGTTTCCAAAAAGAGATTGGCAATGAGTTGGGTTGTTCTTCTCTATCGTCCATCGTCTATCGTCTTACGATACAAACTTCGTTACCGATATACGTTATCTTGTACGTCATATTTTCCATCTGTAGAATCTGTGGTTTCTCTTATTATAAAGGAATGCCGGGATAGTTTTCCTGGAGCGGCTCTTGATCCCGAATTATACGAGTCTGTTTCTGAATGTCCGTTCGCAAGTATTTGGGCAGGTTAAAGAGGGCGTGATGGGTAATGCTGTCATAAAAACGAAGCGTACTTGTGAGTCGCGTAGTAACCCTGTTATCAATCTCCGCCCCGGTAATATCAAGATTGGCCGGGTTATGGGTTGCCATGGCGTACCCCCACTGCAACGCATACGAGGAGATATAGGTAACATACGGAAATACATCAGGAAATACCGTGCTTAAGGTGTTACAAATACTGGTAAACGATTCATTCTCCGTAAGGGATGCAGCGCCAGACTGCACGAGGAGTATCCCATCTTTTTTGAGTCTTTGGGCAGCAATCCGGTAGAGTTCTACCGTAAAGAGCATAGAAGCAGGACCGCCTTCCATGGGGTCGTTTACATCTATAATGATTACGTCAAATTGATCCTGTGTCCGTTCCAGATATTTTCTGCCGTCCCCGATAATAAGTTCTGTACGTTTATCGTCAAATGCGCCGGCATGAAACGTGGGGAGAAATTTCTTCGCGCACGCAATCATTTCCTTGTCAATATCAACCATTACGGCCTTTTTAACCGTCTTATATCTGAGTACTTCACGTAAGGTTGCCCCTTCGCCCCCCCCTATGATAAGCACGCGTTCAGGGCAGGGATGCAAAATAAGAGAGGGATGAACGAGCGCCTCATGGTAAATAAATTCATCAATCTCTGCAGACTGGAATTCATTGTCGAGGATAAGGCATCTTCCATAGTTATACGTATCAACTATGGTAATTTTTTGTATATCCGATTCAATCTGATGTATTATTTTCTTAAATGCGTGTTTATGGATTTCATAAGTATTAAAATAATCATCGAGCCATTGTAACGGAGGTTTTTCTTCTTGAATATTCATGGTGTTTTACCTAAATTCCGGAATGAAGGGGCGAATCATGTATTTGCCCCTGTACGATGCCTTCATGGATTCCCCTCGTCGAAAAATCTCCCCTCTTTAACTCTAAATGGGAGGTTTCTTTTGCCTGAAATGCCCTTGTTATATAGGAAGCGGCGTTTTGCGGGTTAATGATATTTCCGCAGATGAAGATGTCTGCCGCAGCATATCCGTATTCCGGCCAGGTGTGAACAGAGATATGCGACTCGGCAAGGATAGCCACGCCCGTTACTCCGTAGGGACTGAATTGATGGCATACCACATCTACCAGTGTTGCCTGTATTACTTCGGTCGCCTTCGTGAGAGTTTCTTTCACTGTTTCGACGTTGGCGATGATATCGCTGCAACATCCCCACATTTCTAAAATAATATGTTTTCCTAATATAGCCACGCTTTCCCTTCCGTAACAAAGGTAAAAAGAAGAGAGATGATTTTAGAATGAATCATGTGCGTTGTCAAGAATGAAGAGAAATATTTTGACAATTCAAATTGAATGCGGTCCGGTTTTTTTGTGTGGGTGCATCATAATTTAGAACTTGAAATACATCGTTGGAAATGGTAAATTACTCCGCATTTTATAAGGCCTAATAAATAATATCTCAAAATTCAGAAAATTCAATTTTTGTGAAGGAAGACTCAAGAAAATATTCATACCACTTCGTAGGTGTGGGTGGCATTGGCATGAGCGCCATTGCCCAGGTGCTCAATGAATGCGGGCACACTGTCAGCGGCTCGGACAGAAACTATGATAAACATATTACTCCTGATTTATTTTCAAAACTCAGGTTGCAGGGTATTTCACTTTACCACCAGGATGGTTCCAGCGTTACTGAAAAGACAGATTATGTAGTCGTTTCCTCTGCCATTGAAAAAGACAACCCCGACATTAAAAAGGCGCTTTTATTAAATAAAAAAATTATTAAGCGCGCCGACCTCCTGGCTGAGATGTTTAACAGAAAGTATGGAATTGCAATAGGGGGGACGAATGGCAAGACTACCGTAAGTTGTATGGTGGGCTACATCCTCGACCAGGCTGGTTTATCGCCTACCGTTATCGTTGGCGGATGTATTAAGAACTATGTAAATACGATCTCTTTGGGGAATGCAAAGACAGGCGCCTCCGATTTTATTTCCATTGAGGCAGACGAGAGTGACGGCAGTATCGTCCTGTATACCCCAAAAATATCCGTTCTTACGAGCCTCTCCAAAGACCATAAGACCATTGATATCGTATCAGAAATGTTTAAGACATTTTCCCGAAAAACTAGTGGTTCGCTTATTCTCAATGTTGATTGTCCAAACCTGAACAGGGTGAATTTTGATCACGAAAATATTCTTACCTACGGGATAAACAATAGCGCTGATATACGTCCAAAAAATATAATATGCAAGCCGTTTCAATCTACTTTTGATTTAGAGGGGCAGGTTTTTGAGATTAATTTGCCCGGTATGTACAATGTGTCAAATGCGCTTGCGGCCATTGCAGTTGCACGAAGCCTTAATATTAAAGATGATCGGACAGCCGATGCGCTCAGGCAGTTTCAGGGGGTGCAACGGAGGATGGATATTGTGGGAAAGGTAAATGGAGTAAAGGTGATCGACGACTATGCACACAATCCTGAAAAAATCATGGCCGCGATTAATGCAGTAAAACTTGGTTGTAAACGGGTAATTGCCGTCTTCCAGCCGCATGGATATGGTCCTACAATTTTCATGAAGGAAGAGTTTGTTGATGCATTCATAAAGGCGCTTTCATCGCACGACATCCTTTATATGCCAGAGATTTACTATGCTGGTGGTACGGCTGATATGAGCATCTCGTCTGCCGATATTATTAATCGGGTAAGAGCAGCTGGTAAAAATGCCTTCTTTATAAAAGAAAGAGACAACATCATTCCTGAAATCAAAAAGCAACTCAACACCGGTGACTGCATCCTCGTTATGGGCGCACGCGACAACACCCTCACAGACTTCTGTCAAAAAATTGTGCGTTTGTTGTAAAACCCTGTAGAGATGCCCCGGCGGGGCGTCTGTCTCCATAAATAAGCTAACGCAGCATAGCCGCAACCAATTTCCCCTTATAAAAGTGGAAAGATTGCTTCGGAAAAGCCCCCTGCAATGACATGCACTACCCGCTTTGATCTTTAAGTTAAGCTACCTGCCATAAAAGTCCCCATTAGGGGGATAAAGGGGGTTGTTCTGATCAAATAATCCTTAACTTAATGACATTGTTGATGGTATACTGCATGCTATTAGTGCGGATAGAAATCGGTCAGTGTAACCTTAACCCGTCATTGCGAGCGACAGCGAAGCAATCTTTCTCTCATAATTAAAAACAGGGGGTTTGCTTTGCCTTCGGCTCGCAACTTCGGCTTCAGTCGTTCCTCCTTCGCAATGACATGGCAGTGGGCTTTTTGCATAGGTTCTAAAGGTTTGAAGTAAGCTCGGAAAATATTCATCAGAAACCAAACTTCATATCTTCTGTATTTTTTCTGTGCCTCGGAGTCTCTGTAGCAAATTTTTTATTCATCAACAACAAATGGATCGTCTGTCATAGTTCCGTGAAATTTCTCAGCATGGGTAAGGGCGTCCTGACGTTGCTGAAAAACATGGATGCGGTTATCGTTGGTTTCATTGGTAATGAGTTCGCTTTCAACAAAATAGGCCATATAGGAATCTATTTTATTGCCTCTTATTTCATCGGTAACTAATATATGGTCAACTGATTTGGCATTTATTTTAAACCATTGCGTTGCGCAGTAGATGGAACAATATTTTTGAACAGATTTATCTTTGAGTACCATATCTACTTCATAAATAGGCGTAATTGCAGAATCATCGAAGGCACATCGGGGACTTTTCAAATATTTTTGGTACACGACGCCTATGAATGCAACGATTACAATAATTACAATACCTATCCAGAATTTTTTTGTCATCTTGTCTAACCAAAGATCAAATGAACATTTACCATAATCAAAGAGGCCAGCAGACAGAAGGCAGAAAAGTTATTGACCTTTAAAATAAGCCTCTCTGTTACTTTCTGCGCCGCTTCATGCTTACAAATAATTTTTAAAATGCCCATCCAGCCGATTGCAAAGGTGCCCATAACGAATAAGCCAAGTATAACCGGCGCATCGGGCACAGTGCCATTCCCCATAAAGCAATAGATGCAATGGTGATAGGGAAGTTTCATAATTTTCGGGGCAAATATCTCGAAAAAAGAGAAGATTACTACAGGGATGTTAACAACCCCAATTACTGCCCGACTATAAAGGATGATCTTTTTCAAGAGTGGGGACAATGACCGCCACTTTTTTGAAAGGGTTAAAAATAATAAGACAATAAGGATAATATTTGTCACATAATAGAGCACAAATAAAATCTTTTCATAATGGCTTCCCAGTATGGCCTGTGGGATCATGGCTGAAGGTCGTAAGGGCACATCAAAGAATGTAGCGCAACAGGAAACGGACATGAGCGGTTTCATGCGAAACACATACACAATATCCGTAATGCTATCGGTAAGAAGTACACCACAGACAGCGAACAGGAGGTATAAAATCCGTTTTGCAAAGGGCGCAGTAGGAACAGATTTATCCACGTAATAACACAAGAACCATCCGCCCATAACAAAAAAGGCAATGGGTTTTAGAATTTGTAAAAAAATGACGGTCTTTGGCAGTATCTGGGTAACGCCAAACATGCACATTGCGCCTGGCACTTCGGACACAAAACTCTGGAGCATAAAATAGAACCATGGCCAGGCAAGCATACGAATGGCAAGCGCCACGCAAGCCACAAGAAATATAAGATACCCCTTTTGTTCAAACTTGCTTTTTGTCTCTGTGGATATGTTTTTTTGAAACCCATAAATCATCTTAAGAGTTGAATAAAACAAATAAACGCCCAAAAAAAGAGATACAAAAGCGACAAACAACATTATAAGGGTGTAAATATTTACAATCATAGTAGTTTACCGTTTTTCATTGTATAAATTACATCAGCTACCTTTTCAAAACCTGTATCATGGGTTGCAACCAGTATCGTCACACCCCGGGCTTTGAGTTCTCTCAACAATTCCAGGACGTGTCCGCTCGTTTCTTCGTCAATATTCGATGTGGGCTCATCCGCAATGATGATCTCAGGATTATTTACCAGCGCCCGCGCAATTGCAACACGCTGCTGCTGGCCACCGCTCAGTTCTTCCGGGGTGTGATCCAGCCGGTCGCCAAGTCCTACCTTTTCTAAAAGTTCCCGCGCCCTTTCATACCTCTTTTTGGAATCAATGCCTAATGGAATAAGCGGATAGGAGACATTTTCCCAGCCGGAGAGCCTGGGAATAAGATGAAAGTCCTGAAAGATAAAACCAATCTTCTCTCGCCTCAATCGTGAAAGGGCTATATCTGAAAATGCGGTAATATCCTCACCATACATCAATACCCTGCCCTCAGTTGGTCTGTCCAGGGTGCCAATGACGTTAAGGAGGGTCGTTTTCCCCGAACCTGATGGACCGTTAAATACCACAAAGCTACTCCGGGGAATACTTAAATTAATATTCTGGATTGCGCGCACTTCATGGCGTACATGACTGCTGTAATATTTATAAAGGTTTTCAGTTCTTATCATATTCTGCTTTTAACACCCGTAGGGGTGAAGCATTTACCAGTTCTGGTATGAACGCATTTATGCCAATTTATTGAAGTGCTTCGCCCCAACACTTAAAAATATCTATTTCATTGATATAACCGGTGGTATGGTTGACGCCCGCCATGAGGAATAAACACTGCCCACCATGGTCAAAATAAAGGCAAAAAAGAAACTAAGAAAACACGGTAAAGGCAGAAACCGGGCGGGTAAGGTAAATTGGGGAAGAAGCGATATTTCTGCAATGAAGAATTGAGCAAGAAATACGCCATTAAAAACCTTGACCCAGAGAATTGATACTATGATGGCAATGGTAGCGCCCAGCAAGCTGATCAATACCTGTTCAAAGGAAATCAATTCCAGGACTTCCAGGGTATTCCACCCTGTTGCCTTCATAATACCAATTTCCCTCTTTCGCTCTGATAAACCAAACCCTGATGCAACCAGAATAGCAGGTATGCCAAGTGCAAAGGCTACGAGATATAAGGCGCTAAAAACGCCTTCCTTGAGCATAAACCCTTTTTTAAAATAGAGCTCCACCATGTGTTTATCCTGTATTCTGTAAGGCTCGTTTTGAAGTATATCATAAAGGTCTGTTGCAATTTCAGAGTTATGACCGGGAAGGGTATAAATCTGCATGTCCGTAGCAACATCCTGTTTGCCAAAGAGTTCCCCTGCATCTTTAAAGGACATAAAGATCATGGAAGCCCCCCAGATGCCGGAGTCTGAAGAAAAAACGCCGACAACGGTAAAGGTCTTTCGCTGCTGTCCCCGCATACTGAACTGGTCGCCGGCATGTAAATGAAAATAGTTCGCCAGTTCATATCCCACAACCACCTCATTGGGATTTTCAATAATGCGCCCTGAGATACAGGAAATGGACTCCGGAATATCTTCTTTTTTAATACCCACAATAACCGTTATTTTATTTTGTAAGAATCCCCGGCCAATAATGCGGGGTACTACCTTTGTCACCCCAAAGGTCTTTTTAATCTCATCCAAATATTTGAGTGGAATGGCCGCATTTCTGCCAAATTCATCAAAGGTCAGGTAGAGGTCAGCGCCTTCTTCAACAGAAATATGCGATTGTGCCCTGATACCTTCTGAAATGGCAATAGCCGTAATAAAGGGGGCAAGGATGGCAATAATACATAGGCATACGACAATCGTCTTGGCCCTATGCCGCAACAGATTTTCCGTTGCCAGGAGAAGTAAATTTATGTGTTTATTCATGATAAAGTTTGAAATCTACAAACTCTTTAATTTTTAAAAAATCCTTTATATTATTTGTAACTACCATTGCGCCAATTCTTCGGGCAGAAACAGAGATCAGAACATCATTGGTTATTTTTAAGAATATGCTTTCATAGCCGTACTTCCTACCAATTTTTGCTATAATTTTTCCTGTTTTTTGCCAATCAACAGCATCGGGAATTATCAATCTGTCAAGGCCTTCAAATGTTAGATACAATTTATCAAGAAGCTTTATAGACTGGGTATCAAAAGCACCTGCATAAAGTTCTTCAATTACCACAGCGCTCATGAAAATCATCTGTTTTCCCCTATCAATAGGCGGCACACCTGTCGGATATGAAATCCCCTTATTTATAAAAGGGATATATATTGAGGTATCGAAAATTATTTTAGCCGGAATTCTTATGGTAGACATCCATTATATTTCCTTTTCCCTTTATTGACATGAGTGCTTTTTCTATTTTACTATTTGCGATCACCATATCCAATGCCATATTTATTGCATCAGTATCTGTTTTTGCTTTTATGATTTTCTTAACAACTTTTAACTTAACAGGATCAAGAATAAATTGTTTTCTCACTTTTTGAGCATTTTTCATGAGTATTACCTCCGTGTGTATTCTATTTAATTTTATACACATTGTCAAATTTGAAATCAACCCGAACGTTTGTAACGACAAACATTTCCTCCATACCTCAGGATAGGGTAAATTACACCTTCATTGTCAGTCTTTATTAATTTTTGATGATCTCTATTTTCACGCCTGTTTCACTATTACCCGCAATACAGGATATTGTTCCCGTATGGTCGGGGCAGTAACAATAACCTCCGGGAATGGGCCATTCAATACATGGGCATCGCGGAT